>JBBIVT010000090.1:0-18976 GCA_037439565.1 Acidobacteriota bacterium | reverse complement strand
AACAGATCCTGAACCACCAGAAATTCGAGCTCCGAAAGCAGCTTCCGCACGCGATGGCGGTCCGCCTCCGAATCCAGCGGGTTCTCGCCGAGCACATAGAGCGTGGTCAGATCGCCGCGCTCCATGGCCTCGAACATTGCGCTGAGGTGCCACCCCTTTTTGGGCGGAATGTGCGCACCCCAGGCGAGTTCGAACTTCGCCCGTAGTTCATCGTTTTCCACGTGCTGGAATCCAGGCAGGCGATCCGGCAGGGCGCCCATGTCTCCGCCGCCCTGGACGTTGTTCTGGCCGCGCAGCGGGCTGAGGCCGCTTCCATAGCGTCCCACATGACCGGTGAGAAGGCTGAGATTGATCAGGGCCAGCACGTTGTCGACGGCGTTGTGGTGCTCGGTGATTCCCAGCGTCCAGCAGATGACCGCGCGCTCCGCTTTGGCATAGGCGAGCGCGGCCTCGCGGATCGCGTGGGCCGGCACGCCCGTCTCGCGTTCCGCGCGCTCCAGCGTGTATTTTTCGACGCAGTCCCGGTACGCCTCGAATCCGCTGGTGGCGTGCCGGATGAATTTTTCATTCGCCAGGCCGGCGGCGATAATTTCGCGGCCCATGGCATTGGCCAGCGCGATGTCGGAGCCGATCTCCACGCCGAGCCAGGCGTCCGCCCAATCCGCCGAACCGGTCCGCCGCGGATCGACCACGTAGAGCTTCGCGCCGCGGCGGACGGCCTTTAAAACATGGTGGAAGAAGATGGGGTGCGTCTCGCGCGCGTTCGAACCCCACAGGAAGATTACATCCGTCTCCTCCACTTCCGTGTAGGAACAGGTACCCCCTCCGGCCCCGAATACCGTCGCCAGACCGACGACGCTGGGCGCGTGTCAAGTACGGTTGCAACTGTCGATGTTATTGCTTCCGATGACGGTCCGGACGAACTTTTGCGCCACGTAGTTCAGCTCGTTCGTCGTCTTGGAGCAACTGAACATGCCGAAGGCGCGAGGATCCTGTTTTTCGATCACGCGATGGAATGCCTGTGCGACGCGATCAAGCGCTTCGTCCCACGTGGCCGGACGATGCATCCCGTTCTCCCGAATCAGCGGTTGCGTCAGCCGGCCCTGCGATGTTTTCGACATGGAAACCCGTCCCTATTCAGAATAGGACAAAGGGCAAGGACATGGGACCAATGGTCAAGGAGTGAAATCGCGCAGCTTCTCCACGGCCGCAGCATCGAGCTTTTGCAGCATCGCCACCAACAGATCGACCATTCGGTCGAAGTCCTTGCGGTTCATGATCCCATTGTGAGCATGGGTGTAGCGGACGGGCACCACCAAATTCACGGTGGGAACACCCCCGACGGCTTTCTGCAGCTCCGCGGAGTCGTCGCCGTAACCCTGTACCAGGTCGGCCTGCAGCGGGATGCCTTTTGCTGACGCCGTCTCCTTCGTGAAGGCGACGAACTTGCGGTTCGGGAGCGCGGAGGAATCGTACAAAAAGATTCCCGGGCCGCGGCCTAGCCGCGCCTGCGTCTCATCGGGATGACCGCCGAAAACATCGCCGGTGATGCCGCCCTCCAGCGCGATGGCGACGTCGGGCTTCACAACGTCAGCGGCCGAATGCGCCCCGCGGAGTCCGACTTCTTCCTGGGTCGTGATCGTCCAGAAAATCTGATTGGGATGCGCCTGATTTTGGAGACGCCGCATCGCCTCGATCACAACCGCGCAGCCCACGCGATCGTCCCAGCCCTTGGCCAGGTAGCTATCCGTGCCGTTCAGCACCGTGAATGGCGAGTCGGGGACGACCGGGTCACCCGGGGAGATGCCCATACTCGCGACTTCCGCGTCATTCTTCGCGCCGACGTCAAGATAGATCTGAGAGCGGGGGAAGACTCGCGTGCGCTCCTCCGCCGGTACCACATGAATGTCGCGAATGCCGGTGACCGCATGGACCGCTCCCTTCGACCCTAAGATCACCCAGCGCTGATCCACCAGCGCCTGATCGAGCCAGCCGCCCAGCATCTGCATGGTGAGGAGACCATTCGGCGTGATTCGGCGGATCATGCCGCCAAGTTCGTCCATATGCGCGTCGACCATGACACGCGGACCAGAGGAGCCCTGCGCGGCAATGATGGAACCCATTCCGTCATAGCGGAGGGAACTGGAGATCGGCTTCATGTATTCCGTCATCACCTTGCGGATGGGCTCCTCAAACCCGGGAGGGCCGGGCGCATCGGCGATCCTCTGGAGGAGCTGGATTGTCTGGTCCTGAGCACAGGCGAGCGCCGCGAATGAGACCGCGATGGCGCCAATGGCAAGTTTTGAAGGTCGCATCAAGCGATCCTACCATTAAGCAGCGGCCGCCCTCGTAACCAGTGCCGCCTGCCAGCTTGCCCATTCACTTGACCCAACCGCGCGACTAAGCTAGGGTCGTACCAATGCCCAGTCCCACGCTCCAGGAGCAGTTCGGCCAGATCGACATCTATCTTTTCGACCAACTTCTGAAGGGCCGTATCTCGCCCGGAATGCGAATATTGGACAGCGGATGCGGCTACGGCCGGAACCTCGTATACCTTCTTCGGGAAGGCTACGAAGTTTACGCCGCGGACTTGGACGCCCAGGCCGTGGATCACGTCCGCTCCCTTGCGCGGATGCTTGCGCCTACGCTCCCGGAGTCGAATTTTCGCGTGGAAGCCGTTGAGCATATGTCGTTCGACGATGCGTGCGCGGATGTCGTCATCAGCAACACGGTCCTCCATCTCGCCACCGGCGATGCGCAGTTTGCGTCCATGTTGCTGGGATCCTGGCGCGTTCTGAAGCCGGGCGGACTCTTCTTCTGCCGCCTCGCGTCCTCGATCGGAATGGAGAGCCAGTTCGAACGTATCCAAGGGCGCAGATTCCGATCGCCGGATGGCGCGGAGCGATATCTTGTTGATGAAGCGCTGCTTGCCTCGCTCACCGGCAAGTTAGGCGGAAAATTGGCCGACCCGCTGAAAACCACGGTGGTCCAAAATCAACGCTCGATGACCACCTGGGTGGTGCGCAAGGACTTCACGGTCCCCTTCTTGGATGCCGGAGCTCTGTTGGAAGCGCTGAGACCCGGTCTGACGTAAGGAGAGCCTTGCCCAGTGGCTTTTGGGGTTCAATTTGACGGGCCTGCGGAAATTGGCACCGCGATCATATTGCTGGTATGCGCCCCTGATGTCAGTACGATCGGAACCGCGCTGCCGGTGAAAGACGCATTCGGGACGATGAAACCTACCTGATCGACTCCTGGCGCGGGCTTCGAAAGGGTCGCGACGCTGGCTGGCTGCCCTCCCACAGTGACCTCAGGTGCGGCGACGGGCGGCGTGCCGAGGCCGGTCGCGTCCAGCAAGAGCGCTTCCCCTTGATAAGCCGGGGCGTCGGCCGTCACCAGCGAGCCATCCTGATGAAAAACGAGCCCCGGGAACAGCGCCGGGACCGCCGATTCGATGACCAGATTGACGGATTGGCTCCCCGCCGGCGACGAGGCCGTAAACTGGACCATTCCCGAAATCGACTCGGGGAGGACCGCGTTGATCTGGGAGTCGCTGGCGTACAAAATTTGAACCGGTTGAGAATCCGCCGTCAACACTGCATTGGCGAGCGCAGCGCCGTAAACCGAGACGAGCATTCCGGGCGCGCGGCTCAGGGTGGGCAGCGGTCCGGTGGCGGAGGCCACACTATCGATGCGCGGTCCTGTCTTGAGGAGCACCGTGCGATGCGTCCCGGGAGACGGAACCCATGAGGCGGTATCCGGCACGCCCATCCCAGTAATCGAGAAACGATAGGTTGCGGGCGGGAACAGGTCGCTGAAGAAAATGCCGCTCTCGGCATTTTCGAGCAACCGGCCGCCCGCGAAGGTGACACTCGTGGCCTGCGAAATCAAATTCCCGTTGCGATCGGCGAAGGCAAGGTCGATTCCACCGTAGCGGCTCAATACCGGATCGGTGGCAAGCGAATGTCCTAGCGTTTGCCAATCGCCGGTCCCGGCAAGGAACGAATTGATGATGAGATATCCGGTATGCGTATTGGAATCCACCCAGACCAGACCTGGGCCGGAACAGATAAAGGAAGGCAGGCCGGGCAGGTGACATGCCGGGATCACGCGCGTCAGGCTCGGGTCGATGAAACCGGAGAGGCTTGCCGAGGTGAGCGGGACCGCGCCGTCGCTGGTACGCGGCGCAGCGTCTGTTCCCCCAAGATTGCCCACTACGCCAATGGCGTCGATGCCGCGCAGATCGTCAAAACCCTGATTCCAGGTGTTGAGCTGCCACTGGAACAGGCTTCCCGGAATCAGTTGAATCAACTGAATGTCGCTGGATCCGGCGAACAGGAAGGCGGCCAGGGCCAGCGCGCCAAAGTTGGGTGTTCCCAGGAGGACGGCCTTGCGGATCCGCGGATCGGCCGGTGGCGCGAAACCTCCGCCCGGCAGTTTGCCCGCCAGATAAGAGCGCAGAATGAGGCCGCCCATGCTGTGTGCGACGACATCGACTTGAGGAACCGCGAGATTTTGAACAAAACGTCCGAAGGCCTGGCCGATCTCCTCGATTGTAGGGCGGTCATAGACAGTGGCGGGAACCTTGCAGTTATCGAAGAAATAAACTTGAATCCCCTGCGCGGAAAGGAGCGTCTCGAGTTGTCCGAAGGTTCCCGTCGAATTCTGCCCAGACCCGCATTGACCCTGATAGCCGTTCATGAGGACAACCGGCGGGCGGCTTTGCGCGCAAGCGTCGCCATCGAGCAGCAGAGCCAGGATGACGAGTGGGAAGCCACCCCGTAAGGATGTTGGGATCAACATTCCGCGGCCTCCTGATTTCGCGTCATCCTGTCCCGCAATGCGACGCAACTGGCAAGTATGATCCCGAGCGGCTCGGCAAAGCTGCGCAACTGCTCTTCGTCACTGGATGTGAATTGATTGCCGTTCCGCTTGTTGATCAACTGAGCCACCGCGAAAACCAGGCCATTGCGATCGTAAATCGGCATACACAACAGGTTGCGCGTCGTGTATCCGGTCCGGCGGTCCACCTCCGGATTGAAATATTCGTAGCGGTAGGGATCGTCGATATTCAGGACATTGCCGGTGACGGCAACACGTCCGGCGACACTTTTTCCCATGGGAACTTCAATGGTAAGAGGCGCGCCGCCCGTTGCGCTGGCGAATCGGCTGCTCAGAACGCCGCGCTTGCGATCGACAATATAAACGGTCCCGCGGTCGGCTTCAAGCAGCTCGATGATCTTGAAGGTCACGGCTTCGAGCACCGAATCGAAAAGATTCATGGCGGCGTCGCGATTGCCGATTTCGATCACCCGGAGATACTGCTCAAACTCAGCTGTCATGCTTTCAAGCATTTCCACGAACTGTTTGCGGGAGATGCTGCCAACGTGCCGGGTGAGTTCACCGGAGCGGTTCATGCGCGCGAACGCCTGAAGCATGTTGCCGGTGCTCGCCGCGATCTCCGAAGCCAGCGAAACAAGCCGTCCGTCCTCCAGGTTCACGATGCGGTCGGCGATGTCGAGAATCCGGTTGTCGTGCGTCACCAGCAGAATCGCCGCGCCTTGATGGCGGGCGATCGTGTTCAGCAACTCGATGACTTCCCGTCCGGATTTGCGGTCGAGCGAGGCTGTGGGTTCGTCGGCGAGGACAATTTTTGGTTCCCGGACCAGCGCGCGCGCGACGGCCACCCGCTGCTTTTCACCGCCGGAAAGCAGTTCGGGATGGTAATCGGTCCGGTCCGCCAGACCCACCGCCTCAATCATCCGCGCCGCGCGCAGGTTCCGCTGATGATTGGTGAGGCTCCGGTCAAGGCCGAGCGCCAGGGCGACGTTCTGACGGGCCGTCAGTGCATCGAGAAGATTATGGGCCTGGAAGATGACGCCTGTTCTTTCCCGAACCCGGACAAGCACCTCCTTGGAAGCGTTCCGCAGCTCCGTACCGAGAATCCGCACGCTACCTTTTTGCACGCTCCGAAGCGCGCCGCACAGAGTGAGGAGCGTGGTTTTGCCCGATCCGGACGGCCCGGTGAGAATCACGATCTCGCCGGGCATGATATCCAGGCTGACGTCGAACAGGACCTGCTTGCGCAGTGCTCCGGATCCGAAGAAGTGATCGACGTGCGTAACCGAAACGAGCGGAACCGCCGCCGAGACAGGGTCCGTGGAAGCCGTAACTCTTGCGGAAGCACCCATCGTCAGAAGATCTCCGCGGGATCGGCGGCATTGAGAGCCAGCATGCCAAGCGCGCCCGAAACGCCGCACATCGTGAGCGTCAAAACGTAAACCTGAATCAATCGTTCCGCCGTCATGTCGAGCGGCAGAAGCGTGGCATTGTGCGTGATGATGAAAATCGCCTTCGCCATGAGAGCGCCCGGAACAAAGCCCAGAATGGACATGAATACGGCCTGCCGGATGACCAGAAGATACAGTTGCCGGTCACGAAAACCCATGGCCTTCATCGTGGCGTATTCGGCCAGATGATTGGTAACGTCGCTGTACAGAATCTGGTAAACCACGACCGATCCGACGACAATGCCGATCAGCAGGCCCGCCGTGAACACGAAGCCCATCGGCGAGGTTTTCAGCCAATATTCTTTTTCATTCTCCAGAAACTCCGGCATGGTGGAAAAGCGCACATCCGGCGGCAGGGAGGCGCGCAAAAGCCTCAGGACAATTTCGCGATCCGCGCCGGGCTTGAGGCGGATGATGCCAAGGCTGGGCAAAGGAGTGCTGATCCCTTTGACGAAATCGCGATACGACACATCGCTCGTGAACACGTGGCCGTCGTTGCCGAAACCGGGGCCGAGCGTGAACAGACCCACAATGCGCGCCTGACTCCGCGCCGCCTCGATTTCAAATGGGCCGCCGGCGCGAAACCGTTCCGCCAGCGGACCAAACATGGCACGCGAGTCCGCGTCGAACAGCAGCGAACCGGGCCTGGTAAGCGCGGCGAAATCCGGTTTCGCGGGGCCGAAATCCAACACATCGTCGAATGGATTCAGACCCACCAGGACAATTTGGTGCTCCTGATGATCGATGGGATTGCGGAGCGGAAGCCATCCGATTTGAAGAGGCGAGCAGGATTGAACGCCTTCCACCGCCGTGGCCTGCGCCAAGCGCCGGTCCGGAATGAAGGCCGGTCCCTGTTCGAACTGGTACTGCCAGCTTGTCATCACAATGTCGCCGCGCAAATGGGAATACAGGCGAATTCCGGTGGCCAGGAGCGAATCGCGCAGGCCAATCTGGCCGAGCATCAACGTCACGGCGAACGCAACGCCGGCCAGAGCGGCCGCGAAGTGCCCCTTTTGCTGGATCAACTGCAGCCAGGCAAGATGCGTTCCAGCTCTCATGGCGCGATGACGATATCCACTCGTCCATGGATGCGCGACGCCAACAAATCCGTATCGGGAACTTTGATCCGGACCTCGAAAACGCGCGCATCGGCCGGCGCTCCGGGATTACCCGAAGCGGTCTCCTGAGGTTTGATGACCGGACTGATGTAGGCAACCACGCCATCCAGGGCTCCCGGAAATAATTCGGAAGTGATCGTGGACTTTTGTCCCACGTGGACACGCGCAATATCGGTCTCATAGACTTCCGCGATGACCATCATTCGGTCCGTCTCCGCCAGTTCGGCGATTCCCGCCGGGCCGATGGGTTCTCCGGCGTGGGCGATCACGCGCAGAACGCGGGCGCGGGACGGCGAACGGACAAAACTGGTCTCCACCTCCAGCCTCGCCTGATCCAGGTCTGCCTCGGCGGCGCGCACCTCCGCTTCGGCAAGGTCAACATCCTCCTTGCGGACAACCGAGACCGCGGTCAGGCGCTTCCGGGCCTGGACGATGAGCGCTCCGGATTCGCGCACGCGCGTGTCCAGAACGTCCATCTGTGCCTTGGAGACGAAGTCCTGTTTGTACAGCGGCTCATTACGGGCATACTCCCGCTGGGCTGCATCGCGCGAAATCTCGAGGCGGGCGATTTCCGCTTTGATGACCTCCGCCTCCGAAGGATCCGCGCCCGCTTTGACGCGCGCAAGTCGGGCTTGGGCAAGGTACAACCGGGCTTGCGCCTCGCGCACCGCGGATTCCAGGTGGGCGCGGGAATCGAGCACAGCCATGATTTCTCCGGCGGACAGTTGTTGGCCTTCGTGGATGAGAAGTTGCGCGATGACCGGAATCCTTCCGCCGGACGCATGAGCCGAAACGAAGAAGGTTCCATTTTCCGGCGCGATGCGGCCGACGCAGCCGACGCTGGAGGCGCGGGCAGCCTCAGGATTTCGCACGGAGGCGGACGCGGGGGATACCCTTGGTTTTCGCCACTGCCAGGCCGCCGCGCCGGCGAGGACCAATGCGGCGAAGAGGATCCCGGCGAGTCGCAGACTCTTCTTCTGAGGCCCGGTATCGCCCGATGACGCAACAAAAGAAGATGGTATTCGATTCGCCATGCGTTACCAGTCCAAAGATGATACCGAGCCGATCGCCTCAGCGAGCGCCAGTCGCGCAAGCGTGTTCCGATAAAGCGCCTCGATGCGCGCGTCTTCCGCCTGCGCTCTTTTTACCTCAGCCTCCTGGACTTCAAGGCCGTTTGAGCTTCCCGTCGAATGGCTCGCGCGGACTTCCGCCAGGTCCAACTCCGCGGCTCGCGCGGACTCGGCGGCGAGTTCGAGTTCCTGCTTCGATTCGGCAAGGCCGGCGAAAGCGAGCCGCACGTTGAGTTCGATCTGGCGTTGAAGATCCCGCTGCCGGATTTCCTGCTCCCGCATAAGAATCATGAGATTCGCGTGTTCCAGCTCCCGGCGATGGCCATCGAGAATGGGAATCTTCAGTTCCACTCCGGCCGTCCAGGTGAGGCCGGTCGCCAGATTGCCCGCGCCGGACGGTTCCGGCGTCACGATGACGCCGCCGATATCGCCGAACGCCGATAGGGTGGGAAGACGCTCCGCGCGGACCGCGTCATCGGAGAGCCGCAGGTTTTCCCGACGCACTTCCTGGATGAGCAGATTGGGATTTTTCCGCTGCGCGGCGGCAAGTGCATCGTCGAGCGTGATCCCTGGAGCCGCGGACGGAATAGAACTGTCTGTAAGCTCGATGGTCTGATGAAAGTCCAGATTTAAGAGGTAGAGCAGGCGGAGGACGGCGCGCGCCTGTTCCACTTGCGCTGCCAGGAGCTTCTGCCGGTTGGCATTCAAATCGATGGTCGCGCGGCGGATGTCGCGGTCCACGGCAAGGCCGGTGGATTTCCTCTCCGTGGCCAGACGGAGAAATGAGCGTGACAGTTCTGCGCTGACGCCCGCCACTTCAGCGAGCTGCGAGGCGCGCACAGCTTCGAAATACACGCGAGCCGTCTGCGCGGCGATCTGCTCGCGCGTCTCGTTGTCCGCCGAGCGCTGCTCGCCAGCGCCGCCCTGCGCTGCGCGAACCCGCTTGGTCGCGGCGCGATCGATCAAGGCCTTGGTGGCTTTGATCCGCGGATCGAGCACGGAGAACGGCCCCACCGTCTGCGGGAGCTGGATCGTGGAAATGAATTGAGAGAATTGAGGGATTTGGATGCCGAGGGCCGCAAGATCGACCCGGTACGCTCGATCGCTGATCGAGGCTTCAACTAACAGCGATGTCGCCGCCTTTTCCTCGCGAACCTTGAGCGCGGCCGCGGCGGTCTGTTCCTTATTGAGCTCGAGCTTCGGAATCCCCGGCGAAAGCGCGAGCTCGATGGCGCGTCTGAGGCTGAGTCGCACGACGTCCGCCGCGGTGAGTTGGGCGGCCGCGAGCAGCGGTGCCGCAAAGAGCGCAATCAGGCGGTTCATAGGTCCGATCCGTGGCTGAGTGAAGTCAAGGCATTTATTATATTGTGTCGGTGCGCGGGAAAGACGGGCGGGTCGTCAGGATCTTTGCGGCCGGGTAGGATTACGATAAACGTTTGTACCGAAAATGCGCAGCCTGCTGATAAACAAGCCCGACGGGACCACCGAAGTGGTGGACGCCGCCAAGCCTCTGCTTCAAATCGGGCGGGTAACGGACAATGATGTGGTTCTCCGGGATCCGCAGCGGCTTGTCTCCCGGTTTCATGCGCAAATCACGTGCGACGAAGCTGGTCAGGCGGTCCTCAACGATTTGGGATCCTCCAATGGCACGTCTGTAAACGGCCGGGCGGCAAACGGCCCGGTGCGCTTGCAGCCGGGCGACGTGATCCGCATCGGGCCGTACCGATTGATTTACCGGGACACGAATGCCCAGGAACAAGCGGAGGCCGATCCGAACGATACATCGATGTTCCGGATCGAAGCTGCCGCCGTGGAATTGGCCGAGTTGCAGGCGCGTTCAGGTCTGCTTGATCTCGCTTCGAGGGATTCGGTGGTCCAGGATCCAACCGGGCTGAGCGCGCTGGAACTGCTTCATGAAGTCGGAATGAGGCTTGCGCGCACCGCCACAGAGGCCGAGGTGATCGAGACCTCGGTGGATCTCTTATTCAAGATCGAAGGAGTGCATCGCGCGACGCTGATGCTATGGGATGAAGGCAGGCAGGCCTTCCGGGAGTCGTTTCTCTATACGCGGAGCGGCAAGAAGAAGATGGGCGCGGAATCGGCGAACGACCCGAGAGACTTGGTCATGAGCAAGACGATCCTGGGGAAGGTGCGTCGGGAGAATCGCCCGCTGCACATCTGGGATACGCGATGGGAAGCCGATCTGGCCGGCGCGGCCAGCATCGTCCGCGCGGGCGTTCAAGCGGCGTTCTGTTCGCCTCTCACTTTCCAGGGGAAGTTCCTCGGAATGCTGTATGCGGATAATCTTGCCGCGCCGAATGCGTTCTCGCCAGCCGGCTTTCGCACGTTCACCACCATCGCCGCGCAGGCCGGCCTCGCCCTGGCCAGCGCGATTGCGCGCGGCGAACTGATCCGGCGCGAAGTGGAGCGCACCGCAATGCGCCTTTACCTGTCGCCGCAAGTAGCCGACCTGATCGCCGCATCCGATGGCGCGATTCAATTGGGCGGAGTGCTCCAGCCGCTCACCGTGCTTTTTGCCGATATCCGCGGCTTCACAGCGCTCTCCGAGAAATTGACCGCCCCCGATGTTGTCTTGTTGCTCAACGAATTTTTCACCGCCATCACCAAAGTGATTCTGGAGGCGGGCGGGACGCTCGACAAATACATCGGCGACTGCGTCATGGCGTTGTTTGGCGCGCCCGTTCCCGCTGACGACGACGTCGAGCGCAGCCTGATCGCCGCGGCCAACATGCAGCGCGAGGTCATGCGTCTCAATGTGAGCCGCCGCCAACGCGGTCTTGCGGAGATCCGCATCGGAGTGGGTATTCATACCGGGCTGGCTGTGGTCGGCAACATCGGATCGGAGCAACGGATGCAGTACACGGCCGTGGGCGATACCGTCAATGTGGCCGCGAGGCTGGTGAATCAGGCTGCGCCGGGCCAGGTGATCGTTTCTGAGAGCATCCGCGCGGCCGCCGGTGATCGCGGTGGATTCCATCATCTCGGCGAAGTGGAGTTGACCGGACGGCAACAGAAGCTGAATATTTATTCGCTCCTTTGGCAGGAGCGTTTTACGGCGCCTGCCGCCGGTGAATAGCCCAAGGCCGGTTTTCGAGCTTCCCGCGGCCCACGTAGCCTCGGTTCGAGCCGTCGCCCGGCGGAAATCAAACGATTCACGGCGCTCGCATAATACCGTCAGTGAGTTCGGGACCGTTGCGCCGGGGCACGGGTACAAAATTCACTCCAAAACGCGTCAGTTTTTCAGCAGCCCCCCGCGGCCTCGCCGGCGCCGGGGAAGTCCCCGTGATCCTGACTGTCGATGGCGTGACTGCGAACGTCGTGACCGTCAATGTCAAATAGTTCGAATCCGGGGCGCGTTATCGCCGCTCACAGCTCTTGTCGGCTCGATCTACTCGTGAAAACTCGCGAGAAACCCTCAAACACGCGAAATGGAATCCAGATGGCACCGTGTTCGAGAATTGATGGATTGGCTCCCCATCGTGGACGCATTTCGAACTTTTGCGGCCTGCCCGGCGGCGGCGATCCGAGCGGTGTTCCAGCAAGCTAGTGAACTTGCTGCTGCGTGATTTCTACCGCGGGCCCGCTCGTCGGGCGGCGAGT
Source organism: Acidobacteriota bacterium (assembly GCA_037439565.1). Classification (GTDB taxonomy): domain Bacteria; phylum Acidobacteriota; class Terriglobia; order Bryobacterales; family Bryobacteraceae; genus Palsa-187. The sequence goes on along the minus strand of JBBIVT010000090.1, from coordinate 6,877 downwards.
TGTTTCCGGATAGCGCATTATTCGGCCGGAGCGAAATTTGACAAGATGGCGACAACGCGCAGCCATTAGGCTGCGGTTGTTACAGTTCACTAAGCAATCGAACGGGTCACTTTTGGGGCGGCGGCACAGCCCAGATCAAGAGTAACAATTGATGAAATTCTCGCCGCTTCTAGTTGCCTTTCGGCGAGCATCGAGGATCGGCGATCTCAACCCGCCGGTTTTTCGCGCGCCCATCGTCGCTGCCGTTGTCGGCGACCGGTTTGGTCTTGCCGTAGCCATTGGACGTCAGCCGGTCTGCGGCGACGCCGTGTCGCGTGAGCCACGCCATCACGGCCTTCGCACGCGCTTCGGAAAGCGTTTGGTTATAGGCGTCGTTGCCGACGTTGTCGGTGTGCCCCTGGACCTCCAGCTTCAGTGTTTTATCCGCCGCCATAATGTTGACCACCGGTTGTAGCACCGCATCCGAAGCCGTTTGCAAACTCGACTTGTTAAAATCGAACAACACGCCGTAGAGCGCAACATGGCACGCCTTGGTCAGATTCGCGCCAAGGTCCACCGCGCCCGCGTCAGCCACATTGAGGTCGTACCCGCCGGCGTCCGTCGACACCATGGCCCAGATGTTCCGACCCCTTTGCGCGTAATGCGCCCGAATGAAGCTGCTCCGTTCCTCCACGATCGTCCATCCGCCTTTGGTGAAAGCATCGCGATACGCCGTGGTCAGGAGTACCTGCGACATCCCGGGAAAATCGTAGAAGCGATAAAGCGATCCGTTGGCCACGACTTCCGCCTGTTGGGCGCCCGGCGGCGTCACCCGAAACGGCGTCTTGTCCCGGGTGCCACGATGAAATTTCGATCCGGGGAGCGGCGCCAAATACGGAAAGTCTCCCTTATCTTCGGCGATTTTCTCAGGGGTCGCGGCAGGCACAGCGAGCGTCAGAGTAAAAGGCAACGGACCGACTTCGATCACGTCCAGACGAAACTTTGAAAAGTCGTTGTCCATGTTTACCCACGCCTCGACGCCGTTCCTGGCGTAGTGCAGCACCACCAGCATTCCGCCCGCCGGATATTCCTTGACGACAGTCCAGCCGTTCTGCAGGAACACTGGCTTGATCTTGTTCCATTCCGCGAACATATCCCCGCCGATCGCGTCGTCGGCCACAATGAACCAATGCTTGCCCTGCCTGGCAGGGCCGATGTCCCGATTGGGCGGGAACTTCACTTCCCCCCACATCTCGTAAGCAATGTCTTTTCTCACTTTGAGAATGGTCGAAAGAAACGAGAGTTCCGGCGGCGGTTGATCCTGCACTGATTGTGGGGCAGCCGGCATCACAGCCAGCACTCCCAGCAGCACGGCAAGGCTGCGGGTCTTACTAGTGGGGCAGGTGGATAACATTGAGTTGAGGGGCTTGGTCCGATGTAATTCTAGCTCAAGAGAGCACTCATCTCAACACGTCGCAGTACGGCCCCCTGCTAGCGGCTTTTACACCAGGCTGGCAGACGCCGGGTCCATCGCGATGCCAGACTGCAAAACACTCTCCGGTGAAGGGCGTCGGTGGGGGCTCCGGGGGGTTGTCGGCCATCCGGAAACTGGGGCTCACGTCAGTTCGCCGGGCGAACTATCAATCCCCCAAAGGTTCGAATCCACATTGGGGGCTAAGAAGATCGGCTCAAAACGAGCGGCAAATACCGAAGTGCACCTAATGCAATCAATCAGATAGCAGCGAATTCGAGGATGATGATTGGCTCCCCACACTGGACGCATTTAGAACTTTTTGCTCCAGGCCAGGGTTCGCCACCAAGAACCTATTCCCGTCCGTTCAATTACTTACATCGAACGCTAGTTCCCTTTCAGGCGGAGCACGGCCATGACGCGGGCGGCAGTCTACACCAGGGTCAGCACATCAAATCGGTCCCGGCACGGGGATGAAGTCAGCTTCGATCAGAATCCTGAGGTGCAAGCAGAACCACTCCGCGTACTGATTACCCAGCGAGGGTGGAGCACACACCGCATCTATTCTGATCGGGCCAGCGGATCCAAGGAACGGCGGCCCGGGCTGGACGCCCTGATGGCCGACGCCCGGCGAGGACAATTTGACGTAGTCGTCGTATGGAGGTTCGACAGGTTTGCCCGCAGCGTTAAACAACTGGTGCTCGCACTCGAAGAGTTCAAGTCCCTCGGAATTGATTTCGTTTCCTACCAGGAAGCCCTCGACACGAGCACACCTATGGGCAAGGCGATGTTCACCATCATCGCGGCCATGGCGGAGTTGGAACGGGCCATCATTGGTGAACGCGTCATGGCCGGGCTTGACCATGCCCAGCGAAACGGAACCAAATCAGGGAAGCCAGTTGGACGGCCTCGGGTCATCGTGGACAGGGACTCAGTCGTCCACCTCCGCGACATTGAGCACCTGTCGTGGCCCGAAATCGGACGGAAGACGCGTTCCAGTAGCGGGACGGTGCGTCGGGTCTACGCCGCCGCCATCGCCCGTCGAGAGACTTGCCAAAACCCTACGGCGGAGGTTCTATGAGCAACGACGCATCCAAAGAACTTACCGGCGCTCCGCCTACCTTGCCGGAAACTGATGGTTTTGACACGACGGAGGAGATACTCAACGAAGCGTGCCGGATCAGTAGAAACTCCGCCGCCCGCATCGTGTCGCAGTTCGGCGCTGTACTCGGACACAAAGAACGGGCCAAGGTCTTGGCAGCTTTCCGGTACAACCTCTTTCCGCCCGCACGCCGGGGCAGGAAGCGGATGAAGAGGATTACTGAAGCACACAAGGATTGGAAGGCTGGGGTGCGAGGAGTGGCGCTGTATCGCGCCCATATCCCGGGTTGGGAAAAGCACAACCGGTTCAGGCGCAAGGCCGAGGAGAAGGCCCTGAGGGACGCGATACGAAGTCGTGAACGGAGAGAAGCAAGTCGGAGCGGCCAAGGATGAGGAATCGGCCCGGACAGAAGGTGAGTTGGTTGGCTCTGCAACACCCGCCTAGGAACCTTAGATTGAATCCGGCACAATACTCAGCCAAGCGCCGCCGAGAGGCATAGTTCACTGAAGTAGGCCGCTAATCGGATTCCAGTGGGTCGGCCTTGTACCGGGTTTGTTGGAATAACCATCGCCCAGCATCAGGGGGTCCTTTAGACTCCTAGAGTGAGCCTGTAATCATAGGATTCTAGCCATGGGACATTTGGGTGTCGTTATCGAAGGAAATGGAATTACCTTAGCGATGACGAACCTCAATTTTTCGTGGATCTGGTTTTTGGTGGAGTTGGCAAAGACGATTGTAAACGCGGTTGCGGCGGGCGTGGTGAAATCTGCGCTCGAACGGAAGCCCAAGGCTCGAAAGCCTCGCAGACAACGGCGAGGCACTGGGAGGCGGAGTTTCTGAAAGTGAGCCCTGAATTGGTTCTTCCGGTGCTCGGGCGACCCCAAACTCCTCTAAGAGGACGTCATGGCCATCGACAAAGCAACGCCAACTGCAAAGGCGGCTGAGACTGCGGGTTGGCCATCACAATTGACGACGGTGTGCATCCCGCCAACCATCTGCCCTCCAGCCAAACGTCCACCCGACAAAACTCTTCCCTCTTGATTGTCCGCTGGGGCTTGGCAATAAACTTCCCGTATGCGGAAGATCCTAACCCGCGAACAAGCGGCGCGTAAGAAGTCCCAGGCGGCACAGTTCATGTCACGAATAGGGCAACCTGACCGCGCCGAGGAATTCGAACGCATGAGCGTTGATGAGTATGCCGAGGGCAAGGGTCTGCGCCTATCTAACCCCACTTCCATAAGGAGATTTTCTATGACAGCACCACAGTCCGACACCAAGGCCGATTTGCAGGACCGGATCGACGAAGCAGTTGGAATCCTCGACGACGCCTACGAACCCGAAGCCAGCCGTGAGGATTTAGCGGAAGCCGTAGGGAACGCCCTAGACGTGCTCCGGGGCGAGGGCGAAAACGATGAAGCCGACGACGATGACGACGAGGGCGACGACCTGGACTGACCACGCCCTGCCGTCAATGCTCCACGGATGATCCGCTGTTTCCCACCCGCGCCGAACTCAGTCCCATCGGCGCGGGCCACAGGGTATCCGTGTTCAACGCCTGCGGCAGGGAGATCGCCAGATACGCCGGATCGAAAGCGGAGGTGAAATTGTGGCTCGCCGTCACGTACCCCGACCTATGTCTTACGCAAACTCGCAATCCCCGCCGACGTTCACACAATGAATGGGCACGGAGGAAGGAAACAGAGGACGTGACGGACCGCGCGTTGCGGTATCGGGCCAATCGGTGCCCGCCTGGATGCTGGTCGCTCACTTGTGAAAGGAATCAACGAATGAAACGCAAGTATTCCGTGAAAAAGATTCTGCTCATCGCCATCGGCGTGTTCCTGGCCGGAAAGGTCGCCCACGACGCCTGGTATGGATGGACTCACGCTGGCGAAGTGATCGAAGCCGCCGCAGGGGTCACACACGATCCCAAGCCGCAAGCCCCGGCACCCGCACCGGCAACAACAGCAAAGCCGGTCGATGTTTCGGTCTACATCGCACCCGAAGCCGAAGACTGGCCGAAGTCGGCGGGACTCACCGAAGGTGCGATCAAAGCCGCCGCTCAACGTGTAGTCGTCGATCATCACATCGACTGCATCAGTGAAAACGCCGTCCTTGAAGGATCCGACGACTGGCTCTCGATCGGCCTCACCCGATCCAGCGCCGACGCTCCGGTGGCGATCGAGATGAGCGTCCGCAACGGAGCTTCCGCCAACCATCAACTGATCCGCTGGCAAGCGCAGAAACCGCTCTCTTCACCCAACGACGTGCTCCCCGCCATCGAATCGCTGGCGACCGATCTCGCCGCCGCCAACGCCTCCCCCGCCTACCGCAAGGGAAGAATGTCGGGTGAGTGAAAAACCGGGAATCGGGTGCGTGACGGTTAGCTAAAATTAAGCGTCACATTTTCCCGGGAAGAAACTACAGCTTCGGCGTGCGCATCAACTCTTCTGCTCGTTTGCGATCTTCTGGAAGGGACTGAACATCCCCAATAACGTCCTGCAAGCAGCCCTTCTCATTCAGCGGAAATTCGGCGAGCGTTATGCACGCCCGCCCTCGAATCGCTCCCTGTGGATTCTTTAGGAGCCCTCGTAGCATCTGCCTTACTTGTGATTTCCCGACCAGGGCCAGCGCCAATGCTTTTCCCCGGTGCAAGGAACCTAGGTAGTCGGCCATGTCCATGCCCTCGCCGGGAAGCAATACAAGTTCGGCGACGGCTTCGCGGGTACTGCTGTCGTTGGCTGCGGGTGAGATAGGATGCTTACCAGTCGCCAGATTTGTATGGGACAGATACGCGTCCGTGGCGGCACGGATGACTCCTCCGTCATTCATGAGGTAAAAAATGCTCCGCTGACCTGGAGCGACGATGTTCGGAGCCGGGCCATCCCATGCACCGCCCGTCATTTGATAGTAGTAGAAAGTCAGTCGCTCGCCATCAAAATGTCCCTTAAGTACTCCTTCAACGCGGACTATAACGGCGAGAAGGTTTAACGGCCCTGTCTCTCGTGTTCCAGCAACCGGGCGGACTACTCGTTCGTTTTCGGCCAATCCAACAACGATGAGGTTGGCCTCGTTCACTTGGTCTGCGATTTCAACGTTGGCTACGCGCGGCACAAGATCTGGAACTGGCGCACAGGACGCATGCAAGCCCATTGAAATAACTAAACTGGCAGGCGTTGAGATTTTCTGGAAGATGGCTGCGATCATAAAGGGCCTACTTGCAGTAGTTCAGTTGACCATTTACTTTTCCGTCAGTACCGTTGATGAAAACGGTGGACTGGTTGAGCGTTATGCCTAACGTGCCGAAGTATTGCCCGCCAGGACTAGCGCTGGAATAGTTGAGTGGATCAAACACCATGACTGGTGCATTGCTGAAAAAGTTTAATCCACTGGAGTTCGATGCCGTAAATTGCTGGTATTCGGTCGTGTCAGGACCGCTTCCCTTGGAAAGGTAATCTACGAAATCGCCGTTAGCATCCACGTGCCACGTGCTGCCATAGGCCGAGAGGCTCCCATACTGTACATAATTGTGTTCGGTGATCGTAAGATTCGGATCTGCATAGACGTTCCCAAATTCATCGTAGGCTTGGTAAGTGCGAACTCGGACCACCGATGAACTGCCGTAAAGCTGTTTCTGATAGCAATCGCCGGTAACCTGTAGATAGGCGACATAACGATAGCCGGATTGTCCTCCTTGTTGCTTTGCCTGTTCGGCGGCCAGCGCCGCAGCAATGGCGGCATCCCAAAGTTGTACTTTTAATGAACGCTGCCCCGGTGTCTGCCAGTTGGGATCGGCTCCGAGAAGCGGGTTTCCGCCACCTCCCCCACCACCTCCACCTCCTCCCCACCCCCAACCGCCGTCACATGGCCCACTTAACGATGGGTCCGTCATCCAATCGTCCCCGCAGTCATCTCGCTCGCGGCCACTTCGGTCTGTGTACTTTATCGGGTCGCCTCCCACATACGCATAGCGGTTCCAACTTCCAGGATCGCCCGGCCCACCACTGGCCATGTATGGATCAGCGCTTAAAAACCGCCCCATTCCGGGCTGGTGGTAGCGATTGACGGCGTAGTCGAGGCCAGTTTCCGCGTCTCTGAAGTAGCCAGTAAACTTCTCCGTCCCGTTCGTTGTCGCCGATGGCTTCTCTTGCCCCCAGGGATAGTATTTGCCGAACGAGCCGAGGCGGTCGCTACCGGCGTACGTCACCGTGGACCCGTTGAACTTCGCGATCTGTTTGCCCCCGAAATAATAATTCGCCGTCGCCAGCGAGCACGTCACCGCTGGCGTGAGCGTGAGACCTCCGTAGTAGGTGTAAACCACATTG
>JBBIVT010000089.1:0-19104 GCA_037439565.1 Acidobacteriota bacterium | reverse complement strand
AGAGCGACGGCCGCGACGTGTTTGTCTTCTTCAAGCACGAGGAGACGCCGGCGGGGGCGTTTTATGCGGAGGAGTTGCTGAAGGCCGAGGCATGAAGGTCCGGGACGTGATCAGGCTGATTGAGGCCGACGGCTGGAGGCCCGTCGGCACAAAGGGCAGCCACCGGCAATCCAAGCAGCCGTCGAAGCCGGGGCGAGTGACCGTGCCGGGACATCCCGGCGACGATATGCATCCTGGTGCGCTGAAAAGTGTTCTGGTGCAGGCAGGATTGAAAGGCAAGGCATGAAAAAATTCGCCGTCGTGATCGAGAAGGGGCCGAACAACTACTCCGCCTACGTCCCGGATCTCCCAGGCTGCGTATCAACCGGCGCTACGCTTACCGAAATCGAAAAAAATATCCGTGAGGCGATCGAGTTCCACATCGAGGGCATGATCGAGGACGGCGACCCCATCCCGGAGCCATCCTCGCAGGCGTTTGAGGTGAGGTCGCGATCGCTTGATCAACAATCGCCATGCTGTGATATGAGAAGGGTCCGACGTCCTGGGGCGCGTCCATTCCGGATTTGCCCGGCTGCATTGCCGTGGGCTCCAGCCGTAGCGAAGTGGAGTTATTGATTCGGGAAGCAATCCAGGCTCATCTGGAGACCATGCGCGAATGTGGCCTCGCGGTGCCGGAGCCTTTTTCACGAAATCGGCGAAGTAGAAATCACCGCGGCTTGAATGAAAGCACTGCGCCCAGCGATACCGCTGCCAAGGCGTGGCCGGGTAAATTCTTAACCGGTCTCAATCCCACGCCCGAGGTTGAGAAGTTGAGAGCGCTCCTCACGTAGGTTTCACGCAAAGACGCTGAGGTCGCAAAGAACGAGGTTACCCTCTCGCCCTCTTCTTCGCCGGCTTCACTTCCTCCACCACCGCCGTCTCCGACGCGGCAGGCTTCTTGGCCATCGCCAAACTCGCCTTCAGAGCCTCCATGATGTCCACCACCTTGGCCTGCGCCGGCTCCGGCGTGGCCACCACTTCCGCGCCGGCCTTCTTCGCCTCGATCATCTTCAGCAGATTCTCACGGTAGCCGTCCTTGTACTTCTGCGGCTCGAAATCCCCCGCCAGCGCCTCGATCAGGCTGCTGGCCAGCGCCAGTTCCTTGTCTTTCACTAAACTCAGATCCGTCCGGAATTCATCCACTTGCCGGATTTCGTGCGTGTAATACATGGTGTGCATCAGCACGCCGTTTTTGCCGGGCCGCAGGATCACGATGTGCTCGCGATTATGCATCGCCACCTTCGCTACGCCCACGCGGCTACTGCGCTTCAGCGCGTCGAACAGCAGCGCGTAAGGCTTTTCGCCCGCTTCATCCGGAGCCATGTAATAGGACGTCTCCAGATAGATCGGGTCCACCTGATCCGCCGGCACGAACTCCAGAATCTCCATCACCTTGGCGGTTTGCGGAGCCACCTTCTTGACCTCTTCGTCCTCGATCACGACGTAGCGGTCCTTTTCGTACTCGTAGCCCTTGACGATCTCACTGCGCGGGATCGGCTTGTCCTCCGCCTGGCAGTACAGCACCTGTTTTACTCGCGAGCCGTCGGCTTTGTGGAGCTGGTTGAAGCTGATGCTCTCACTCCTCGCCGCGCTGTACAATCTGACAGGGAAGGAAACCAGCCCGAATGTCAGATGCCCTTTCCAGACCGTGGACGCCATCGTGTTACCTCCATCTCGTCTGAAAAAAGGTCTCAGGGCCAGATGTTTCCACCAGGCTGGGGGAGTGGACAGAGCGGTCTGTCCCCTTTTTTCAGTAACCTGATAATACTATAACCCAAACATTTTCGAGGGACTTTGTCAATTCAAAAATATCGCGAGAAGCGCTCCTTCGATAAAACGCCGGAGCCAGAGCCGTCTCCGTCCCTCCCCGGGCGCGGTGCGCCCACGTTCTGCGTCCAGCGCCATCACGCCTCGCATCTGCATTACGACTTCCGCCTGGAGGTCGACGGCGCGCTGAAATCCTGGGCCGTGCCCAAAGGTCCTACACTGGACCCGGCCGTGAAGCGCCTCGCCATGATGGTGGAGGATCATCCGCTCGAATACGGCGGATTCGAGGGCGTCATCCCCAAGGGCAACTACGGTGCAGGCAGCGTCATGCTGTGGGATCGCGGGACGTACGAACTGCTCGGTGAAACTCCAGCAGAACAACAACTTACGCGGGGCGATTTCAAGTTTCGATTGACGGGGGAAAAGCTCTCGGGCGAGTTCGCCATCGTGCGGACGAATCGCGGCAAGGGCAACGAGTGGCTCCTCATCAAGAAGAAAGACCCGAGCGCCCACTCCGGCTGGAATCCCGAAGACTACGCCTACTCCGTACTCACAGGCCGCTCGCAGGAGGAGATCGCGCAGGGCCTGAAGAGCTCGCTGCGAGCCGCCGAACCGGCGCCGCTTCCGGAAATCTCGCCGATGCTCGCGCAGATTGGCAAGGAGCCGCTTCCCAGGGGAGACGATTGGCTCTACGAGATTAAATGGGACGGCGTCCGCGCCATCTGTTACGTCAAGGACGGCCGGCTGCGCCTGATCTCCCGCAATGGCCATGCGATGGAGCGCCAGTATCCGGAGCTTTCGATTCTGCCCCATCGCATCGAGGCGAAGGAGGCGATTCTTGACGGCGAAATCGCCGCGCTTGACGAGCGGGGCCTGCCCAGCTTCGAACGGCTTCAGCGCCGGATTACCGTCTCCGGCGAAAGCGCCATCGCTACGCTATCTCGCAGCGTCCCGGTGGTGATCTTCCTGTTCGACTTGCTCTATCTCGACGGACGGGACCTGCGCGGAGAGCCGCTGATTGAGCGCAAGCAATTATTGAAAAACATCCTGCAGGTGAATGATATCATTCGATATTCCGAGCATTTTCCGGGTTCCGGAGCCGAGCTTCTAGAAGCCGCAAAGGCTCAGGGCCTGGAAGGAGTGGTGGCCAAGCGAGCGTCGAGCGTCTACGAGTCCCGCCGCACTTCGGACTGGTTGAAATTCAAGCTTGCGACCACCGGGGAGTTCATTCTGTGCGGCATGATCAGAGGCGAGAGAGAACCGTTCGGGGCTTTATCGCTCGGTATCTACGATCACGGGAAGTTGAGGTGGGCCGGCAACGTCGGCACCGGCTTCGATCGCCGTAAGATGGATGCGATTTACGGGATCCTTCAGCCGCTGGTGACGGACAAGTGCCCGCTGGAGCCGGAGAGGGATCTGCCCAAAAAAGGGGGCGTCTGGACGCGTCCGGAAACCGTCTGTGAGATTCGATTTTCCAATTGGACGGGCGACGGGAGGCTGCGCGCGCCCGTCTGGGTGGGCCTGCGCCCGGATGTCGATCCCCAGGAATGCACCCGGGATCAGCCGGAGGAACGCAAGATGCTGCTGGATCCGTCAAAGACCGAAGAGATCCTCACGATCGACAACCACCGCCTGAAGTTCACCAACCTGAACAAGCTGTATTTTCCGAAAGACGGCATCGCCAAGCGCGACCTGATCAATTACTACGACGCTGTCGCGCCGTTAATCCTTCCGTATTTGAAAGATCGACCCCTTTCCTTGAAGCGTTACCCCAATGGCATCGACGCTGAATATTTCTTCCAGAAAGAGGTCTCGCCCAGCTTTCCCAAGTGGCTCCGCACGGCAGACGCCGACGGCATCCGGTCTGTGATCGGCGACGGCCGCGCGACGCTCCTGTTCCTGGTGAACCTCGGCTGTATCGACCACAATCCATGGATGAGCCGCATCGGGTCTCTGGATCATCCCGACTACATGTTGATCGACCTGGATCCGCAGGACTGCGGCTATGAAAAAATCGTCGAAGCGGCGCTGGTGGTGCGAGCCAAGCTGGAACTCGCCGAACTGGAAAGCTATCCCAAAACCACCGGCGGCGACGGCATGCACATCTTCGTCCCCTTCACGCCGCGCTACAGCTACGATCAGGTCCGCTCGCTGGCCGAGCTTTTATCGCACCTCGTCGCCGGTGAGCGCCCGGACCTGTTCACCACGCCTCGCGCTGTGGCCAAGCGCGACAAGAACAAGGTGTATTTCGACTGGCAGCAGATCGCGCGGGGGAAAACAATTTCGGCTCCTTATGTTTTGCGTGCCCATCCTGGCGCGCCGGTAGCAACACCGCTCGCCTGGCGCGAGGTGACGCCGCGGCTGCGCCCGGATCAGTTCACCATCCGGAATGCGCTGGCGCGTTTTGACCGGGTGGGCGATCTGTTCGCGCCGGTGCTCGGCTCGTCGCAGCGGATGGAGCCTGCGCTCGACAAATTGCAGCAGCGCTTGTAATCCGCAGGAAACATGCGTCCGTCAGAGAGGGTGAAGGAGTTAATCCGATCATTATGAAAACAAAAATCCTCATGCTCTCGCTTGCCGCCACTGGATGGATGTTCGCCCAGGGCCACCCCGGTTTCGGGCCCGGTCGAGTCGGCCCCGCCGGTCCGGACACAGAGGCCCGGCTGACGAAGATGCTGAACCTGAGCGCAACCCAGCAGAATGCCGTCCACACGGCGCTGCAGGAGCATCGCGTGGCCACGCAGGGCTTGCGCGACCAGATGCAAACTCTGATGACGCAGATGCACGCGGCGATCAAGTCCAGCTCGACGGAACAGATCGATACGCTGAGCGCCAGCATCGCCACGCTGCATCAGCAACAGATCGCCAGCCAGGCCAAGGCCGCGGCGAAGATCTACGCAACCTTGACCGCGGATCAGAAGACGCAACTCGGAGACCACATCGGGATGCTGATGGGTGGCGGCCCGGGCATGGGTATGGGACTGGGCGGTCCCCGGCCAGCCGGCGCTCCCCGCCGTGGTCCACCGCCAGCGCCTCCGCAGAACTAGAATCTTTGATCGAGAGGCTGCGCCCCTCCCACGTTCCTGTCCCAGATGATTTTCGCTGTTATACCAATACGGTGAAGACGTTTTCTGAGCGCTCGACGGGACGATAGAGCGTATCGCGCTCCACCGGTTCGCGGCCGGCTTCGCGGATCAGGCGGAGAAGCTCGCCGCGGCGGAGGCTCTGGCTGGTTGTCGCGCCGGCGTCGTGATAGATTTTTTCCTCGATCACGGTGCCGTCCAGGTCGTCCGCGCCGAAGCGTTGCGCGATTTGCGCGATGCGAGGCGTCATCATCACCCAGTATGCCTTGATGTGCGGAATGTTATCGAGCATCAGGCGCGAGACCGCGATTTCGCGGATATCGTCGAAGCCGGTGGTGGTGGAGATGTGTTCCAGGGCCGTGTTGTCCGGGTGAAACGCCAACGGGATAAACGTCACGAAACCCTTCGTATCGTCCTGCAGCGCGCGCAGTTTCAGCAGATGATCCACGCGATCCTCTTCGGTTTCGATGTGGCCGTAAAGCATGGTGCAGTTGGAGTGCACGCCCAGCTTATGCGCGGCGCGCGCGACCTCGATCCACTGGTCCCCGGTGAGCTTGTGGTCGCAAATGATGCGGCGGACACGTTCGTTAAAGATTTCGGCTCCGCCGCCGGGCATCGAGTCCATACCGGCGTCGCGAAGGCGGGTGAGGGTCTCCTGGATGCTGATCTTGGCGCGATTGGCGAGAAATCCGATCTCGACCATGGTGAATGCCTTCAAATGCACTTGCGGATAACGTTCCTTGAGGCCGCGCAGCATCTCGCAATACCAGTCGAGCGTCAGCTCGGGATGCAGACCGCCGACGATGTGAAACTCGGTCACGGCTTCGCTCACGCCGTGGCCGGCGCGCTCCCACACTTGATCGAGGGACATGGTGTAAGCGGTGGGATCCTTGGCCCGCTTGCCGAAGGCGCACAGGCGGCAACTGGCGACGCACACATCGGTGGGGTTGATGTGGCGGTTTACGTTGAAATAGGTCTTGTCGCCATGGAGTCGCTCCCGCACCTGGTTCGCCATCCAGCCGACGCCCAGAATATCGGGCGAGCGGTACAGCGTGACGCCGTCCTGAAAATCGAGTCGCGCGCCGGTGGCGACTTTTTCAGCGATCGGGATCAGGCGCGGGTCGTCAAATGTAGGTTTCATTTATTGAATACGATGGCACGAAGGATGTCCGTGGCCCAAAAAAGAAAGAATATCACGCTCACGTAGCCGTTCATTGTAAAGAACGCCGCGTCGATCCTGGAAAGGTCGTCTGCTTTCACCAGCCGATGCTCCCAGACGAGCAATCCGGCCACGGCGGCGATACCGGCGATGGCCAGGGGGCCCAGAGCGAAAGCGCGCACCAGAAACACCAGGCAGATCAGCATGCCGATGTGCATCAGGCGGGCCAGCCATAGCGCCCCCGCAATGCCAAATCGCCGTGGGACGCTATGGAGGCCGGAGTGGACGTCGAAGGCATAATCCTGGCAGGCGTAGATCATGTCAAAGCCGGCGGTCCACAGCGTGACGGCGGCAGTGAGCCAAAGAATGCGCGGGTCCAGTTCGCCGCGCATGGCGATCCAGGCGGCGGCCGGCGCGATGCCGAGCGAAAATCCCAATACCACGTGAGAGAGCGACGTGAATCGCTTGGTGAAGGAATAAAACATCACGATGGCCAGAGCCACCGGCGCAAGAAGCTGGCACAACGGATTCAACCGGCTGGCCGCGAAGATGAAAAACAGGCACCAGAGGACGATGAATCCCCAGGCGAAAGGCATGCTGATGAGTCCGGCGGGCAGATGGCGGGAGGCCGTGCGGGGATTCCGGGCGTCGATGTCGGCGTCCAGCACGCGATTGAACGCCATGGCCACGGATCGCGCAGCCACCATGCACACGACGATCCAGGCGAGCCGGTACAGCAGCCCCTGCCGCGGAAAATCTGCGTCGCGCCAGGCAAGGAGCGCCGCCGTAAGCGCGAAAGGCAGCGCGAAGATGGAGTGCTCGAACTTGATCATGTCGAGCGTCAGGCGCAGGCGATGGAAAAACGTGGTCACGGGTGATTCAAACGGCGAGCCTAGCCGCGCGGGCCTTCATGTACAGAGCAATGGCGTCATCGAGCGAGGGCATCGGCGTGACGCCGAGCGCCTCGGCTTTGGCGTTCGATAGGGCCGAGTATTTCGGACGCCGGGCGGCGGTGCGGAACTCGCGTTCGTTGGTGGGTTTCACCGGCGGATTCACGCCGGCTGCCTTGAAGATTTTCACCGCCCAATCGAACCAGGAAATGGGCGCGCCTCCGCCCAGATGAAAAATCCCCTGCGCATTGCGGTCCACAAGCTGCGCGGTGCGTTCGGCCAACGCCGGGGCGAACGCCGGCGAGGCCACGTGATCCTCCACCACCTTGATGGGAGAGCCTTTCGCCGCCAGGCGCAGCATCATCTCCACGAAGTTGCCGCGCGCGGTATTGAGTCCGCCGGGTCCGTAAACGCCGGAGGTGCGAATCACCAGCGTGGCGTCGGAATACGCACGGGCATAGAGTTCGCCGGCGAGCTTGGAGACGGCGTAAGCTCCCAGCGGGCGGGTTTCGTCGTGCTCGGTATAGGCGCGGCCGGCCATGCCGTCGAATACGTAATCGGTTGAAAAGTGGACCAGTTTCGCGTCAATCTGGCGGCAGGCGATGGCCAGGTTGCGCACTGCCAGACCGTTGACCACCAGGGCGGCCAGAGGTTCCTTTTCGGCGACATCGACCTGGTTGTAGGCGGCGGCGTTGAGGACAATCGACGGATCGTATTGCGCCAGCGCGTGCTCCACTTGAGACGGATCCGTGATATCGACGGTGGAGCGTTCGAAGCAGGTAACTTCGTATTGGCGCGCGGCAAAGACCGCTTTCAATTCAACGCCCAGTTGTCCACCGCTGCCAAAGATCGCGACTCGCTTCACTCTTTTATTATGACGCTTCGCTAGGCCGTTTCGTCGACCGGCGCGATGTGGGATAACGTCAGGGCGGCGACATAACCCGGCTCCTGATCCTCAGCCTGTTCATCGCAGCGGTTGACCTCGCCGACCATGACGACGTGGGGAGCTTCCACCTTCACCGGGGACCCAAGAGGTACGGGGTAGGGAACACGGATCTGGAGACCGCTTCCGGACATATCGACGACTGATCCGGACATCGGCGGCGCGGCGAGTAGGCCGAGGGCCGTCACCGTAACGGATTGATTTGCCTTCAGCCGGGATTCTTTACGACGTTCCACGGTTAGCTTATCGGCAGAGAAGGGGGAAAACATGAATCAAACGATCCGCCCTGGTCTCGGCGGGACTCTCGTGATCCGAGGATGACGGGGCCGCTAACGGTCAGCGGTAGTTAAATGCCAGCCACACGATCAGCCCCACCGCTCCCGGCAGCAGGATTTCGGCCCAGTTGCGCCGCAGGAACGCTACCACCTGGGTTCCTGCCTGAGACGGTGTGAACGGCGGCTTGGGGGCGCGCTTCACGGCCAGCGATGAAGCCAGACGCTGGCGCAATCCAGTGGGCAGGCCGTTGAGTGCGCGCAAAATCTCTTCGCGGCCGCGCTTATCGGCGATCAGGATCGTGGCTGAGTTAAAGCTGTTAGTGGTTTCTTCCAGTTCTTTCCGCAATTGCGGAGGAACCTCGCTCACCGAGCGGTATACCTGGGTCTTTCCGCCCTTGGCGATAAAGATGGTCGACGTCTTCACGGTGACGCGCTGCATGGCTCAGTTCTCCGCCGGCAGCGTTTTTCTCTCGCCGCCCCTCTCGGCCACTCTCGCCACTGCCTGCGTTCCGTCGATGGCCGCGTACTGCAACGTGACCTCGATGAAGCCCAGAGCAGCCTTCGAGAGCGCCTTGTCCTTCCTATAGATTAGTCCAATCTGCCGCAGCATGGGATCGGGTCCGAGGGAGACTGCCGAAAGCGCTCCGGTGCGAACCTCCTCCCGGCAATGTGAGCCGGCGCTGAAGCCGACGCCCAATCCAGCCATCACGAAGCGCTTGATCATTTCCGTGGAATCGAGTTCCATGGAGATCCGCGTCTCATCCTCAATCGGATCCAGCCAGGCGGAGAGCCGGCTGCGCGTCATTCCGGTTTTCGGCAACAGCAGAGGCACGCCGCGCAAATCCTGAGGAAGGAGGAACGGCTTACCGGCGAGAGGATGTTTAGCGGGCACGATAACTTTAATCTCATCGGCGTGAATCTTCGCGACCTGCAGGCGCTTTTCCTTCACCGGAAGCTGCACAATGCCGAAATCGGCCTGATTATCTACCACCGCGTCCACCACGCGTGAACCGAAAGAGCGGTCTACCAGAATTTGCACGTTGGGGAAACGTTTCTTGTATTCGCTGAAGACGCGCGGCAGGATGTAAATACACGACGCCTCGTTGGCGGCAATAATTAGTTCGCCGCGAGGAACGCGCTCCAGTTCGTTGATCTGGTTCTGCGCGCGGCGCCGCAGCTCCAGGATCTGCTCGGCGTAGTCGGCGAAGATGCGGCCCGCGGCAGTGAGGGCGATTTTCGTGCCCAAGCGTTCAAAAAGGGATGCATTCAGCTCCTGTTCGAGCTGGCGCACCTGGGCGCTCACCGCGGGCTGGGTGCGGAAACAGGACTGCGCGGCCTTGGAGAAACTCTTCAGGCGCACAATCTCGAGAAAGGTGTGGAGTTGGTCGAGGTCCATCCAAGGCCCGCCACGGGATATCTTAAGTTTAGCGGTTTTGAACGATCCCATGTACAAGTGTATGGTAGTCGCGCTGTTCCTGCTGCTTTCCGTGGCGGCGCGGGCGCAGGACGGTCATCAGGTGCTGCTGGTGGTGAACGACGCCTCCCCGGTGTCGCGAAGCATCGGGGATTATTACGCGCGCCGCCGGGGGATTCCCGCCGCCAACATCTGCCACATCCGCGCGGCGGCCGACGAAATCATCGCGCGGGAGGATTATCGCCGCCAGATTGCCGCGCCGATTGAGAAATTTCTTCGAAAAGGCGGTCTGGAGGAGAGCATCCTCTACATCGTCACGACGCTGGGCGTGCCGCTGCGGATCGCGGCCGAGGCCGGCAGTGGGCCGGACAGCGACGGCGCGTCCGTCGACAGCGAATTGACGCTTCTCTACCTGGACCGCGTACGCCACGCGCCGCATCCGATCCGCGGCTCCCTTCCCAATCCGTTCTTCGCGAAAAAAGACGCGGCGTTCGCACACCCGCAATTCCCCATTTACTTGGTGACGCGGCTGGCGGCGTACGATTTTGACGGCGTGAAGGCCATGATCGACCGGTCGCTGCGGGCGGCGAACAAGGGCGTGTTTGTGATCGACGAGCGAGAGCCGGGGGAGGCGGAAGGGGATCTTTGGCTGCACGAGGCGGCGGTTTATCTTCCGCAGCAGCGCGTGGTGGAGGACGCGACCAAGAACGTGCTGACCGGCATCGCCGATGTGATCGGCTACGCAAGCTGGGGATCGAACGACCGCAGCCGGCACGTGCGTTTCGCGGGCTTCCACTGGCTGCCGGGCGCGATCGCCACGGAGTTCGTCTCCACCAACGCGCGCACGTTCAAGAAGCCGCCCGACGGCTGGATTCCGTCGATGGACTGGGGCACTCCTGCGGGCCTGTTCGCGGGCAGTCCGCAATCGATGAGCGCGGATTACATTCTGGAAGGCGCGACGGGCGCGTCTGGGCACGTCGACGAGCCGTACCTGGTGCAGACGCCGCGGCCGGACCTGCTGCTACCGGCGTACTACAGGGGACGGAATCTGGCCGAGAGCTACTATTTATCGATCCGGTCCCTGAGCTGGCAGAACATCGTGCTGGGCGATCCCTTGTGTTCGCTAGGGAAACCGTAGGCGCCCGTCTAGCCGCGAAGTTCCGCCGCGATCTCCCGCGCCGCCTGGCGCGCCTGGGCGATTGCGCCGATCTCGAAGCTGATCGCGCCGACCTTGGAATGGCCTCCGCCGCCGTAGCGCTCGCAGATGGAGGCGAGATTGTACTTAATCGGCTCCTTCACCCACGGGTTCGATCCCACGCTGACTTTGGTGCGGAAACTCGACGTGCTCACCGAGACCGTATAGCTGGATTCGGGGAACAGGTCATAGGGAATAAATTTGTTGTAGCCCTCGATGCCGTCACCCACCAGGTCGAAGAACACAACGCCGCCCTCGCACGTAGATGTTTTGCGAATCACGTCGATGGAGCGGAGATGACGCTCGTACAGAGGCCGGTAAACCGCTTGAATTTCCGGATCCGCGGCGATTTCGGCCAGTCTCGAGCGGCGCATGTTGCGGATAATTTTCTGCACGGTATCCGAACCGTTGGAGTTCTCGATCACCAGCGTCAACTGCGTGGCGGGCGAGGCCAGCGCCACCGCCTCTTTCGCGTTGGCATAGAGGGCGCCGTCGACGATATCGGCCCAGTCGACCAACTCCTTCAAATCCGGCGCATCGAAGCCGAAGCGATCGCGCGCCACGGTGGCGATGTATTTCGTGCAGGATTTGAAACTGGGGTCGTACATCTTTCTCCCGCTGGTGTCGCGGTGGAAATGCTCGGCGTCCCCGGGAGTCAGAAACGCGCTTTGATGATGATCGAACCACCAGGTCAAGCGGGGATCGGTGGAGTATTTAAAATCGACGATGGCGTTTTCGTCGCCGTCGAACATGCCCGCATCGAATAATTGCGAGGCCTTGTGGGCAAGGCCGGTGAAGGCGAACTCGGCATCCGGATGGAACTTCGCCTCGATGAAGCGGCTGAAAAATGCCGCCGACGCCGCGCCATCGAAGCAATGATCGTGATAAAGGATTCTCATCCGCATGCGGAAAAATTCACCCAGGAAAACTTGTTAGTGTCTCGCATGTCACACCCGCAATGCAAGCGGCGCCTGGATGGTCTGGCTCATGGCTCCTGTGTTGCTGGCGCCCGGTTAGGCCCCCGGCTCCATGCCGAACCGGCGCAGGAGGAGGAATTCGGAGAGATTCTCGGTGGTGAGCAGCCCCACCAGCTTCTCGCCTTCCATGACCAACGCGCAACGGCCTGCCTGGGCCATCAAGGGGAGTACTTCAGACAGGTCCATGTTTGGATCAAGGGACAGGTAGTCTCGATCCATCACGCCGGCAACGTAGGAGTCCGGGCCCTCGGAGGCCAGGGCCTTCAACAGGAGGTTGCGGCCCAGCAGGCCCACCACCTGATCGCCATGAACCACCGGGAAATCCTGCTGTGAGGTGGCAAGCAGAAGATTCGCGGCGTCGCGGATGGTCTTGCCGTGCTCCAGCGTGTGAAATTCCGAAACCATCGCCGCCCTGACGGGGACGCCGTGCGTCAGGGATCGCCCGGTGGCGGCAGCGAACTCCATCGCCGCGCCCAGGTACACGAAGAGCGCGAAAAACACCAGCATAAACTGGCCGGCGAACAGGCCGTAAAGCCCCATGGAAATCGCCAGCATGCGTCCCATCCAGGCGGAGATGCGCGTGGCCTCGTCCTCGGGGCGGATGTAGGAAAGCAGCGCGCGCAGAATGCGTCCACCATCCATGGGAAAGGCCGGCAGAAGGTTCATCGCCACCAGCAGCAGGTTTCCGAAAGCTAGCAGCGCCGGCAGATTCACATCGCTCGGCGTCATCAGGTCGCCGGGGTTGATCGCGGCCGCCTGGTGGGTGGCGGAAAGATACCCGAACAGTGCCACCGCGATGATGGCGTTCACCAGCGGTCCGGCTGCGGAGATCCAGATCTCCTCGCCGGGCTTCAGCGTCCGCTCCATGCGCGGTAGTCCGCCGATGGGGAACATCACCACTTCCAGCGTCCGCACATGAAGGAATTTCGCCACCAGGGCATGGGCGGTTTCGTGCAGCAGAACGCTGATCAGCATGCCGAGGAGGAACCAGGTGTACGTGGATGTGGCCTGATGGCCGGCGAAATCGCGCGCGACCACCACAATCGCCAGCAGAATGAAGCTGAAGTGCAGGCTGAGGGGCGTGCCAAACAGGGAAAAGAAGCGAAGAGTGCCCGCGGTTCCTCGCGGAGCCTGGGGAGCTTTATCTGGACGAGAACGATCCACACGTGCACAATACCACAGTGCGGATCGGGGCTAAACCCTAAGGAAACCGGCGGGGCTGCGCCTGGTTCTTCTGGCTCGGCAGCGGGCCGTTGCCTTCGGAGGTAGACACGCGCCTGCCCGGCGCATTGGCGAAATCAAGATCCGATTCGTCGAAGGCCACCGCGCGGTCCAGCATCATCTCGATCGTTGTGCCCTTGGCGAGCACGGCTTCGGGTCCGCGCGTCATGAGGACGCCCACCAGACCGGCCGTGGCTCCGGCGGCGGCGCCGATGCCCGCGCCCATTCCCGCCGCGCCCGCGGCGCTCCCCGCCAAGGCGCCAATGCTCGCGCCGGCGGCGGCCGTTTCGCCGACCGTCCGCACATCGCCGGATTTGTTGCCTTCGCTCTTGATCGCGCCTTCATTCCGGTCGAGTTCCTCGCTGGCGCGTCCGTCAAGCTGCGACACACGAGCACGGAAATCGCGCGTCACGCCGTTGGGCAAGGTGAGCGAATCGAAACGCAGATAAAACTCGCCACGGCCCTTCATCCTACCCGGCCGCACGACATTAGTGATCGTGCCGATGACGTAGCTGCCCGGAGGAATCACAATCCGCCCGCCGGACAAGATTGGAAATACGGTTTCCAGGTACACACGGTCGCCTACAGCGGCGTGCTTGGTACTGACGCTGTTGATCAGGCTGAGCGGGATGTGTGTGCCCGGCTCGACCTGATACGTTTTCACGGGAGGCTTAGAGGCGTCGAGCGGTTTGGAAACCGCGGCGGTGTCCTGGGCCCACGCGCCGAGGCTTGCGAGGAGCAATACCGGGATGGCGTTGGATCGCATCTCTTCTTCGAGTGTACCCCAGAATTGCGGGGAATTATTAACGATATTGCCAGCAAAAGCTCTCCGCGGGGCGGCCGGGCTGCCGCCCCGAAATACCATTCCATCACTTGCCGGTGAGCGTTTGGATGGCCGCGACGGCCGCGTTGACAAAATCCGCGCCTCCGGTCGCCAGATTGTTTGCCGTCATATAGTCCAGCACGATATCCGGCTGAATCCCTACGCTGTCGTAATAGGGCAGCGACGGGAATCCGTTGGCCGCCACGGGATGCAGCCTGGTGATTAACCCCTCGGTGACGCGCGTACTTCCCTGCGAATAGGCGGTGGCTTGGTCGTAGCTCACCACGTTGCCTCCGCCGCCGTCGGTGCGTGTGCCAAAAATCGTGCCGCGCTGATTGTCCTGCAGGAACATGGCGAAAATCTCGGCGCTGGACAGCGTGAAATTGTCCGTCAACACCAGAACGGGCTTGGTATAGGCCAGGCTCTTGCCTGACGTTGAGGTGGCAGGCGGGGTGCTCGGCGTGGCGTTACACAAGGGCAGCGCTCCAGTCATGGCGCGCTTCGAGGTAAGGGCCTGCTGGATCGCGGTCAAGTAGACCGAGTACAACTGCGCCACCCAGGCAGGAGCTCCGCTGTTGATCGCGTTGACACGCGCTCCGTCGAAGGAAACCTGCCAGGTGAGGTTCGCCACAATCTGCTGGCTGAGACCCTGGAATGTGAACGGAATCAGGTAGGAGGCCAGCGTCTGCGCGTAGCAGCCGGAGCCTCCGCCGTTCGCCATGATGTCGATCACCAATCCATCGGTGTTGGCCTGAAAGTATTGAATTTCGTTCGCGAACTGCGCGACGGCCGCGTTTGTGCTGGTGGGCGCGAAGGTCGGGATGCGGATGAATCCCATGGTCCCGGTGCCTGCCGGGAACGTGCCGGAGAGAAACTGGTCCGCGCTGCGGGCGCCCAGACGCAGTTTAAAACCCGCGGGAGGATTGAACACCGGATAGGGACTATCGAACGGAAACAAACCGCTGCTGCTGAGGGCAAACTGCGGCGATGCCGCCTTCATCGTGGTGAGGGTCGTGAGGGGCGCCATGTAGGCGGGCGGCTCAGGATCGGGCGTGTTATCCGTGGCGATGGGAATGAAAGAGCGATCGACGCCGCCCCGCAGCCATGGATTCAAACGCCGCGTTCCCTGGTAGGGCTGGGTGCCGCGGCGATGAACGTTCATATTCAGGCCTGCGCGCTGCGCGGCGCGTTCTTTGCGGACGTCCGCGGACGCTTTGCTCATCGGCGTGGGAAAGATGCCGGCGGTGGTGACCAGCGTGCCCTGAACATCCCAGGGAATGGTGTAGGTGTCCTTGGTTCCGTCCTGGTGCTGCACGACGATGGTCGCGCTGGCGCCCACGGATGCCAACGGATACCAGCTCTGATAGCGCTCGGTGATCGTTCCCGCCGCCAGCCGCGCGCGGCTCACCGGATTGGCCGATCCGTTCACCGAGTAGGGCGCGTATTGGGTGAGCATGTCCGCCACCGCCACTTCGTCCACCGAAATCAACTGGTCGCCGATGTTGAAGGTGAACGTGCTGGGTGGCAGGTAGGAGTTGTCGATGTAGTCGATCAGGAATTTGCCGTCATAGAGGTCGCCGTCGAAGTGCAGCCAGGCGTCGTAGTCGGACAGGATGGTGAACTCATCATGGCTGTCCTGGAGGCTGGCCACGTAGCGGACGCAAACGTCGTAAAACTGAACGTCGTTGGTGGTCTGCGCCACCTCAGCGAGCCAAGGCTGAATTTTCAATAAATCGAAGTTGTAGAGCTGGATTTTCAGGTCGTAGGGCGCGTAATTGATGTCATACAGAGCGGCAAGCTGCATGAAATCGGAGGCTTTCTGTTGCGGTGTCAAGTCGGCCAGGCCGAGCGGCGCAAGCAGCAATAGGGGAGTGATAAATCGGTAAAATCGCACGCAAGTCTCCTTTCAAGACGTTGGAATAGTATACATAAAGTTCCCGCTTGCGCGTTGTGAGGGCCGCTTATTATTGAACCGGCAGGATTCTTCCCGCCGGGCTCATCGTCCCCGCGTAGCCGATGCGGATTTCGGGATTCGAGGGCGCATCGGCGGGAATCCGCAGGTTGATCTGGAACAGACCGGCAAACGCCGGAGTAACCCCGGCGTAGAGGATCTGCCTTGGATCGACCGGTGAGCCGTTCAACAGCAGCGTGAAGCTGGAAAGAGGCGTGACGCTGGCGGCCTGCTGCGGGATCTGATTGGGAATCGCCGCCGGGTCCGTGGGGCCCACGCCGCTGGCATACAGGACCACCACTTCGCCGCGGGCGGCGGGCGATGACGCGGTAATCAATGAATTGTCCAAATGGACGCCGAGAGCCGTGGTCGCGTCCGATTGAAACAGGCTGGGAGCGGCCGCACCGAGTCTGATCGGAATCGCGGGGCCGGCCAGCGCGTCCACCACCAGTTGCAGCGTCACCGGGCCGGCGATGAGAGACGTCGGGACGAGAAGATTCACCTGTGCCGGCGAAACGTAGTAAATATTGGCGGGAATATTGTTCATCAGCACGCGAACGCCGGTGCCTCCCAGCACTGTCGGAAGGATTCCGTTGGAAATGTCGGAGGGCTGCAGCGCGCGCGTCGTGTAGGCGAGATTCTGACCGTAAATGGTGACGAAGGTGTTGGGTGCGTAGAGTCCGGCTACGCCCGCGGCGGAATTGGCGATGCTGTCGGCGGTGTAGTACGGCGACCCACCGCTGCCACTCGCCCCGGCTTGGAACAGCCCGGAGGCGAGGACTGCCAGCACGGCAAAGGCAGTCATTTACACGTCTAGTTTAGCGAAAAACCCATCCAATATGTCGATGATTTCAAACACCGCGCGATTTTCGATCCCGGCAACCGCGGCGCGATACTCGTCCAGATGCGCGAGCAACTGGTCCACGGCGCCGCGAATTTCCTTGAAATTAGGCAGAACCAGGCCGGCGCGCTGTTCCAGCACCCAATCCGCGTTGTAGCGTTCCTGCGGAAGAGTTAAGATGTTGCGCTCGACGATCACCGGCAGTTTCATGGCGATGGCTTCGGAGATGCTGCCCGGGCCGGGCTTGCCGATGAAAAAGTCGGCCAGATGCATGTAGTAGGGGATTTCAGCGGTAAAGCCCTCGATGAAGTGCTTGGCGGTGTGGGCCCGGGCGCGAAGTTTTTCGGCCAGCGCGGCGTTCTTTCCGCAAATGAAGATCAACTGCACGCCGTCCAGCGAGCGGTCGATATCGAGCATCACCTTGGAGCCTTGCCCGCCGAACAGCACCAGGCCGGTAGGTTTTTCGGGGTCCAGGCCAAGGCGCGCGCGCCCGGCGGCGCGGTCCACGGTGACGGGCTCGTAAAAACCGGGGCGCAGAATCATGCCGGAGGTTCGGAAAATGCGGTCTCCGGCATGGCCGAGAGCGCGCGCCTGCTGGACAGCTTTATCGGTGCCGCAGACGAAATACTGGTCCTGCTTCTCCATCCAGAAATGGGGGGGATAATCGGCGAAATCGGTTAGAATAGTAATGTACGGAACGCGCGGACAGGCCGCGCGCAACCCCTCGAAGATCGTACGGTTGAAGTTCGGAACCAGCGAAACCACCAGATCCGGCCTCGTGGCCGCCCAATGACCGGAGAGAAGGCGCGTTGTTTTCCCATGATTCAGGCGAATTACACCATGCATGAACATCAGACCCTGCGCCGAGCCGAGGGTCCAGCCCTTCTTGAGCATCAGGTTGTAGATGTCCTCCAGACGGATGCCTGTGACCTTGCGAAACACGTCGAGCGAATGCAGGACCTCCTGCAGATTGACGAGGCGTACGTTCCAGGGCTTGCCTTGCCTCTCGATCAGGCTTTTGAGCGCGGTGGCGGCGGCCCGATGCCCTCCGCCGGCGTCAAAATAGATGAAATCAATATTCTTCACTATTGTTTTATAGCAGTGTCACACCCCTGTTACACCAGGGCTTTAAAAAGATAACATGCAGGCCTCGGTTATTCACTGGGTCGAGATGGGCGATCACCGGCTGATGCGCCAGGTGAACCGCTGGCGTCCGCCGCGCTGGCTGCGGTTGTGGATGATCGCGGCGACACGGGGCGGAGACGGCTGGCTGTGGTACGGGCTGGCGGCGGCGCTGCTCGTGTTCGGCGGACCGGAGCGGTTCATCGCGATTCTCTCGGCGGCGACGGCGGCCGGCGTGGGCATCGCGCTCTTTCTGAAGTTGAAGCGAGCCTTCGGCCGGAAGCGTCCCTGCGCGCTGGTGCCGCACTGCTGGGCGACGCTGCTGCCTCCGGATCAGTTTTCGTTTCCCTCGGGCCACACGATTACGGCCTTTGCGGTGGCCGTCTCGGTGAGCGCGTTTTATCCGCACATGCGCGCGGAACTGATGTTCTGCGCCGCGAGCATCGCGGTGTCGCGAATCCTACTTGGCATGCACTTCCTGAGCGACGTGGTCGCCGGAGGAGCGCTAGGAGCGGGCTTGGGTTATCTGTCGGTAATTCTCTGGCGGATGGCGTAGCCTGCACCTCACTTAGGGTGCGGGATGAGGCTGTGGATCACGTAGGTTCGATCTTCCATCGTGAAGTAAAAGCGCCAACTATAGTTCATCCGAGCCTGCCAGATATTCTTGCCTTCATCGTACTTCTTGGCGTGCAGCGACGGATGTAGCAGGTTGTCGATGAGCAGCCTCGTTTGTTTGTCGAACGCTTTCCGTACGCTCGCCGGCGCCGCCAGATAATCCTTAGACGGCCGATGGCGTGAGACGCGTCCTCATCTGGCGCGTCGCTTGGCGGTTTTGGCGGAGACTCTTTCATGGAGGAAAGCTACCATTTCCTCGTGGGTTTCGAACGGCCCGTACGACTTGCCCTGTTTGTGCTCCGCGAGGCTCTTCGCGAGCCGCGCGTCGATCTTGCGGCGTTGCTCCTTGGTGTACTCGCTATGGCTGATGGCCTTCGGCTTGAGTACAATGCTTCCGCTCACGGCTGTAGCTTCGAGAACGTCGCCGACGTTGACGCCGATACGATCCCGCACGCCTTGTGGAATAACCACCTGGTATCTGCTTCTCACGGTGACCGTGGACGCTGGGGTTCTCATCAGTTCAAGCGTAGCGCCATCGATCAGCCGGACGCATTTGTAGCTTGCGCCGGCACGGCACGCGCGCGGAACGGCTGTTCTGCGCGGCCAGCATCGCGGTGTCGCGAATCCTGCTTGGCACTTCCTGAGCGACGTGGTCGCCGGAGGCGCTGGGAGCGGCACAGGCCCATGAGCGCTGTCCCACATTTCCCTTTTGGGCAGACTGGAAATCTACCTTGGCTGTACGCGATAGAATGGCGGCATCATGCTCTATTCCCGCCGAGATCTCGGAAA
>JBBIVT010000088.1:9487-19338 GCA_037439565.1 Acidobacteriota bacterium | reverse complement strand
GAATTTACCTGCCGCCCGACCTCTTCCAGAATGTCGAACACCCGCGACAGGTTCTGTTTGGAGCTCTCGAGCTTCGCCTCGGCCAACCGCTTGCGCGTTTTGTATTTGCCGATGCCGGCCGCTTCCTCAATCACCGCGCGGCGGTCGGCGGGCTTGTTGGAGAGGATCTGGCCGATGCGGCCCTGTTCAATAATTGCATAACTTTCCGGCCCTAACCCCGTGCCGGAAAAGAGGTCTTGAATATCCCGCAGCCGCGCCGCGCGCCCGTTTATGAGGTACTCGCTCTCGCCGGAACGATAGAGACGGCGGGTGATCATCACATCTTCCGAACTCTTATGCGGAGGGTGATGCCCGTTCCCGTTGGCATGCCCGTTCGCATGGCCGTTCACCGTGACAATGCCATTCCCGTCGTGGACCTTATGATGATCCGGGTCGGACATAGTCAGGCTGACCTGGGCCATTCCGAGAGGCTTTTTCTCCCGCGTGCCAGCGAAGATCACGTCTTCCATCCGGGAGCCGCGCAGGCTTTTGGCGCTCTGCTCGCCCAGCACCCAACTGATGGCGTCGCTGAGGTTCGACTTTCCGCAGCCATTCGGGCCGACCACCGCGGCAATGCCGGAGCCGTGGAACCGCATATCCGTCCGGTCGTAAAACGATTTGAAGCCGTGAATGTCGACGCGTTTTAGTTTGAGCACGGGAACCCCATTTCTATAGACGTTCAAACAGGGGGAGTAGACATGATCTTAAACCGAAAGGAAGCAAAAGTAAAGCACTACCCTACTGAGGCTTGGGGTGCTCCTAAAATCAACGCTATATCTAGTGCTATGGCGCCCCATCTAGTCATGATGGGAGCGGACCAGGGTGCGTTACGGCCGACCGAATCTGGCGTCGTCGATCGGGGGGTTCACCTCCACCTTGTCGAAGACGATCTTCTGGTTCGACGGCTTCCCGGCGGGAGCTGAATCGATCAGGAATGCGTACATCAGGCCATTCACCTTGCGATAGTCGCGAAAGTAGCTCTCAAAGCCCTTGCCCTGCCACTTCACCTCCAGATAGGTTTTGCAGTCGATAAAATCGACGCGGGATTCGCCATCCTTCATCGTGATGGCCAGCTTGTAAGCCGGCCGTCCTTCGACATCCTCCCGGCCTTGAAGCTCGATGCGGTTGCCCTTCTCTTTATAGTCCACCAGCGGCCCTTCGAAGTCGGCGCTCCCGGCCAGGGCGCGCAGCTCCTGCTCGCCCAGGGGCTGCGGCGTAGCCGTGCCGCGTAGCGTGCCCACCCCCCAGCCGGATGTGCCGTCGGTGGTCCGGATCTGCGATTTGTCCCCCATCGTCACCATTTCGCGCATCTTCCCGGGACGTTTGAACTCGACAATCAGGGGACCGTCCTGGCCATTGACCGACAACCTGCCGGTGAGGCGCTGGGTCTGGACCGCCTTGATCCTCTGGATCCCTCCCCGGGCTTTCAGCGCCCTGGCGACGACATCGTCGCTGGACTGGGCCATCGCCAGAAGCGCAGGCGCGGCCAATAAGGTAAGCGCGCGAAGAATGGTCATGCTCAAGTGTAATAATCGAGACTGGTTCCTGTCTTGACTTATAGATGCCAACGGATTTCATGATCCAACCGGTTGACCAACTGTACGAGGCGCATCATGGCATGGTGTTCCGCACCGCCTACCGTATTACGGGCAACTCCGCCGATGCCGAGGATGTGCTGCAAACCGTGTTTTTGCGGATGGTGCGCGGCAATCCCCAGATGGATCATCCGGAGAGTTACCTGCGGCGATCCGCGGTGAACGC
This sequence comes from Acidobacteriota bacterium, assembly GCA_037439565.1. Classification (GTDB taxonomy): domain Bacteria; phylum Acidobacteriota; class Terriglobia; order Bryobacterales; family Bryobacteraceae; genus Palsa-187. Next base: position 17,538 of record JBBIVT010000088.1, on the reverse strand, counting down.
GGCGCTGGACGTGGTTCGGGCGCGGCGCGAAACCGGCACGCTGGAGCCGGAGCGGATGGCCGCCAGCGGCTCCTGCACTGAGTTGCGGGATCTGCGGGACACACTGCGCCGGGAACTCGCCAAACTGCCTCCCAAGACGGCCGAGATGTTCGCTCTGCGGTTTTTCGAGGGGTACACGAATCCGGAAATTGCCAAGTTGATGGATATCTCGCAGGTCGTGGTCGCGGTGACACTGCATCGTACACGTAACAAGCTGAAGAAAGTCATGGGAGGCTCGCGATGAGCAACCAGGAATTCGATCGTTTACTCAATTCCGTTCGTGAAGACGACCCCGGTCAGGCAGTGATCGATGCCGCTGCGGAGCGAGTGCGGGCGCGCCTCGAAATGCGTGCGGTCGATATGGGCGGGCGTCTGAACTCCTGCGAGGATTTTCGCGCGCTGGCCGATGCCTATCGCGAAGGGCCGCTGACCGAGGCGCGAAGGATGCTGGTGGAGGATCATCTTCATTCCTGCGTCGGATGCCGCCGCTTTTTTCGCGGGGAACAGCAGCAGACCCTGGTGACGATGATGCCAAAGCGGTCGAGGGTCGGGGTGGTGCTGCCCTGGGCCATCGCGGCGACGGTGATTGTGGCCGCCGGGTTCACGCTGCCGGAATATCTCAACGTTTTGCTGAAACCGTCCGGCCCCCGGGCCGAGGTCGCGCTGCTCGATGGAGAGGTTTATAAGGTCGCTCCCGCAGGCCTGACACTGCTCACGGTGGGCGCGCCCATCGCGGAGAATGAGCAGGTGAGGACGGCCAAGGCATCGCGCGCGGTTCTGAAGCTGCGCGATGGATCGCTGGTGGAAGTGGCCGAGCGCAGTGATCTGCGTATCAGCGAGGGATGGCGGCGCAAGCTGGTTTCGCTCGAAAGGGGCAGTGTGATGGTGGAGGCGGCGAAACAGCGCCAGGGGAGCCTCGAAATCTCCACGCCGGATTGCCTGGTTTCGGTAAAAGGAACCATCTTCAGCGTCAGCCGCGGATTGAAGGGCTCGCGCGTCTCCGTGGTAGAGGGCACGGTCAAGGTTGACAAATCCACCGGGATCGAACTGCTGCATCGCGGCGACCAGGTAACGACGAGTCCCACCATGGCGCCCACCACGGTGGCCGAGGACATCTCCTGGAGCGCGAATTCGCCTAAGTATATGGCCCTTTTGGGCGAACTGGCGGCAATTCAGAAGAAGATCGACGCGATTCCGGGGCCGGAGATGCGGTATGGCTCCAAGCTGACGTCGATGCTGCCGGCCAATACCGCGGTCTTCGTTTCCATGCCGAACCTGGCTTCGACTCTGGACGAAGCCAATGCGATTTTTGAGGAGCGGGCGAAGCAAAGCCCGGTTCTGAAGGAGTGGTGGAATGCCTCTGGTGCGCGGCAGGTCCGAAGCATCGTTGACCAGGTGCGGACCATCAGCGGCTATCTGGGCCAGGAAATCGTCCTGGCGGTTCCCGCGAAAAACGGCGTGCTGGCAGTCCCTTTGATGGTCGCCGAGGCCAAAAAGCCAGGCCTGAAGCAGTACCTGGCGCAGGCGGGTGCGGCAATCGCAGTGGAGGAGCACGGAACTTTTGTGGTGATGGGCGCGGCAGGCAGTGGGTTTGAATCCACCAGCTTCGGCAAACGCATCGCCCAGAGCTATTCCACGGGCGCGGGCTGGCTTTTCGCCGCCGACATGGAACAAATCCTGCCGAAAACCGTACAAGATTCCAAGAACCCGACGGGCATGGATAACCTCCGCTATCTCATCGTCGAACGCAAGCAGAACCTGGGGCGCGCGGAAACCAGCGCCACCGTGAGTTTCCGCGGCGCGCGTGACGGCTTCGCGAATTGGATCGCCGCGCCCGCGCCGATGGGAACGCTGGACTTCATTTCTCCAGACGCGACCTTCGCGGCTTCGTTCATCGTGAACAATCCCGCCACACTGTTGGGGCAGTTGACGGCGATGACGGGAACGGCAAACGTATTTGAGGCCATTCAGAGTTCCACCGGCGTGGACGTGAAGCAGGATATGGCGGCCACGCTGGGCGGTGAAGCGACCGTTGCTGTGGACGGGCCTCTGCTGCCCTCGCCAAGTTGGAAGATCGCGGTGGAGGTGAACAATCCCTCGCGGCTCGAATGGTCCATCGAGCAGATGGTGAAGACGGCGCAGCAGCAGACCCCGGATGCGCACGTCCTGCTGGCCAACGAAACCAGCGATGGCGTGACGTATTACACGCTGACGTCGACCAACAGCCCGATCGCCGTGAATTACGTGTTCACTGACGGCTATCTGTTGATGGCCCCCAATCGCAATCTGCTGATGGTGGCGATGGACGGGCGCAGAACGGGCAACACGCTGCCGAACTCAGCCACCTTCCGGGCGCAACTGCCGCAGAACGGACAGATGAACTTCTCGGCGCTCGCCTATTACAACGCGAGCGCCGCGATCGCGCCCATGGCGGATCAGTTGACATCGACGAAATTCCTCACCGAGGAGCAGAAGAAGGCGCTGGCGGCGCTGACCGCCGACCGTAAGCCGACGCTGATCTATGCCTATGCGGCACAGGATCAGATCGTCGCGGCAACCCGGGGTAGCTTCGCGGGCCTCGGATTAGACACACTCATAGGATTGGATGGAAACGGCGCGGCGCTGCTCGGGAAACTGATGGCGCCGGCGCTAGGCACACACTGATTTATGGAATCCGTGATCGAATTGTCGGGGTTGGGCGTTCGCTTCGGCTCCCGCGATATTTTGAAGGACTTGCGAGTCTCCCTTTCCGGCCGCTCCATTGGCTTGCTGGGGCCGAATGGCGCGGGAAAATCCACCCTGATTCAGGCTCTGCTGGGCTTCTGCCCTCTCAGCTCCGGGACCGCGAGCATCTTCGGCAACGACATCCGCCGCCAGCAGAAGACAATCCGCGCAACCGTCGGCTACATGCCGGAAAACGATTCGTTCATCGCCAACCTGACCGCGGTATCGTTCATCCGCATGATGGCCGAGCTGAGCGGATTGCCCAAGGACGCGGCGCTGGAACGCGCGCATGAGGCTTTGTTTTACGTCGGACTGGGCGAGGCCCGCTACCGGACCCTGGGAACCTACTCGCTCGGCATGAAGCAACTGGCGAAGCTGGCGCAGGCAATCGTCCACGGGCCGAAACTGCTGATCCTGGACGAGCCGACCAACGGCCTGGACCCGCCGGCGCGGATCCGCATGATTAAGCTGATCGGCGAGATGCGCCACTCCGGCAATATGCGCATCGTGCTCTGCTCGCATCTGCTGCGGGATGTGGAAGAGACCTGCGAGGAAGTTTTGATCATGAAGCAGGGCCGGATCGTGCACTATTCGAATCTGGAGGAGGAGCGCAAGGCGAATAAGCGGTTTGTCGAACTGGAGACGCGCGGCGACGCGGAAGGCTTCGCTGACGCGATGACGGCGCTCGGTTGCGAGTGCGCCAGTGCCGGATTTGGACGCTTCAAAATGGTTTGCCCGGAAGGCTTCGACCTGAAAGAAATCTATCGCCATGCCGCGATGAAGGAGTTGCAACTGCGGAGGTTGAATTACCGCCGCGATACGCTGGAGGATATCTTCCTGAAGGCGATGGAATCCTGATGGCGGTCTATAAGCGCACTTATAAAGGATATGAAGGCGGCCTGACGCCGGGCTGGTCCCGGTTTCTGATTCTGCCCCGCTACAGTTACGCCCGGCTGTTCCAGTCAAAAGTCCTGCTGATGTTCCTGGCCGTTTGCGCGATCTATCCCATCGGCGCAACGCTGTTTTTGTACATCGCGCACAATCTTTCGTTTCTGGAAGCCCTGAATATTCCCGCCTGGCGCTTTGTCGACATCAACGAAAAATTCTTCGTCTACTTCTGCAATTTTCAATCGACCATGGCCTTTCTGCTGACGGCCATTGTGGGGCCGAGCCTGGTGTCTCCCGACGTGACCAATAACGCCATGCCGCTCTATCTGTGCCGGCCGTTTTCGCGCACTGAGTACGTGTTGGGCAGGATGGCCGTCCTGATGAATCTGCTCGCCTGGATCACCTGGATCCCCGGACTGATTCTGTTCTGCCTGCAGTGGAACATGGGCGGATGGGCGTGGGCGAAAAATCATCTGTGGATTGCGTCGGCCTTGTTCATCGGGTTATTCACCTGGAGCGTCATCCTCTCCCTGATCGCGCTGGCCGTTTCGGCCTGGGTGCGATGGAAGATCGCGGCGGGGGGGTTGATTCTGGGGATCTTTTTCGCGGGCGCGGGCTTCGGCGCGGCCATCAACGCGGTGATGCGAACCCACAACGGATCGATGATCGACATCGCGCAAATGATGTCCACTGCCTGGGGACAGCTATTCCACTACGATTCGGGCAATGGCATTTCCGCGGCGCAGGCGTGGTCGGCGCTGGCCGTAGTGTCCGCCCTCAGCTTGTGGCTGCTCTCGAAAAAAGTGCGGGCGTTCGAGGTGGTGAAATGACCGTCCCCGGCGCAGCCAGCGAGACCAGGCCGGTGCAGAGCGCGCCTCCGCCCATCGAGCAGAGCCTGGTGACCTTCGACAATGTGTCGCGATTTTATGGCGAGGTGCTGGGCGTCAACCGCGTGACGCTGTCGATTCCTCCGGGAATCACCAGCCTGGTGGGTCCGAACGGATCGGGAAAAACGACGCTGATGAACCTGATGACCGGCCTGGTTCGCCCGACGCGCGGCGAGATCAAAGTGCGCGGCGCCTCGACCGGCGATCCGGAGAGACTGTTTCGCATCGTCGGGTATTCCACGCAGTTCGATTCCTTCCCGAAAGGCTTGACCGGCTTCGAGTTCGTCTATTCGTTCCTGCGCCTGTTCGGCGATTCCCATGCCGATTGCGAAGCGCGGGCGTGGAAGGCGATCGAGCGCGTGAACCTCGTGGAGCCAGCCAGGAGAAAAGTCGCCGGCTACAGCAAGGGCATGCGGCAGCGCATCAAACTGGCGCAGGCCATCGCGCACGATCCGGAGGTGCTGGTGCTCGATGAGCCCCTGAACGGCCTGGACCCGCTGGTACGCGCCGAGACCATCGCCCTGTTCCGCGAATTCGCGGCCGCCGGCAAGCACGTCATCATGTCCACGCACATTCTGCACGAAGTCGACATGATTTCAGACCAGGTGATTCTGCTCGCCAATGGTTACGTAGTGGCCGAGGGCGAAATCAGCGGCGTGCGCAGCGAGATCAGCGACCATCCGATTCAAGTGCAGGTGCGCTGCGACCGCCCCTCCGCCATGGCCGCGCGCGTCTTTGAAAGCGATCACGTGGTGGAAGTGAAGCTGCACGTGGATGGCGGCGGCTTGCTCATCAAGACGCGGGACGCGGACCGCTTCTACCGCATGCTCAACCACATCGCGCTGGAAGGAATCGCCATCGAGAGCGTCACGCCGGCTGACGACAACGTCAATTCCGTCTATGAGTATCTGATCGGCGGCGAGGAAGCGACACGATGAATTACGCACTTTGGTGGGCGCAGATTCGCGCCGTGATCCGCCTGGAAATGCGCAAGACGTTTTTCTCCCGGCGAGGGCTGTGGGTCTATCTGCTGGCCCTGGCGCCGGCGGCCCTGTTTTTTGCCGACTCCATCGCAGTGCTGCACGACCGGGACCGGAAGGCGGAGCTGGTGTCCACGCATCCCGTGCCCGCGGACGCCCTGCGCGCCATCGAAATGGGCATGTCCCGCGAGCAGGTGGAGGCGAAGCTGGGCGAGCCGTATTCGCAAAATACCTTCCGCTTTTCCAGGCGGAGCGAGTCGCACGAAACCACCCGTTACCGCTACACCGACGGCGAGAACGACTACATCTTCATTTTCCGCGACGACGAACTGGTGGGGCGCCAGAGCAATGAAATGCGCACCATCCCCAAGGATTCGCTGATCTTCGCCACCGTCTTCCAGTTCTTCTACCTCCGGCTGGCGATTTTCTTCGGCTGCGTGGGGATCTTCACCAATCTGTTCCGCGGAGAACTGCTCGACAAGAGCCTGCACTTTTATTTGCTGGCCCCCATCCGGCGCGAGGTGCTGCTGGTAGGGAAATATCTGGCCGGCCTCATCGCTACCGTGGTGATTTTCACCGGCAGCACGGCGCTGCAACTGGCGGCGATGGGTTGGCACTTAACCGGTCCGGCGATGGCGGAGTACTTGCGCGGGCCGGGTTGGGGACAGATCGGCGCATATCTTGGTGTCACGGCCATGGCCTGTCTCGGCTATGGCAGCGTTTTTCTAGCCGCTGGGCTGCTGTTCCGGAATCCCATTATCCCTGCGGGTGTGGTGCTGCTATGGGAGAGCGCCAACCCGTTCCTGTCAGCCGCGCTCAAGAAAATCAGCGTGATTTTCTACCTGCAATCCATGTGCCCGGTGGTGGCGCGGCCGACGGACATGCCGGCGCTTGCGGCCCTGCTATTGTCCTCGGCCGAGGCGACGCCAGCGGTCTGGGCCGTCAGCGGATTGCTGCTGGTGACGCTGGTGGTGCTGGCGTTCGCGGCCTGGCAGGCGCGCAATCTCGAGATCAACTACAGCTCGGATTAGCCGAGCCGCGGCAGGAACGTTAAACCGGCTCCAGCGCCCGGTCGATCTCGCTTGACGCGCACTGGTACGGCTCGCCCAGGTAGTAAAACTGCTGCACGTCCCGATCCTTGCTGAACTTCTCGAGAATCGCGCCAAAGGGAATCGACGTTTTCACCGGCGACAGCGGCCGCAGCGTGCGCGGATTCAGCTTCGCCGCCTCAATCGTCTTGGTGAGCGTGAATTTGCGCGCGGCGGGCGCGGTTTCCGGCACCACGGCGTCCGGATTCAGGCTCCGCGCAAAGGCGGAACAGAACAGCGCCACATTTTCGGGCGTGGCCAGCGGCCCCATTAATCCGATGCGGAAGATTTTCCCAGCCAGCGGCCCGAAGCCTCCGGCAATCTCGATGTCATGATCGGCCAGCAGGCGCTTCCGCACGTCCAGATCGTTCACGCCCTCCGGCACGCGAACGGTGTTGAGTGTCGCGATGCGCTGACCTTCGGCCACGTGCATCGATAAACCCATCGCCTCCATGCGGCGCACGAACTCCTCGTGGCATTTCCGGTGGCGTGCGAAGCGATTCGCCGCGCCTTCCTCCATAATCGCCGCGAGGCCCTCGCGCAGCGCGTAGAACGTGGAGATGGGCGCGGTGTGGTGATACTTGTGCGGCGCGTCGTAGTAATCAGCGAGCATCTTCAGGTCGAGATACCAGACCGGATTATCGCCCCTGGCGCGCGCGGCTTCCACGGCTTTGGGCGAGGCGGTGAACGGCGAAAGGCCGGGAGGGCAGCTTACGCCTTTCTGCGAACAGCTGTAGGCGACATCAATGCCGCTGGCGTCCACGTCGATGGGCACGCCGCCCAGTGACGTAACGCAATCGGCAATCACCAGCGCGCCGATGGCATGCGCGGGACCCGTAATCGCAAGAGGGTTCTGCAGCGCGCCCGTGGAGGTTTCTGCGTGCACGAAGGCCACCAGGTGGGGGCGTTCCCGCTCCAGAAACGCTGCGGCCTCGGCTTCGGTAAATGTCTCTCCCCACGGTTTTTCGCAGCGGACAACCTCAGCTCCATGACGGCGGCCCATTTCTGCGATGCGCTCGGCGAAAAAGCCTGACACGAACACCGCGAACTTGGTTCCCGGTCCGGCGAAGTTGGAAACGGCCGTCTCCATGCCGGCGCTTCCCGTGCCGGAGATCGCCAGGGTGCACGGATTCGCGGTGCCGAACAACACCCGCAGATCGCGGCGAATTTCCTCCACTACTTCGAAGAAAAACGGATCCATGTAGCCGACCACCGGCTTCGTCATGGCGTCGTAAACGCGAGGTTCCACCTGAGTGGGGCCGGGCCCGAACAGCAGGCGTCGCGGAGGTGCAAGAGAGGGCATGCAATTAGTTTAGCGAACGCCAGGGGCCATGTTATAGTAAAAGTTCGTCTTCACTCCGGGCCCGTAGCTCAGTTGGTTAGAGCGCTACCTTGACACGGTAGAGGTCAGAGATTCGAGTTCTCTCGGGCCCACCATTTCCCTG
>JBBIVT010000088.1:0-9387 GCA_037439565.1 Acidobacteriota bacterium | reverse complement strand
GTCCGCATAAAAGAAAAGGCGCCCCGGTTTCCCGGAGCGCCCTTTAGCTGATTGCGAAAACCCGCGTTTAGAAGATCAAACGCAGGTTGAACGTGAGGTTACGAGGCGTGCTGATGGTGCCGTTCTCGTTGGAACCGAGGACGCCCCAATCCGGCGCGCTGCCGATCGACATGTACGGATCGGCCATCACGACGTGATTGAACACGTTCTGGAACTGGAAGGACATGGTCGCCGCCACGCGCTCGCGGAAGAGGTTGAAATCCTTCGCGATGTTGGCGTCCACGTTCCAGTTGGACATGCCGCGGATGATGCCGGCAGCGCCGCAACTGGTGTCATATCCCAGAACGCAGGGACGGAACTGGCTGAAGGTCTGCGCCGGGTTGGAGAACATATTCATGTTGTTTCCACCGTTGGCCAGGTTGCCGCTCACGCCAGCGCCCGACGCGCTGTTCGGGATGTTGATGTTGTAGATGGCCCTGTTTCCGCCGGTCCAGGGACCGGCAAGAACCGCGCCGTCGTTGGTGCCGCCCGCCTGGCTTTCGCCAAACGATTCGGACCCGCCGTAGAGGTTATTCACGAACAAAGGAGCGCCGCTGCGCGCGGTGAGGATCGGAGCGATTCTCCATCCGCCCAGCGCGTGCCCGAGGAAGCCCTTCTGCGATTTGAAGAACGGCTCCGACCACAGGAAGGTCTGGGTGTAGGTGAACTTGTAGTCGTAGAACTGCGGACCGTACATGGACTGCCGAACATTGTAGGGGTTCAGCGAAGTGTACTGCGACGTCGCCTGCGACTGGTTTCCAGTGCCCAGCGCGCGGCCCCAGGTGAAGTTCGAAAGCGTGGTCACGCCATGCCAGTCCCTCATAGTGAAGGTTGTGTACAGGGCGTTGTAGTTGGAGGACCCGGAAGTGTCGTCGGCGAAGATGCCCGACGCCTGGCCGGAGGGGAGCGCCGCGCTCTGGCTGCTGGGGATGGTCCGCCCAGGTACCCAGGAGGAGGCTTTGCTCAGCGCCGACCACAGCGAGAACACCTGCGTCTGGCCGATGTAGTTATTCATGGTCGCGTTCTTTACTACAGCCGCCGTGCAGCTTCCGTAGCCGGCGCAGAAGGAGGAGTTCGCTCCGCCCAGCGCCGATTCAAAGAACGGCTGGACCGCGGGTGTTCCACCGTTTGCCACGGCAAAGTACGTATTGGCAAAGGCCTGCGCGAAGCTCTGGCCGCCCAAGGTAAGCATCGTCGGAACAGCGTTCAAGTCGCGCTGGTTCCATTCATGCGTGATGATGCGGCCGATGTAGCCGGTTTCAAACAACACCTTCGGGCGAATTTCCCGCTGGATGCTGAAATTGAAGTTGTACGTCGCCGCCGGCCGGAAGCTCTGATCGAGCACCGAAGCCGCGCCCGCCGCCGGAGAGCCGTTGAGGCCCGGGAAGGAAGGCTGAGGCAGAGTCTTGGTCGGCGTCGGGATCGGCGCAACCAACCCATCGCTTCCGATGCGGAACGCAGTCGCCGGAGTCACGCCGCCAGAGCCGAGGCACTGCCCGGTCATGGAAGCGCCAATGCAGGAGACCGGCTGGCCGAGACCAACGCCCAGCAGCGGAATCAGCACCAGGCCGACGCCGTTCAGACGGCTGTAAACCTGGCCGTAACCGCCGCGGATGACCGTCTTGCCGTCGCCCAGCAGCTTGCCGAGCATGCTGTCGCCGCCCTTGGGATTCCAGGCCGCCGCTAAACGGGGGCTGAGGCCGCCGTAGAACGGCTGATACGGATACTTGTGGCTCGCGTTCGTCACGCTGCCGATCGTGGAGAAGCCGATCGTGGGATTATAAACGGTCCCCGCAAGCGCCTGCTGCTGCTTAGTATTGAAGTAGTTGTTGAAGCTGATGGGTGCACCCGAGGAGTCCACCAGTTCCACCTGCTTGCCCTGCGCTTCCACCGGAGGCGTTTCCACCTGATAACCCAAACCATAAGTCAAGGTAAGGGTCGGCTTGATGTGCCACGAATCGGTGACGTAAAGGTTGTAGAACTGAATGGTGCTCTGGTCGAACATGGGCGTTCCATTCGGGTTCAAGGTCAGCGCGGAACCGCTGCGGGTGAACAACTGCTGCGGTTGGTTCACAATACCCAACGCCTGGGAATAAAACTTATTCCAGTTGGTGATCTGCCCGGCGGGGAGACCCACCGGCTGAGTGGCAGACGAATACAGAATTCCCGACCCGGAACCGATCTGGTACACGGGCGAGGTGTTGATACCCTGGCCGTTATCGTTGCGCTCGTGATAATCCCAGTTCCGGCCGTAGTTACCGCCGAACTGAATCACGTGGTTGCCCGTCACCTTGGTCAGGTCGTCTTTGTACAAGGAATCATGACCGTCCCAGAAGCGCTGGCGCGTGTTCTGGTTGTTCACGTTGTACGGAATCAGCGCCTGCGAAGTCTCGCCGCCGATTTCCAGCGCGCCGCCCAATCCCGGCAGCTGCGGAGGCGCGGCCGAGGAACCCCACTGCCACCAAACCTTCGTGAAGTTCCAGTGGAAATCGTTGGTCAGCGTGGGCGTGATGTTGGCGGTCAGGCCAGCCACGATAAACTCCGGCTTCTGCGGGCGCGGTGCGCGCGCCACGGCCTGGCCCAGCGTATCGCCAGGGAGTGCGCCGCCGATATCCACCTGATTGGTGGTCAACTGCGTGAGGCCATAGTAGCGATAGCTGCTGAAGAAGCGAAACTTCTCGCCGAAATCATGATCGACGCGGCCCACCAGAAACGCGGTCTTCTCGGGAAGAGAAACCTGGCTCTGGAAGCCTGCCGTGTTGTGCGCGTCGCCCAGGTTGAAGTTGTTCGGCGCGGGCATGTACTTACTCCAGAGCTGCTGGACGATCGGGTTCATGCCGAGGCCGCGCGGATCGCAGGCGCCGCCGGCGCAGGTGGCCGGAGCGTAGGTGGTTCCATTCACCGTCACGGCGTTAGGATTCAAGTTGTAGGGCACATATGTGCCGCCCTGGTTGATCTGAATGACGCCTGCCTTAAACAGCGCCGTCGGCACGGTTTTGTTTACAATCGCCGACTGCGGGAAGCGGAAACCTTCATAACCGAAGAAGAAGTACGTCTTGCCGCCCCAGAATTTCGGCAGCAGGGGACCGCCAACGGTGAAGCCATAGCGGTTATTGTGCGTGATCGGAATCGGCGTGTAACCCAGGCCGTGGCTCGGCGTGTGGTTGTTGCCCCAGTCATTGGCGCCGCCGACGTCGCTCGAGTTGTAGAAATAGTAGGCCGTGCCGTGGAACTGGTTGGTGCCGCGCTTGGTGACAACGGTGATCTGCGCGCCCGAGGAGCCATTGAAGTCGGCCGTCTGACCGGAGGTGGATACCTTGAATTCCTCAACCGTGTCCTGAGGCGTCGGAAGAACGCCGCTGGGGGGATTGCCGCCGCCGCTGTAGCCGCCCTTTGAATAGCTGCCCGTGTAATCGCGCATGGAACCGTCCATGTCGCTATTGTTGTTGCCGCCGTCCAACTGGAACGAGTTCTGGTCGTACATCGCGCCCGCGACCGCGCCTTCCGGCGAAACGCCCGGCTGATAGTTCGCCAAGCTGGAGATGTCAGAGCCGAAAATCGGCAAATACGTAAGGGATGGTCCCGAGACGGTGGTGCCAACGCTCGCGTTGACGGTCTGCAGTTCCGCGCCCGCTGCCGTGGTGACTTCCACCACGTTGCTCACCTGGCCGACTTCAAGACTGGCGTTCATCGTGAGAATTTCGCCCACGTTCACGGCCTGCTTGCTCACCCTGCGAGCGGCGAACCCAGACTTGGAGAACGTAATGTCGTAAATTCCAGGCCTGACGTTCACCATCGTGTAGCGGCCGGCATCGTTTGTCGTGGCCGTCAGCGTAATATTCGTTGACGGATCGGTCAACTTGATGTCGACGCCCGGCATGGCCGCGCCCTGTTGGTCAGTCACCTGACCGGCGACCGTGCCGCCCGCCGCTACCTGCGCCATCGCCGTCGCGCTGCCAAACGTCAGCAGCATGGCGATCGCTAAAATCGCAACGATCCCTCGTTGCGAGAAAAATTGTGTCAATTGAGACATCAACTACCCTCCCCTTTTTTTCGATCTCCTACGGGTACTACACCAAAGCAAACTGGTTGTTAGATGGGCGGAGGTGGAATGAGCTTTACGGGTGCACGGGCACCGGAGCCCGAAGCCTCTCCCTTCCCAAAAGCCGGCTGGACGAACTTCCACTTTCCCCAACTAAAACAATTGCGAAAGTATAACACCCTTAGCGGACCATGTAAACAGTTTTGTCATGTAGGCTCAAAATTCGTTTGTTATGAGCCATTTGGCAAGGCAAAAGCGACGATACTGCTGCCTGAAGGAGCGTCGTTTTTACCGCCTCCGCAAACGATCACGACGTACTCGCGGCCGTCGATTTCATACACCGACGGCGTGGCATTCCCCGCGGCTGGCAAGACGGTTTCCCACAGCAGTTTCCCGGTTAACTTTTCGAAAACACGGAACTTTTTGTCGAAGTTTGTGGCTCCGATGAACAGCAGGCCGCTCTTGGTGACGACCGGACCGCCGTAATTGTCGCTGCCCGTGTTCTTGATGCCTTTGGCAACTAACTCCGGATACTCCCCCAAGGGGATCCGCCAGCGGATCTCGCCCTTGTTCAGGTCGATGGCATTCAGCGTCCCCCAGGGCGGCGTGAGCGGCGGATAGCCGTCGGGATCGCGCATCAGGATATAGCCCTCGTTGCGATATTTCTGGAAGTTCGGGTCCTTGGATGCGTCCTTCAGTTTCCCCGCCCCGGCGTCCTTGCCAGTGAGCAGAAAGTCGACGATTTCTTCAACGCCGCGGCCCAGATGGCTGAAGCCGGGCATGCGGCCGGTGCCTTCGTTGATATACGTGATCAACTCCTCCCGCGAGCGCCGCTGGCCGATCCCGATGAGCGACGGGAAAGTCGGCGGCGTCCCGCTGCGGTCCCCTTTATGGCAGCCGGCGCAGTTGTTGTTGTACAGCGACGTGGTGTCATGCGTCACCATGCGGATGATCCACGGCTGCTCGTTCGAGTTGACGTAGAGGAGCCCGGTTTCCGGATCGTAGGCCGCGCCGCCCCATTCGCCTCCTCCGTCGGTGCCGGGCATCAGGACGGTGCCGCGCGTGCTTGGCGGGGTGAACATGCCGCCGGAATCGAGCTGGCGCAGCCAGTCGAGCACGGCAGCATGCGCTTCCGGCGTACGGTTCGTGACCATATCCTCGGTAAATTTCTGACGCGTGAAGGGAGGCGGTTTCACCGGAAACGGCTGGGTTTCGGCGGCCGTTTCGCCGTCGAGCGTCGAGGCGGGAACCTTGCGGTATTCGATGGGAAACAGCGGCTCGCCCGTGCGCCGGTCCAGCACGAAGACGAAACCGGTCTTGGCGATTTGCGCCACGGCTTCCACCTTTTTTCCATTGCGGGTCACGGTGACCAGGCTTGGCGCGGCGGGAAAATCCAGGTCCCACAGGTCGTGTTTTACGCCCTGAAAATGCCAGATCCGCTTGCCGGTATGGGCGTCGAGCGCGATCACGCAATCGGCGAACAAATTGTCGCCGATGCGATTGGAACCGTAAAAATCGAACGACGCCGATCCCGTCGCCGCGAAGATCATCCCCAGCTTAGGATCAACGCTCAGCCCGGCCCAGGCATTCGCGCCGCCGCTGATCTTCCAGGCCTCGGGCGGCCAGGTCTCGTAGCCGAACTCGCCCGGATGCGGGATGGTATGAAATGTCCAGCGCATCTGGCCCGTGTGGACATCGAAGGCGCGGATATTACCAGGGGCTCCGGGCAGCGTCTCCGGCACGGTCGAACCCATGACGATCATGTCCTCGAAAATCACGCCGGGGCTGGACGCGCTCACGCTCAGCGTCTCATAGGGACGGTCCAAGCCCTTGCGCAGATCGATGTGGCCGTCGTCGCCGAAGGTCTGGATCGGCTTGCCGGTCTTGCGGTCGAGCGCCCACAGCAGGTTGCGATACGTAGCGAACACGCGGTCTTTGTAAATGGTCACGCCGCGGTGCCGGAAGCGGCGCTGGATTTTGTCGCCGCTGCTCGCGTCGAAGCTCCAGACCTCGTGGCCGGTGCGGGCGTCCAGCGCCACAACGTGCATTTTCGGCGTGGTCGCGTAGAGCATCCCATCCACCACGATGGGATTGCTTTGCATCTCCGAATCCTTGAATGCCTCGTGTGCGTCCCAGCTCCAGGCGACCTGCAACCGCGCGACGTTGGCCGGCGTGATCTGGGAAAGCCCGGTGTAGCGGATATTGTAGGGGCCGCCGTTGACGGGCCATTCCGTATCGGCGGCGATCAACGGCAGGGCGAGGATAAGCAGGAGCGGACGGATCATGAATCGTATGATTGTCCCACCTTTGCCGGCGAAATGTCACCGATTCCACTCATCAAGAACAGTCCTCAGGTGTGCGCCCAACTCTCCCACGTTTGGTTCCTGGCACAGCGTTACGGCGTTGCCCGCCGTCCGGCACGTTTTGTAGCGGCCCGATACAAAATCCCCCCAACCCAGCCTCGCATCGGGAAGGATCCGGGTGCTCATTCCGGGAATCTCGGACAAATAGTGGATGACGTCGCACGCGAGCGTTCGGGGCCGGTAACTGAAGCCTGCCCGACGGTTCGTCTGGGTAGGCTGCAGCACTTCCGGAGGGAGACTTTTCTTAAGCCCCGCGCTCATGGAAGCTCTCCAGGCCGACGTTGAAACGCGGCGGAGGAACAATTTCCCCAAGAACCTCAAGTGTGTCCCAGACTCCTTGAATACGGCTCGCGGGTGCAGGATCGCGAACTGCGCCGCATGCCGGAGATACTCCCTCCAATGACGAAACACTTTTGGATAACCCGGCGTGGCGACGTCGAGCAGGACGACCAGTGCCACGTTCTGACCCTGCGCGATCATCTGCCGGGCCATCTCAAACGCGACGATTCCGCCGTAGCAGTGGCCACCCAGAATGTATGGCCCGCTGGTCTGAAAGGCCCTCAAGCGTTGGACCAGATACTGGGCCGATTCTTCCACCGTATAGACGCCCCTATCCCGCATCCGCCTCGGATCGCGGACCAGATAAAACGGCTGGTCCTTGCCGAGCGATCGTGCCAGTCCCCAGAAATAATAGGGACTTTCCTCCGCGCCCGGCAGGCAGCAGAAGGGGATGCGCGTCCCCGTCCGAAGCGCGATCACCGCGCGCTCTTCTCCGTAAGCCTCCATCTCCCCGATGACGGCCGCCATGCGCGAAAGCGTGGGCGCGCGCAACAGCGTATCCGATGGCACCGGACGCCCCAGTGCTGCTTCCAGAATCGTGAACAGGATCGTGGCTCGCAGGCTGTCGCCGCCCAGATTGAAAAAATGGTCGTCCGGCGAAACAGGTCGCACGCCGAGCGCTTCCATCCACATCGCCGCCAGACGCTCCTCAGCCGGACTCAGCGGGTGCGCCGGCTTCGGCGCCTGGCCAACCTCGCGTAACTCCAGCGTCTGGCGATCCACCTTTCCGCTGGGCGTCATCGGCATGTCTGCGAGCGGCTCGAAGACAGCCGGGATCATGTGCTCCGGCAGCGTCCTCGCCAGGTGGGTGCGAAGCTCGGGAGGAGAGGGCGCCAAACCCTCATGGATAGTGTAGAACGCGGTCAGAACCCGCTGATTCTCCGTGCCGCGCAGAATCACAGCGGATTGGCGAATCGCGGAATGCGCCGCTAAAGCCACCTCAATCTCCTCCAACTCCACCCGCTGGCCGCGAATTTTCACCTGCCGGTCAGCGCGGCCCAGGAACACAAGGTTTCCGTCGGGAAGCAGGAACACGATATCTCCGGTCGCGTACAGACGGCTTTCCGGATCCTCCGAAAAAGGACCTTTCACAAAACGCCGCGCGGTCTGCTCCGGCGAGTTCAGGTATCCGCGCGCCACGCCCGCGCCGCCAATGTACAACTCGCCCGCGATGCCTGCGGGGAGTTGGCTGCCGTCGTGACTCAGAACATAAACCCGTGTATTGGCCAGCGGACGGCCGATGGGGACGAAAGCGTCGCCCTCCCAAGCCGAAGTACCGCCCTCATAGACAGTTGCCGTGAGCGACGTCTCCGTAGGCCCGTAGGCATTGAACAGGCGAATTTTTTCCTCTATCGAGCTATTCCAGCTCCGCAGCGCCCTGGGGTTCGCCTTCTCCATGCCGATAATCACGGCACGAAGCGAGCGCGGCGCGGGCAACTCGCCATGCTCCATGGCCGCAACCCATTCGTGCCACCACGCGCTGGGCACGCCGGTAATCGTGATGAACTTTTCGTCCAGATAACGCAAAAAATCCTTGACCGCGCCCCCGCGATTCCACCCCAGCACCAGCGTCGCTCCACTGGACAAGTAGTTGAACAGCTCGGCGATGAAAAAATCGCTTCCGACGGAGGCGAACTGCAGCCTCCGGTCGTTCTCCGTGACTCCGTACACCGCGCAAGCCGCCAGCGTGTGATTCACCAGTCCCCGGTGCAGCGCCACCACCGCTTTCGGCGTGCCTGTCGACCCGGAGGTGTAAATCGCATACGCCGCGTTCGCCTGTGATGCGATGTTGGGAAGATTGTCCGAAGATCGTTGAGCGAGGCTCGCCGGCGAAGGAAGGTCCTCCGGCAGGGAGAGCCTCGGGTTCGCGTCAGCGAGCATCGATCGCCGGCGTTCAACAGGAAGGTGCGGATCGATGGGAAGAAACGCCGCTCCCGCTTTCAGCGCCGCGAGAATTGCGACGATCGTTTCCACCGAAGGCTCCATCGCTATGGCGACCAAATCTTCGGGACCTACGCCCTCCGCGCGAAAGTGAGCCGCCAACCGGTTCGCCCTGTGGTTCAACTCCTCATAAGACACCGAGCCTCCGGGAAACTCCAGCGCAGCCTTCGCCGGAGTCCGCCGCGCCTGCTGCTCAAAAAGCTGGTGAGCACACAGATCTTGCGGAAACCTGGCGACCGCAGCCTGATTAAGCTCTGTGGTCAAGCGCCGGTCCGCGGCAGTGAGCATGTTCACCCGGAACAATTGCGAATCTGGACGGTCCAGGAAGCCCTGGAGGAGCGTCACCAGATGGTCCGCCGCGGCGCGCATCGTGTTGCTGGAAAATATCCGTGTGTCAAAGACCAGATCGACACTCAGCGCGGGTCCGCCATGGACCGCGAGCGTGACGGCGGAATCTGTTCGTTGAAAGCGATGCAGATTACGCCTGGCCCACGCCGCGCCGAGTGCCCGCATCGCAACGCCCGGCGGCTCATGCTCGTAGACCAGCACCGATTCGAAGGGAGGCGTACCCGGAGGTAGCCCGCTCCATTTTGAAATCCAGTCGACCGGAGTCTGTTCGAACTCCCTCAATTCCTGAGTGCTGGCCCGCAGGCGCCCCAACCA
>JBBIVT010000087.1:0-19447 GCA_037439565.1 Acidobacteriota bacterium | reverse complement strand
TCGATCGAAGGCGAGGAGCGCGTCGTCATTGGCGCGGTGGGCGTGGGCGACGTCACTGCGTGCCTGGAATCCATCGAAGCCATGCCGTGCGTTGAGCGCGCGGTGCGCATTTCCGCTCCTTATAAGTTCGTCAGCCGCGAATTCCGCCCGAACAAGACCGAAATCACGGTGAACGGAACCAGCATTGGCGGCAGCGATTTCGTGGTGATGGCCGGTCCCTGCTCCGTGGAAAGCGAGCGGCAGATTCTGGAATCGGCGGAGATTGTGGCGCGCGGCGGCGCGAAGTTCCTACGCGGCGGCGCATTCAAGCCCCGCACGTCGCCCTACGATTTCCAAGGCCTGGAAGAAGAAGGGCTCAAATTGTTGGCCAAGGCCCGCCAGGCGACCGGGCTGGGCATCGTGACCGAGGTGATGAGCGACCGCGACGTGGACCTGGTGGCCGGCTACGCGGACATTTTGCAGATCGGTGCGCGCAACATGCAGAATTTCGCGCTGCTGAAGACGCTGGGCAAGTGCGGGCGTCCGATTCTGCTGAAGCGCGGCATGAGCTCCACGGTGAAGGAACTGCTGATGTCGGCCGAGTACATCGTGGCGCACGGGAATCCCAACGTGATTCTTTGCGAGCGCGGCATCCGGACGTTCGAAACGGTGACGCGGAATACCTGCGACATCGCCGCCATCGCCGCGCTGAACGAATTGACGCATCTGCCGGTGATTCTCGATCCCAGCCATGCGACGGGCAAGCGCAGCTTAGTGCCGGCGCTGGCGCGGGCGGGCGTAGCCATCGGGGCGGACGGCCTGATTGTCGAAATGCATCCGCATCCGGAAAAGGCCGTCAGCGATGGCGCGCAATCGCTCGATCCGCTCCAGTTCGCCAAAATGATGGCCGACCTCGCGCCGTATGTCGAATTGTGGAAGCACGATCGCGTCGAAGCGGCTGTCGCCGTGTGAAGAAAACCGCCCTAGCTCTGCTGCTGGCGGCCGGGATCGTCGCCGGGTTTCTCGTTTGGCGCTCCACGCGCACGTTCAATGACGCGCAGTTGCTGCAATGCCTGCCGCAGGCTCGCGCAACGCACGTATTCGTCGATCTGGATAAACTTCGCCGGGGAGGCGTGCTCGATCTGATCGCGGGGTCCAAATCGGCCGAGGATGCCGATTACAAGGCGTTCCTGACGCACACGGGGCTGGACTACCGCACGGATATCGACGCCATCGCCGCGGCGTTTTCCGAGGGCAACACGTATCTGGCGATGCGGGGGCGTTTCGATTGGAAAAAGCTGTCGGCGTATGTGATCAGCCAGGGAGGCAAGTGCGGGGATCCGGGATGCTCGATGCAGGCGACGCGGCCGGGATACTACGTCTCATTGATGCCGCTGCGTCCCGCGGTGCTGGCGATCGCGGTATCCACGGATGAGCGGGGAGTGAAAATGATCGGGTTGCAGGACTGGCGCAAGCCGCCGCTGCTGCCCTCGGAGCCGGTGTGGATCTCCGTGCCGTCGTTTGCCTTGAGCGACGCCAACCTGGGCGCGGGGACGCACGCGTTTTTAGAGCCTCTTTCGCAGGCGCAGCAGGTGACGTTCGCCGCGGGACCAGCGGGCGGAGCATTTGAGATTCGAGTCGAGGCGGTGTGCGGGACGCCGGAAATCGCCGAGTTGATGACGCGCCGCCTGTCGGCGTCGACGGACATGTTGAAGAAGATGCTGGAGCGCGAGCACCTCACCGCCAATCCGGACGACTTAAGCGGCGTGCTGGTGGCAGGCACGTTCGCACAGGAGAAGGAACGCGTCACGGGCCGTTGGCCGATCACGCGCGGATTTCTCGAATCGCTCGCCGGCGGGAAGCTACAGTAATCCTCTCCCGTCTGTGGCACACTGAGATGGGAATCCATGCCGGTTGCAACATTTGTGCTGGGAATTGTTTTGGCGCTGGGCGTCGGCGCGTTGATCGCCACGCTGTGGCGCCGCTCCCGGCCGGAACCTCCGGTGATGGAGACACTGCAGCGGCTGGAAGCGCAGATCCGGGAACTGGAGGCGCAGCGTCAGCGGGCGCTCGGCGGGTTGGACCAGCAGCTTAGTTCACTCAGCCGGGAGACGGTGGCGCTTTCGCAGGCGCTGCGCGCGCCGAATTCACGAGGCCGCTGGGGCGAACTGACGCTTCGCCGGGTGGCGGAGCTGGCCGGAATGGCGCCGCAGTGCGATTTCTACGAGCAAAGCGCGTCCGATGGGCAGCGTCCGGACATGGTGGTCAAACTGCCCGGAGGGCGCACACTGGCGGTGGACGCCAAGGTTCCACTTTCCGCGTATCTGGACGCCGAGGCCGCCGCGGACGATGCCTCCCGCAAAGTCGCGCTGGACCGGCACGCGCAGCAGGTGATGCGGCATGTGATGACGCTGGGAGCGCGCGAATATTGGTCGCGCCTGCAGCCCGCGCCGGAGCTGGTTGTATTATTCCTTGCCGGGGATCATTTCCTGGCCGCGGCGCTGGAGCGCGACCCGGAGCTGCTGGAAAAGGCCATCGCGCGAAAAGTCCTGCTCGCCACGCCGGTGACGCTGGTGAGCGTGTTGAAGGGCGTCGCGTACACCTGGCGCCAGGAAAAGCTCGCCCAGAACGCCGGTGAATTGCGCAAGCTCAGCGCCGAACTCTACGACCGCGTTCGCGTGTTCGCCGACGCGTACACCGACGCCGGCCGCCACCTTGCCAAAGCCGTCGATGCGTATAACCGGTCGGCCGGAAGCTGGGAATCGCGCCTGATACCGTCATTGAAACGAATGCGCGAGCTCGGTGTTGGGCCGGACGGAGACGCGCCGCAGCCTCCCCGCCTCGACGCCGTTGTCAAAGAACCCCAAGGAGCGGACAGACCCTCATGATGCGCCAAGCCTTCCTGTTTCTTTCCAAGCAGAAAGGGATGCGGAAGTGGATGGAGACCTCGCCCGTCGCGGGCAAACTGACCAGCCGTTTCATTGCCGGTTTGACCTTGGAGGACGAACTCGCCGTCTGCGCCCGTCTTGCCGAAAAGAACGTATTTACCACGCTGGATCATCTTGGAGAGAACGTGTCCTCGCTGGCCGAAGCCGAGGCGTCGCGCAACGACTATCTGGTCGCGCTTGACGAGATCGGCAAGCGCGGTCTTCCGTCGACGGTCTCGATCAAGTTGACGCAATTCGGTTTGGATTTATCCACCGACGCCTGCCTGGAGAATGCGCAGGCTCTGGCGGCGCGCGCCACCGAACGCGGCACGAGAATCGAGATCGATATGGAGTCGAGCGAGTACACGGACAGGACGCTGGAAATCGTGGAAAAGATCGGCACGGCGCGAAGTGTGATCCAGGCGTATCTCTATCGCAGCCAGGCCGACATCGAGCGGCTGAATGCGCGGGGCATTCCGGTGCGGCTCTGCAAGGGTGCGTACAAAGAGCCTGCGTCGCTGGCGTACCCCAAGAAAATCGAAGTGGATCGAAACTTCGTCGCCTTGATGAAGCTGCTGCTCGACAAGGGAACGTATCCGGCCATCGCCTCGCACGACGAAGCCATCATCGGTGAGGCGCTTCGCTACGCGCGGGAGCGGAAGATTCCCGCGGAGAAGTTTGAGTTCCAGATGCTGTACGGGATCCGAGCGGATCTTCAGCGCAGGATCGTCGACATGGGGTACCGGATGCGCGTCTATGTGCCGTATGGAACCGCCTGGTATCCCTACTTCATGCGCCGGCTGGCGGAACGGCCGGCCAACGTGCTCTTCCTCGCGAAAAACTTCCTTAAGCGGTAGCGTTTCCGAACGGAATGTGGCCGGCGATCTCGATGCCGAAGGCATCCAGGCCCAGAACCTTGCGGGGATGGTTGGTCAGCAGACGGATGGAAGACAGCCCGAGATCGGCGAGAATCTGCGCCCCAATTCCTGTCTCATACTGGGGCGCGCCGTTACTGTGCTTGCGGTATCCCATGCCGGTCTGATGCAGGTACACGAATACTCCCGCGCCTTCTTCGGCGATGCGCGCCAGCGCGGCCTGAATCATCTCGCGGCAGTTGCAGCGCGTCGAGCCGAACACCTCGCCCAGCAGGCAGCGCGAATGCATCCGGACGAGCACGTTTTTCGCGCCGGCGATTTCGCCGTGAACCAGCGCCATGTGGCCCTGCTGATCGACCGTGCTGACGTACTGAATCGTCTTGAAGGCGCCAACTTCGGTTTCCAGACATCCCTCGCCGCGGCGTTCGAGAAAATGTTCGGTCTCCAGCCGATGGCGAATCAACTGGGCTACCGAGATCATCTTCAGGCCGTGCCGCGCGCAAAATTCCTTGAGGTGAGGGACGCGGGCCATGGAGCCGTCCGCATTCATGATTTCGCAGATCACGCCGCCAGGAGCGAGGCCGCAAAGGCGCGCCAGATCGACGGCCGCTTCGGTTTGCCCGGCGCGCACCAGCACGCCTCCTTCGCGGGCGCGCAACGGGAAAATATGACCCGGGCGCGCCAGGTTGCGCGGTGTGGTCTTCGGATCCATAGCCACTCGGATCGAGTGGGAACGGTCAGCTGCGGAGATGCCGGTGGTGACGCCTTCGAGCGCGTCGATCGATTCGCAAAACGCAGTGCCGAAGCGGGAGGTATTCTGCGCCGACATCAGCGGCAAGCCGAGCGCATCGCAACGCTGCGGCGATAACGCGAGGCAGATGAGGCCGCGGCCGTGCGTGGCCATGAAGTTGATGGCTTCGGGAGTGACGAGTTCGGCGGCCATGGTGAGGTCGCCTTCATTTTCGCGATCCTCATCGTCGACGACGACCAGCATCCTGCCGGCGCGGAAGTCTTCGAGAGCCTCCGGAATGGTGGCAAAGGGCATTCTCTTTCTTAGGATAGCGTAGCGGTCTTGCACGCCGCGTTCCCGTGGCGCAGGGGCAATCCTCTCAGCACACGGCGGCACGGACGGTCACAGGCCTAACTTCTTGTCCAGATCCGCGGTGATGGAGGCCAGTTTCCCGGGATTATTCAGCAGGTTCCGAATGCCGAAGCTGGCGTAGTTAGCGTAGAACGCCTCCACCGCTTCCAGGGACATCGCATACGCCGCACTCGCGTGCTCGGTATCCATCCGTGACCAGTCCTGATGAAGATTCTCGAGTTTCGGAAGTTTTCCTTCCCGCGCCATCTTTTCGAGCTTCGTCCGGGCTGCAGGGGACAAAACATCGCCAGAGAGTTTCTGGGCCAGGCCTTCCTGAAGCCACGCGGGCCAACGCCCGGTGAGGGACAGGCAGGCGTGGGTGCTCTCATGCGCGAAGATGCGAAGGAGTTCCGCATCCATGGCTGGTCCTGCCACCGGAACGCGAATCCGGCCGTCGTACTGCCCTCCGCTCCACTCGGCGGCGTCGGTGCTCTTGCGATACGCCTCGCGGCTTTGCACAATTGCGACCAGGCGCTCCGCCTCCGCGCAGCCCAATTCCGCAGAAACACGAGCGAACTGTTCATCGAGCGCGGCCAGCATCTGCCGCGCCGTTTCCACCGGAACGAGACTCGAATCGTAGCGGAGCAGGACCCGCAAGCCGTAGAGTTTGGCCGTGCTCTGGTCGCCCGTGGCTTCCTTTTCCACGCGACGGTACAGGCGCTCAAGGTCTGGATTCGGTTGAATCGCGAGCGAGTTCTTCCAGTAAATCAGCGCGCGGGGCGCGTCGTCGGATTTCCATGCCGCGATGCCCGCCAGCGTCAGCACGTTGGGATCGGACTTCTTACGAAGCTCGTTTTCAAGCAGCACCAGGGCCTTGGCGGGCTGGCTGGATTCGATCAATTGAGCGGCTTGGGATGTGGCTGGATTGGCTGCCGACATCGTGGGCAGGGCTGCCGCGGCGGCCGACCGCATCACTTGTTGGGCCTCCGGCCAGGAGGCATCGCGCAGGCCTTTTTCGAAATCGTCCAGGCCGGAGATGGCGCTGGCCGGCAGGTATCCGTCCAGCGCCCTGCCGCCCGCCTGCACGGTGACCTTATAACACGGGACGCTCTCTCCGGCGAGGGCAAACCTGATTTCAACGGGCGCGCCCGCCTCCAGTGTGGCGATCACATCGCCGTCCGGGCCGCAAGCGTCGCGCAGGGGTGTGGCGGGCTGTTTTACGGCGGAAACCGCCAGCAGTAGCGACAGCAGAGCCGTCATGGTTCGAGCGTAAGGTGGAAGGCCCGAAAAGTCCCTCAGGCGAATCCCTCAAAAATGCGCTATTTTGAATCCATGTCCGCCGAATCGAACCGGGATTTTTTCCGTCATACTCTGGCCACTCTTGCCTATCGCGGAGAAAAGGCATTTCGGGGAGTTGTCGAGGGTTTCTCCGGCTTTCGCATCGCCGAAGGCTCCCGCACCGCTGGGGAAATCCTGGCGCACATTGGCGATCTTCTTGATTGGGCCCTGAACCTGGCAAGGGACAAGCACATCTGGCGGGAGACGCCCGCACGGTCCTGGGAGAGCGACGTGGAGCGGTTCCTAGCGGGAATCGCCGCGCTTGACGCCTACATCGCCAGCGGCGAACCGCTCCAAGCGCCGCTGGAAAAGCTTTTCCAGGGACCTGTCGCCGATGCGCTCACGCACGTCGGCCAAATCGCCATGATGAGGCGCGCGGCGGGTTCACCGCTCAAGGGCGAAAATTACTTCCGCGCCGATATTCAAGTCACTCGCTGAAGATCCGCTAAAGCTTCCCCCTATCCCGGCCGATTACCCATTGGGACTATGTGTCTCCTAGTTCTACGAATCGGGTTGCGAAAGTTTGTTCAGGGAGGGTTGTGAACTGGTATGAATAGGGCTAAATGGCTTATTTTCATCGCATTGGTATCTATCGGAGGAGCCTGGGCTCAGATCACGAGTGTAATGGTGGGAACGAACGCAAATGGCGCCGCGTTCTCCGTGGACAGCCAGTCGTACATCACAACGCAGACGTTTCTCTGGCCGGAGGGCAGCAAGCACATCCTGAGTTTTCCCTCGTCGGTGGACGCCAACGGCAATCCGCTCGGGTACCAGACAACATCCGATCGCTTGACCCGTTTCACGTTTGGCGGCTGGAGCACGAGCTCCGGGACGTTCCCTGGCTCGGGGCCGACGATCACGGTGACCGCGGATCCCACGATCGCCTCCTATACCGCATCGGTCTCTGTCTCCTATCAGCTACAGATCCAAATTCCTGGCGTGCCGTCAAATGTGACGTGTAACGGATCCCCCGGAAACGCCTCTCCAACCGGATTCCAGGATGGCGTAATTTACGTCAACGGTGCCTGCTACGCCTCCAGCGCGATATCTTTTGCCCCGGCCGGCCCATTGACGCTGGCCGAGTTTCCGTTCCCAGGGTGGGCCTTCTACGGCTGGCAGATCAATGGCGGATACCAGCTCTCGCCCAACTACACCTATAATCTCACCGGCCCCACCACGCTTCTGCCCCTATTTTCCGTCGCGAAGCGCGTGCACTTCCTGACGAATCCGCCTGGATTCCAGGTGATTGTCGACGGCGCTCCCAACGGAACCCCTTTAGCGCCGAATGGCGATGGCGCGACTTGCAATTCATCCACCAGCTACTCGATCTCCCAATCCGCGCCGCCTGGCTACCCGATCCTATGTCTGGGAGATTTCGACTTTCTTCCCGGCAGCGCCCACAAGATCGGGGCCAACACGCCGCAGATGGACCGCTATAACAACTACTGGGTGTTCCAGGGCTTCGACAACGGCATGGGAGAAAACTCCGTCTATACGGCCGATATGGTGACGAATGCGTCAGCCACGATTACCGCAATCTTCACTCAAGGGGTGAAGGTGGCGCTCATTTCCAGCCAACCCGGGCTGAAATTTATCGTCGACGGACGCAGCAATTGGCCGAGCTACACATTCGTCTGGGGGCAAGGCGAGTCGCACACCATCAGCGTCCCTTCCACACAAGTGGACGCGCGCGGCAGGACGTGGAATTTTGTCAGTTGGTCGAACGGGGGGCCGCAAACGCAGACTTTGGTGGTACCCGCAGGAGTCTCCGCCATTCCGCTGACGGCAACGTTTGCCGAGCAGCCGCTTGTCTCGATCAACACCGTGCCGCAAGGAATCCAGATCACGGCCAATGGAACGCCCTGCACGACACCCTGCAACCTCAGCCAGCCTTCGGGGACAACGATCCAAGTAACGGTCCCAGCGACGGTTTCCTCCTCCGCGACCTCGCGCGTCAGTTTCACCGGCTGGGCAGACGGAAGCACCTCGACCTCGCGGACGATCTCCTTCGCTGGGAACGCAGTGGCGCTTCAGGCAAATTATCAGCAGCAATGGGCGATCACCAGCGCCGCGGTTCCAGCCGGCACGGCAACATTCAGCTATAATCCGCCTTCGCCCGACGGTTTCTTTAACGACGGAACGCCCGTGACCATCACCGTGACCCCTGCGAACGGGTACAAGTTCGTAAAGTGGGGAGGAGACTTAACTGGAACGTACGCTACCGGATACCTGACGTTCAGCTCTCCGCACTCCATTGTCGCCTACACGCAGGCAGTGCCGTTTATCGCCCCGGCTGGCATTGTAAGCGCGGCGGGAGCCACGCCGGATGGCACCGTGGCGCCCGGCTCGGTGATCACGATTTACGGCAACAATCTGGCCCCTACGCTGCAGGTGGGATCGACGAATCCGCTGCCGCAGTCCCTTGGAGAAATCACGGTTACGATCGGCAACTATCTCCTGCCCTTGCTGTTCGTCTCTCCGACGCAAATCAATGCGCAACTTCCCGTGGAACTTGTAGACGGTAATTACAACCTGCTGGTGCACCAGACCGGAATGCCGGATGTTTCCGGCACATTAACGGTATCGCGCGACGCACCAGGCATGTTCACGCAATCCGCTCCCCAGAATGTGCCGTTGGTGCTGGCGCTGCATCAGGACGGCACGCTGGTGACCTTCGATAGCCCTGCCATTCGCGGGGAGACCATCTCGATGTACGGAACCGGCTTTGGACCATATGTCCAGACCACGATCGACGGATTCTTCGTTCCGGCCACGCCGCAAAACAGCGTCGCCGATCCGGTGACGTTAACGGTCGGCGCGGTGACCAAGACGCCCGATTTCGCCGGAGCCGCGCCCGGAACGGTCGGGCTGACACTCATTCAGATGAAGATTACCGACGATCTGCCGACGGCTACAAGCGTTAATCTTCAAGTTCAGGTCGGCGCGAAGCAAAGCACGGCGGTTGTTTTGCCGCTGCAATAGAAATCATCGCGCCAGGTCACAATGCGGCTACCGGCGGGCGAAGAGGTAGTGGGAAACCATCCACTCTTCCCCGCCCTGGTAGCCGAATAATTCCGCGCAGGCCATAAAAAAGACGCGCCAGCGGACAATCCACTTTGTGGCTTCCGCGGCGCCGTAGACCCGGGCGAACAGATCCCTGACTTCGGCGCGATTCCGGTCCATCGCGGCCAGCCAGGCCTCCGATGTTTTCTGATAATGCGAACCGTTCACGCGCCACCGGTCGAGCAGCTTCACGTCGTCCTGGAAATAGAGCAGCAGGTCGTCGCTGGGCATCTGGCCGCCGGTGAAGAAATGCCTGGCCATCCAGTCCGTGGAGTCGCGCACCTCGAAAGGATAGGCGAATTGTTGGTGCGTGAAGATGTGCACGAACAGGAGGCCGTCCGGTTTGAGCCAGCCGGCCACGCGGCGCAGCAACTCCTGATAATTTCGCATGTGTTCAAACATCTCCACCGAAACGACGCGCTCGAAGGTTTGGCCAATGTCGAAGTTCCGCATATCGGCGGTGATCACGCGCACGTTCTTCAGGCCCAGCCGCGAAGCCTCCTGGTCAATGTACTCCTTCTGCGAACGCGAGTTGGAAACCGCCGTGATGCGGCTGTTCGGATATTGGCCCGCCATATAGAGCGTCAGCGAGCCCCAGCCGCAGCCCAACTCCAGCACGTCCTGACCGTCCGAGAGGCGGGCACGCTCAACGGTCCGCTCCAACATGGCGGTCTCCGACAGCGCCAACGTATCCACCCCGCGGGGCCACAATCCCGAGCTGTATTTCATGCGCGGACCGAGCACGGCGCGATAGAACTCCGCCGGCACTTCATAATGCTGCTCGTTGGCGGCGTCCGTTTCCAGGGCCACGGGGCTGTGCTTCAATTGCTCCACCCAGCGCATCAGGCGCTCCGCCTGCGCCTCCACTCCCCCCTCGGATTCCTGGCGCAAGCGGACGGCGATCAGTCTGCGGATCGCGGCGCGAAGGACAAAATCAGGCAGGAGATCTCTCTCCAGAAGCGATTCGTACCAAAGGGGCCGGCCGGCCGGAGGAGTCCAGGTCATTTCGTTCTGTGGCGTCATGCTGCTTGTCTTAACCTCCGCAAATGTCCTCCGAGAATCTCGAAATTGCCGATGGTGGTCACGCGGCCACGCAGCGCCTCCGGCTGATCGTCCAGGTCCCGGCCACCCACCCACAATTCGATGGAGAGGGGTAGCATTCCGGCCAGCTTTCGCAACTCATGCAAAGGCAGCGCGTCGAGCGGTTGATCCATCAGGCCCACCACGATGGCGCACGCGCCGCTGGTCCTGGCGGCGGTCAGAATCTCCTCGGCGGGAAGATTCGGACCCAAATAAATCGGCTCCAGGCCCAGAGGCGCCGCCAACATCGCCGCGGCCAGGATACCGAACTCGTGATGCTCGCCGGAAGGCGTCGCCAGCACCAGTTTCGTGGTGGGCTCGGCGGGCCTGTAAAGCCTCAGCAAGCTTCCGAACAGATTACGGAGCACAGCAGACGCCATGTGCTCGTGGGCAATGGAGAGCGTTCCGTTGTGCCAGCGGTCGCCTACCACGCGCATCAGAGGTAGTGCCACTTGCGTCACAAGATCGTACGCTGGCACAAGGGCGGCCAGCCTCCCCATCTCCTCGTTTGCCGCCGCGGCGTTGAAGTTTTCGATCGCCTGGAGCAGCGGCGCGAGCCCCGCCGCCACCGGTTCCTCGGGCGGAGGGAAAGCCCGTTCTACCTCGGCGCTGCGCTGGCCAAGATCCTTCAGCTCGGCGTCGGAAAGCGGCGCAACCTGGCCGATGGCGTGCCCGCGCGCGACCGCGTCACGCAGCAGCATCAGCCGCTGGATTTCCAGATCACTATAAAGGCGGCCGCGGTCGGTGCGTTCCGGGGTGACCACTTTGTAGCGGCGCTCCCAGGCACGCAACGTATCGAGGCTGATTCCGGTGAGGCGGGAAACTGCACGAATCGGGTATTTGACAGGCACTGTAGGACAAGCATACCTGATCGGCGAGCAAGTGTCAATGTATTGTCCTGGACACATGCTTGACATTCCGATTCTTTCCGGCTAAGATCTTTGTTATGGAGTCTACGAAGCAGCCGCGCTATCGGATGGGGGCTGTGTGGTTATTCATTTTGCTGCACTTAGCGGCCCTGAGTGTACTTCTTATCCCATTTCATTGGAGTTTGGCAGCCTGGTTTGGAGCTACTTATTTTTTGAGGATGTTCGGAGTGACGGCCGGTTATCACCGATATTTCAGTCATCGCAGCTACAAAATGGGCCGGGCGGCGCAGTTTCTCATGGCCTTCCTCGCCCAGACTTCGGCCCAAAAAGGAGTGCTCTGGTGGGCGGCCCACCACCGGCATCATCATCGGCACTCAGATGACGAGGAGGACGTACATTCGCCCTGGCAGAAGGGTTTCTGGTGGTCTCACGTAGGGTGGGTGGTCTCGAATGACTGGGACGAATACGACCCTAAATCCATCGCCGACTTCTCGAAGTATCCTGAGCTTCGTTGGCTGGACAAGCATCACTGGGTTCCGGCGGTGGTTTTTGCCGCGGCGATCCTGGGGCTCGGAGGGCCAGCGGCGTTCTGCTGGGGATTTGTCCTCTCGACCGTTGTGTTGTATCACCTGACGTTCTCCATCAATTCCTTTGCTCACATCTACGGAACGCGGCGTTTCGACACGCCGGATTACAGCCGCAACAACTGGGTGCTGGCGATCCCCACGATGGGCGAGGGTTGGCACAACAATCACCACTTTTCGCTCGCCAGTTGCCAGCAGGGCTATCGCTGGTGGGAGATTGACCTGACCTGGTATGTGCTGAAGGTCCTGAGCTGGTTCGGCATTACCCGGGATCTGAGGCCGTTTCGTGTGCCCGCGCGCCTGACAGACAAGATGATTGCATAGATGAAGAAAATCGCAGTGATCGGCAGCGGCATCTCGGGACTGTCCGCGGCATACTATCTCAGCCGCAAGCATCAGGTATGGCTGTTTGAAAAAGAAGACAGGATCGGCGGCCATACGCACACAGTTACCGTCGATTCGCTGCACGGTCCCCTGGCGGTGGACACAGGATTCATCGTCCACAACGACGTCACCTATCCGAACCTGGTGAAGCTGTTCGCCGAACTCGGGGTGGAGCGCGCTCCCAGCGACATGTCCTTCGCGGTGACGGACCGCCGCACCGGATTTGAGTATTCGAGCCATGGCCTGAAGGGCTTTTTCGCACAACGCTCGAATGTATTTTCGCCGGCGCACTACAGGCTGCTGAAGGACATTCTGCGCTTCAACCGTGAAGCACCCGGATTTGCGGATTCCGACTTAACCCTGGGCCAGTTTGTGGCCGGGCAGCGCTACAGCGAGGAGTTTGTCGAACGATATCTCTACCCGATGGCCGGCGCTGTCTGGTCCATGTCGCCGCAGGCGATGAACGACTTCCCCGCCGGCACACTGATTCGTTTCTTCGGGAATCATGGCATGCTGGGGATCGACACACATCCGAAGTGGAAGGTTCTGAAAGGCGGCAGCAACACGTATCTGAAACCATTGACTGCGCCGTACCGCGCGCGGATCAAGACCGGTACGTCGATCCGGGCGATCCGCCGCACCGAAACAGGCGTGGACATCGATGGCGAGCCCTTTGACGAAGTGGTATTCGCGTGTCACGGCAATCAGATCCTGCCGCTGCTGGCCGATCCATCGGACACCGAGCGCGACGTGCTGCGGCATTTCAAGACCAGCAAAAACGAGGTTTGCCTGCACACCGATTCCTCGCTGCTGCCCAAACGCCCCGGCGCCCGCGCTTCCTGGAATTACAACCTGAATGGAGGCGCTGAAGCGACGGTGACGTATCACATGAACCGCCTGCAAAACCTCCAGGCGGACCAAGACTATTGCGTCACGCTGAACGCCAACGGAGGCATTGCACATCACAAAGTGCTGCGCCGCCTGACCTATTTCCATCCACTCTACACGCGCGAGGCGATCCGGGCGCAGACGCGATGGAAAGAAATCAGCGGCGCGCGCCACACTCATTTCTGCGGGGCGTATTGGTTTTACGGCTTCCATGAAGACGGCCTGAACTCGGCGTTACGGGTCGCGCGGGCGCTGGGAGTGGATTGCTGATGGAATCCGGACTCTTCCGCGGAACGCTGCGGCACCGGAGGTTCGATCCGGTGCGCCATGAATTCACGTATTCCCTGTTCATGGCATTCCTCGATATCGACCGGCTGCCCGAGTTGATGCGCGCCGCTCCGTTTCTGAGCCTGAACCGCCCCAACATCGCCAGCTTTTACGAGGCGGATCATTTTGGCGATCGCACGAAGCCTCTGCGCGAGCGCGTTGAGGAAGACGCGGCCGCTCACGGCATTTCCCTGCCCGATGGGAAGATTTTTCTGCTGACGCATCTGCGCTATCTCGGCTACGCCTTCAACCCCATTTCCCTGTACTACTGCTACAACCGCGCCGGCGAGCTCGAAGTCGTGCTGGCCGAGGTGAACAATACCTTCGGTGAAACAAAAAACTATTGGCTTACGACTTTGAACCAGCTTCCTGCATCAAACGCTCGACGGTACCGGTGTCCCAAGGCGATGCACGTATCGCCATTCAACAAAATGGAGCTGGATTACGAGTTCGTGCTCACGGAACCGGGCGACGCGCTGGTAGCTCACATGAACACTTTGGACGATGGGAAGCACTTTTTCGACGCAACCCTCTCCCTGCGGCGCGAGGAATGGTCGGCGAGGAACGCCGGCCTTGCGCTGCTTCGCTTTCCCTGGATGACGGCCAAGGTGATCGGCGCGATCCATTGGGAAGCCTTGCGGTTGTGGCTCAAGAAAGCTCCGGTGTATACACATCCATGAATCTGGCGAAAACGCTGTTCTTACGAAGTCTCGACAAGATCCAGGAAGGGTCGCTCGAAGTGATTTTCGGCGGCGAATCCTGGCAGTTTGGCGATGCGTCCTCCGCGCTGAAGGCGCAGATCTTCATTCACGACGACACATTCTTCCGCCGCGCGGTGCTGGGCGGCGATGTGGGTATCGGCGAAGCCTGGATGGATGGCGATTGGACCTCGCCCGACCTGGTTTCGGTGGTGCGGCTGGCCGTGCGCAATCTGCCGGCGGTGGAGAATCAGAATCGGCTGATGCATGCGCTGTCCCGCGGGGTGGACCGTTTGCGCCATCGGTCGCGCGACAACTCGATGACCGGCAGCCGCAAGAACATCCGCGCGCATTACGATTTGAGCAACGAGTTTTTTCGTCTGTTTCTCGATCCCAGCATGATGTATTCCTGCGCGTTTTACGAAAGGGAGACGGATTCTCTCGAGAGGGCGCAATTTCAAAAGCTCGACCGGATCTGCCGGAAACTGAGGCTGACGCCCGCGGATCACGTGCTGGAAATCGGCACCGGATGGGGAGCTTTCGCGCTGCACGCGACGAAGCATTACGGATGCCGCGTCACGACGACGACCATCAGCCGTGAACAATACGCCGTAGCCGAGGAGCGCTTCGCCGGTACGGAGATCGAGCTGCTGTTCGAGGATTATCGGAACCTGAAGGGGACGTACGACAAGATCGTCAGCATCGAAATGTTCGAGGCCGTCGGCCTGAAGCACTATGACGAATTCTTCGGCGCCTGCGACCGGCTGTTGAAGCCCGACGGAAGTCTGCTGATGCAGACCATCACCATGAATGAGAGATCCTTCCCGGACTACGCCGGCAAGACGGACTGGATTCAGAAATACATTTTCCCCGGTGCGGAACTGGCGTCGGTGAGCGAGATACTGAAGTCGCTGGCGCGAGTGACGTCCCTGGGCCTGTTTCATTTCGAGGATATCGGGACGCACTATGCAAGGACACTGGCGGCGTGGCGCGAGGCGTTCCGGTCGCGGGCCGATGACGTGCGCGCGCTGGGCTTCGACGAGCGGTTTCTCCGCATGTGGGATTACTACCTGGCCTACTGCGAGGGCGCGTTTTTGGAACGCCATATTGGAGACGCGCAACTTCTTCTGACCAAAGCACGCAACCCGAAGGCTCTGCTGAATGAGCCCTGGGGCGCAGCAAATGAAAGAGCGATTTATGAGTCATCACGTCCTTGAACGCGAGCAGTGGGTGCCGTGCCCCCTGGAACACGTCTTTGAGTTCTTCTCGAACGCGCGGAACCTGGAGCATCTGACGCCACCATGGCTTCGCTTTCGCATCGTGACCCTGCCAATCGCAATCGAACCGGGCGTGAAAATCCACTACCGGATCGGCTGGCACGGGCTCCCGTTGAAGTGGACCACGGAGATTGAAACCTGGGAGCCTCCGCATCGTTTTACGGACACGCAGTTGAAGGGTCCGTACAAGTTGTGGCACCACACGCATACCTTTGAATCCGTGAACGGCGGAACCATGCTGCGCGACACGGTGCGTTACGCGCTGCCGATGGGGCCGTTTGGAGACATCGCGCACGCGCTCTGGGTGAAGAAGGACGTCGAGAAGATTTTCGCGTATCGCCAAGCGAGGATCGCGGAGATGTTCGGAGCAGCGCAAGCAGCGTAGCCTGGCTTTTTGTTAGTGCCGCGCTCGCGAGCCGGCATGAAAGCCCTCCTTTTTGACCGGCATCCCGGAAGCGAAGGGGGCAGACCGCTGTGTCCACCGGACACGATTTGGGGACAGTGCGGCGTTTGTGGTTGGGGCACAGTGGTCAATCCCCTTCGCCCTAAAAGGTTTTCCCGTAAAAAGCGTATTCACACAGACGCTCACGCATGGGGCGAAACCCACACTGAGGCGCGAAACTATAGGGGCTCGCTGAGCTTGGCCAGCGCTTCTTCCAGCGCAGCGGGGTGAAAGCCGAATGGGCCCGGCGTGCTTTTGAACTTCACTGTACCGTCTGTGCCGATTAAATAGAGCCGATCCGGCCAGCCGGTGTACGCGGCCTCCACGCCATCGCCGATCGAGTCCACCAGCGCGGGAATCCTGATGCCGAGCTTGCGGACACAGCTTTCGGCCACCGCCGTGCGCTCCTCATTCGTCTTGGGATCCGCAAATACGACATTGTCGTGGATGTTACTGGCCATCTGCCAAGCATTGCTGGGATGCGCCTCGCGAATGTAGACCACGTAAAACTCCACTCGGTCCTTATATTTCTCGTACAGCGTGTTGAGCGCGGGAACCTCCCGGCGAAATGGCGGTCAAGTATAACTGCCGAAGACCAGCACCACCGGCTTTTTTCCCTGAAACGACGCGAGCTGCACCTGCGCGGAGCCGTCGGGCGTTTTCAACGTGAAGTCGGGCGCGACATCGCCGATGCGTAGATGGCCCGCGCGGGCGTCCATCCAGAGGGTCTCAAACGGCAGCACCAGGAAGGCAGGCATGGGCATTTTCGCCATGATCGCGCCGAATGTATCGGGCGGCTGACGCATGGCGAAGGCAAGGCCAGCCACCAAGGCGGCCCAAACCAAAGCCAGGACGGCGAAGATCCGGAGAGCGATCCGCATTCCTGCGAGTATACCTCGCTCAGCGGGGGATTTTGAGCTCGATGACGAAAGCGCCGCGGGCAAGAACATCTCCACTGGCTTCAGCGCGCGGTACCGGTTTGAGGGCGACCGGATCGGGACGATCGGAAAACGCGATGATCACGGAGGCCACGTCGTCCGCCAAGGGCACGTCCACCATGGATCCCGCCGCGCTGGGTTGCGTCGGATAAAGGACCACGCCCTCGCGAGTCCTGATCGATAAATAGCCCGCGGTCGATGGCCGAACGATCAGATGCCCGGCCGTTTCGAGCGAAAAGTGAAAACCGACCGAAGGCATGAGGGCCAAGCCAACCATGTTCTGTGCGGCTGCCGTCCTCTGCGGAGCAGCGGGGGCACTTTTCGGCTCGGCCAGCGACGCTACGGTACCGCCGGCGGCGCCGGTTTGGGCATCCGGCACAGCCGCCTTCTTCCTAGGCTGATTAGACGGCGTGTCTCTCAACGGCTGGGGAGGCGCGGCTCGTGTTTCGAGGGCCGTGGCAGTCGCCTTTTCCTTCGGGGGCAGAGGCGCGGTCACGGCGGCGATCTGGATCGGAGGCTTCGGCGACGGGCGCATCACCACGAAGATCAGCGCGGCGGCGGCCACTCCCGCGGCGGCGGCCAAAAACCAGGCGGCGGTTCGCTTCGGCGGCTGTAGCGCGCCGATCAGCCGCTCGCGCGCGCCGGGTTCCGCCAGCAATTGCCGGATGCCCTGCTCCCGCGCGAGTTCGTCGAACAGGTCCTGATCTTCGAGAGCGGCCTCGAACAGACGCTTCTGCTCCTCCTCGGTGAGCGAGCCCGACGCGTACCGCCCGATGAGATCGCGCAGATCGTCAGACATTGAATTTCTCCGCCAGTTGCTTGCGGCACCGAAAATCCCAGGTGTACACGGTGTTGAGCGTATCCGCCTTCAGCAGCTTCTGAATTTCCGGGAAGGAATGGCCCAGCAGCTTCAACCGGAACAGCTCCCGGCAACGGTCGCCGAGGGTTTTTAGAGCCGCCTCCAGGCGATCCAGCCGCTCACGGCGTTCGGTTTGCTCCAGAGGATCGGCATCCGAGGCCGCCAACGGCAGATCGTCCACTGAGGCCTGCGTATGCTCGCCCCGGCGCACGGTTTTGCGGCGCGAGGCCCATATCTTGAAGCGCGCGATTTCGAGCGACAATGGCACCAGTTGCTGCAGGTCCGAAACGGAGGCGTATTTTTCGTGCAGGACCATGAGAACCTCCTGCGCCACATCCTCAGCCGACTCCCTCGATAGCTTGGATGCCGCGAACCGCAGAATCCTTTCGCGGAGCCGTGCCAGAGTCTGATCCTGTTCCGTCAAAATCGTAACCAGATTATTATCCCAGACCGGTTGCCTTCCCCCCGGCGCTCTTGACACAATAGCCGCATGCAAGTTCGTGTGCTGGCCTTTGTTTTAGCCGGAGGTAAGGGTACCCGGCTGTATCCGCTCACCAAGGAACGCGCCAAACCGGCGGTGCCGTTCGGAGGGCGTTACCGGATCGTCGATTTCGTGTTGAGTAACCTGATCAACTCCGGGATTTATTCCACCTATGTATTGATCCAGTTCAAGAGCCAGAGCCTGCTGCAGCATCTCCGCGAGGGCTGGGAAGCGAGCGGATTATTAAAGGAACACTTCATTATTCCGGTTCCGGCGCAGATGCGATCGCCCGGTGAAGACTGGTACCGCGGCACGGCCGACGCGATCTACCAAAACATCAACTTGATCGAACAGGCCGACCCGCACTTCGTCGTCATCTTCGGCGCGGACCACATTTATAGAATGAACATCCGCGAGATGCTGGAATATCACATGCACAAGCGCGCGCAGGTGACCATCGCATCGATTCCCGTGGAGAAGGAGATGGCCAGCGAGTTCGGCGTGATTGAGACCGCTCAGGACGGTTCCATCCTGGGCTTTCATGAAAAAAGAGCCGATGCGCCCACCATGCCGGGCGATCCGGACCGCGTGTTCGCCTCTATGGGCAATTATATTTTCTCCACCAACCTGCTGCTGCGGGAGCTGTACGCCGACGCGCAGAACGCCGACAGCTCCCACGATTTCGGCCGCGACATTCTGCCCGCGCTGGTGGGGCGCACGGAGATGTACGCCTACGATTTTCAGACCAACCGCATCGCGGGCGATCCGCCGAATCAGGAACCGTACTGGCGCGACGTGGGGACCATCGACGCGTATTACGAAGCCAATATGGATCTGCGCGCGGTGACGCCGGCGCTGAACCTGTACAATCGCCGCTGGCCTCTGCGCACCGCCGGATACTCCGACGCACCCGCCAAGTTTATTTTCGACGTGGACGGCAGGCGGGGCCAAGCGCTCGATTCCATTGTCGCCGGCAGCACGATTCTGTCGGGAGGCATGGTGAAAGGCAGCGTGCTCGGCCGCGGCGTGCGCGTGCACTCCGGCGCGCTGGTGGAGGATTCCATTATCTTCGACAACTGCGACATCGGCCGCCGCGCCAAGGTGCGCCGCGCGATTCTCGATAAAAATGTCCGCGTCCCGGAAGATGCGGTGATCGGCTACGACCTGGAACAGGACCGCAAGTTGTATCACGTGACAGAGAGCGGCATTGTAGTGATCGAAGGCCACCGTTCGAACGTAGACGTCGCCACGATGCTCGTGTAGAATAGAAAAGTTGGTCCAAGAGCGGGCGCGTAGCTCAACTGGCAGAGCAACTGACTCTTAATCAGTAGGTTGTAGGTTCGATTCCTACCGCGCT
>JBBIVT010000086.1:0-19463 GCA_037439565.1 Acidobacteriota bacterium | reverse complement strand
CTGACCGGTCTCCGATATGGGTGTTTGTGCGCCATGCGCGAACCATCAAAGGAGATCCGATGCACAAACTATTTTCCTCCGCTGCCGTTTTTGCAATCTTACTGACCCTCGCCCCGGCCGCGAGCGCGGAACTACGTGTCGCCACCGATGACGCCATGAAAGCCGCCACCAAGAAGGCGCCTCCGGAGTATCCACCCATCGCCAAGCAATTGAAAATCTCGGGCAAGGTGGAAGTGGACGTAACCATCGACGCCGACGGCAATGTGGAAAACGTGAAGATCGTTTCCGGCAACGCGATGTTGACGCCGTCGGTGGTGACGGCCGTCAAGAAGTGGAAATTCACGCCCTTTACCCAGGACGGCGCGCCCGCCAGGGCCGTCGCCCAGCTTCAGTTTGACTTCAAGATGTAACGCCCTGGAAAGAGAGCACAGCCATGAAATGGAAAAACACCATCGGAGCGAAGCTCTTTTCGAGCTTCGGCGCAATGCTGGCCCTGGTGTTGATTCTCGGGGTGACAACCCTGAAAATCAATTTGGATTTGGGATCGGAGTTGGATAACGCCGTTCGCGTAACGGCGAAAAAGCAAATGCTGGCAGGCCAGATCCTGGCCGCCTCCGCCGGGATGACCGCGGTGGAGCGCGGCGTCGCATCCGCGGAGATGCTTCAGCAGAAGGACAAATCCGCGGAGTTTCTGAAGCAGTATGGCGAAGCCGAGAAGCGCGTGCGGGAGGAGTTGGCGGCGTTTGCCCAAATGCCTTGCTCCGAGGAGACGCGCGCTCAACTGGCCGCGCTCGACGCGGAATCAACAGCGCTTCAAAAGGCCCAGGAAACCTTCGTTGGGATGCTGCAGAAGCAGCAGATGGATCAGGCGCTGAAAGCCTTCGACGACACATTGTTGCCGAAGCTGGCCAGGATGAGCGAACTCGCCAAGGGTCTGGTGGATCAACAGGCAGAGCAGTTGGCCGTGATCTCGCGAAACGCCGAAGCCAAGGAGGGCGGCAGCCGTTGGGTAACCGCCGGACTGCTTGCCTTATGCGTCGCCGTCGGCATCGGGCTGGTGTTCGTGGCCCGCGGCATCACCGCGCGGCTGCGCGAGCTCACCGGCCAGATCGCGGACTGCGCGCGTGGCGTCTCCGATGCCTCGGGCCAGATTTCCTCGGCCAGCCGCGCGCTCGCCGAGGGAGCCTCCCGCCAGGCCGGATCTCTTGAGGAAACCTCGGCGTCCAGCCAGGAGCTCAGTTCCATGACGCTGAGCAACGCCAAAAACTCCCAGGAAGCGACGCGTCTGATGGCCAGGACCGATACGCAGGTCACCGAGGCCAACCGCCAGTTAGCCGAGATGGTATCGAGCATGCAAAACATCGGCGCGGCCAGCGAGAAGATCGCGCGAATCATCAAGATCATCGATGAGATCGCGTTTCAGACCAACATCCTCGCGCTGAACGCCGCAGTGGAGGCCGCCCGCGCCGGAGAAGCCGGCATGGGCTTCGCCGTGGTAGCCGATGAAGTGCGCAATCTCGCCGGACGTTGCGCGCAGGCGGCCAAGGATACCTCGAACCTCATCGCGGAGTCGATCGAGACCACCCGGGAAGGGAAGGCTAAGCTCGATCACATGGCCGGCGCGATTGTCGGGATTACCGAATCCACGGCCGAAGTGAAGCGCCTGGTCGATGAGGTCAGCGTCTCCAGCGGCGAGCAGGCGCGGGGCATTGAACACATTGCCGGATCGCTCAGCGAGATTGAGCGCATCACGCAGCAGGCCGCGGCCAGCGCGCAACAGAGCGCCCACGCCAGTTCCTCCATGACCGCCCAATCCGCTGCCATGGACGCCGTGACGCAGCAACTGGTCGCCATGGTCGGCGAATAGTACCAAAGCCGCGGATTAATCTGCTATTCTTCAGTAAGATAGCGATTGTTCATGTTTTTCCATTACCGGCTTTCCTCTTTTACTTCGCTTGTTTGCATATGTTTGTGCGCCATCTTGTTGACAGGATGCGGACAAGTGGCTCCCGTTGTCGCCAAGGCCACACCGTCCGAGTCCTCGGAATCCTCCGATCCCGTGAAGCATTCGCGCGAGGCCGACGATCTGGCGCGGTTCCTCGCTGGACTTCCCGGAAAGCCCGGTAGCCCCTATGCCGATCTGGAAAAATCGGACGTTTGGCAGATGCATCGTGAAGAGGTGGATGCCGCCTGGAACAAAGCGGACGGGGAATTGCTGCAGGGTCTCCGCGAGTTTCAATCGCAGGAATTGAAGGCTCCGCCGATGGGCACCGGCCCGGTATTTTATCCCTTCAGCGGCCCCGATGCGCTGGTCGCCACCGAATATTTCCCCAATGCTCCCGTCTATGTATTTGCCGCCCTGGAGCCGGCCGGAACTCTTCCCGCGGCCGATGAAATTCTGAAGAAGGAAGACATGCCTGAGTATCTGGCGGCGATGCGCTCCACCATGGCTTCGGAGTTGGGGCGCAGTTTCTTCATCACCCGGCAAATGGACAAGCAGTTCCGCGGCCAGGTGACCGACGGCCTGCTGTTGCCCATTCTGCAACTGCTGGTGCGCTCCCACTACAGCGTGCTGGGTTTCCGATATGTCCGTCTGGACGCAAACGGCAACGTGATCGGCCGCACGCTCGATTATCACGCCACCACCCGCTACGGAAATAAGGGAGTGCAAATCGAGTTTCGCTCCGATGCCGGCCAGTCCGTTCATCAGCTTTATTACTTTTCGGCGAATCTGGCCGACGACCGCCTGACGGAGAACAAGCCGTTTCAAGCGTATGTGCAAGGGCTGAAGGGCGCCACCACGATGTTCAAGTCGACGTCCTATATGCTGCATCACAAGGAATTCTCGGTGATCCGCAATCTGGTGCTCGATAACAGCGCCGCTGTATTGCAGGACGATTCGGGCATTCCCTACCGCATGTTCGATGGCAGCCGCTGGAAGGTCCAGCTTTACGGGGATTACGATCATCCCTATGGAAGCTTCAAATACATGGAGCAAGTGGATCTGCGCGAAGCCTATCGCCAGCCAGGGACCAAGCCGCTGCCCATGCACGTCGGCTACGGATACCGGAAAATCACGTCGAATCTTCTCCTCGCCCAGCGGATCGCTCCCGCCGTGCAGGCCGATTCAAGGGCACAGCAGTAAGTTCTCTTGTTAGACTGAAAGATAGTGAGCCTCGAAAACACGACGGATTCCTCCGAGCCCGTTATCCCCGAACCACTTCCAGTAACGGCTGCCGCTTCCGCCGGGGCGCCTCGTCCGGCCCTTGCGCAAGTGGAGGAACCCCGCGGCGCAATCGCCGAGTGGACCATCACCATCCTGCTCCTGCTGTTTCTCACCACCACCCTGGTGCAGGCCTTCGTGATTCCCACCGGATCCATGGAGGATACTCTGCTGATCGGGGATCACCTGCTGGTCGACAAGCTTGCTTTCGCGCCATCGGGGCCCATCAGTAAGTACATTCTTCCTTACCGCCCGGTGAAGCGTGGCGATATCATTGTGTTCCGGTTTCCGGTCGATATTAAGCAGACGTTCGTCAAACGATGCATGGGCGTCCCGGGCGACCGCATCCGCATTGTCAGCAAGCAGGTCTATCTCAACGGCGTGAAGCTCGACGAACCGTACAAAGTCCACAAGACCGGCTATTTCGACTCCTACCGCGACAACTTCCCCGGCGAGCCGAACGTCAGCGTCGAACCCGGCGCCATCGATATGCTGACGCACCATGTCGTCAACGGCGAAGTCGTCGTGCCGCCGGGTTATTATTTCGCCATGGGTGATAACCGCGATTCTTCGCTCGACAGCCGCTATTGGGGATTTGTGCCGCGCGAGAACATCATCGGCAAGCCGCTGATCGTCTATTGGTCTTACGATGCAACCACCGATCAGTTGCAGGACTCCGGCCTCAGCGTCTCCCATATTGTCGACCTGGTGAGAAACTTCTTTCCCAAGACGCGCTGGAAGCGCACGTTCATGTTGATCCACGGGTATCCGATCCAATGAAAAACTTCTCCAATTCCGTTCGGGACTTCATCCACGAATGGGCGCTCAATATCCTGATTCTGCTGTTTGGCACCACCACGCTGGTGCAGGCGTTCATCGTGCCGACGCCTTCCATGGACACCACCGTCCGCGTCGGCGACCATCTGCTGGTCGACAAGCTGTCCTATGCTCCGGCCGACGGGTTCAGCAAGCATCTGCTGCCGTTTACCGAGCCCAAGCGCGGAGACATCATCGTCTTTCGCTACCCGATGGACATTTCCCAGAACTATGTGAAGCGCTGCATGGGCGTCCCGGGCGATCACCTCAAGATTATCGACAAGGAACTGTATCTGAACGGCAAGAAACTCGTCGAACCGTACGTCCAGCACATGTTCCCGCGCATGGAGCCGTACCGCGACAATTTTCCCTCGGAGCCTTATGGGCCCGTTTACGATCGCGCGCGCCAGATGCTGGCCGAGCACGTGGTGAATGGCGAGATCGTGGTGCCGGAAGGCAGCTATTTCGCCATGGGTGACAATCGCGACAATTCGCTCGACAGCCGCTACTGGGGTTTCGTGCCGCGCGAGAATATCATCGGCAAGCCGCTGATCATTTTCTGGTCCTACGACGCTCCCACCGAGGATTGGGTGGATTACAATGCCAACCACTTCATCGATCTGGCGAAGAATTTCTTCCGCAAGACCCGCTGGGACCGCACGCTGAAGCTGGTGCGCGGCTATCCCGTCCAATAACATGTCTCACAATTACGGATTGATTCTCGCCGGGGGGCGGGGAACACGCTTCTGGCCGCGCAGCCGCCGCGCGCAATCCAAACAGGTGCTGAAGTTTTTCGGCGATCGATCCCTGATTCAGCAGACCGTCGACCGCCTTCGCCCGGTCCTGCCGCCCGAACGCCTCTGGATTCTCACCAACCACCATCTGCGCGCTGAAATCGTGAAACAGTTGCCGGAGGTTCCCAGGAAGCAGATCCTCGCGGAGCCGGCGCAGCGAAACACTGCTCCCGCCATCGGTCTGGCCGCGCATATTCTGCAATCGATCGATCCCCAAGCGGTGATGGGTGTGTTTCCCGCCGATCACGTCATCGGTAAGCCGCGCGATTACGTAAAGCTGCTGCGCCCCGCGTTTCAGGCGGCGAAAGAGGGCAA
Source organism: Acidobacteriota bacterium (assembly GCA_037439565.1). Taxonomy (GTDB): domain Bacteria; phylum Acidobacteriota; class Terriglobia; order Bryobacterales; family Bryobacteraceae; genus Palsa-187. The sequence continues at coordinate 14,315 of JBBIVT010000086.1, read as the reverse complement.
AATCGTCGTGCTCGGGATCAAGCCGAGGTGGGCGGAGACCGGCTATGGCTACATCGAAATGGGATCGAAGCCGGGTCCGGTAACGAGTTTTCGCGAAAAGCCCGACGCTGAGACCGCGTCGCGCTTCTTAGCCGCCGGAAATTTCTATTGGAACGCGGGAATGTTCTTCTGGAAAACCTCGGTTCTGCTGGACGCGCTGCGCCAATTTCAACCGAAGACGGCCACGCTGCTTGCCGGGCTGCCCGCGTTCTCGAGCCGGCAGTTTGGCGCAAAGCTCGCCGATGTATTTCCGCGCTGCGAGAACATCTCCATCGACTACGCCGTGCTGGAGCGAGCCTCGAACGTAGTGGGCATTCCCGCCGGCGACATCGGCTGGAACGATGTCGGCAGTTGGGACGCCGTATACGAGCTGCAACCGCGCGATCCGCACAAGAATGCCGTGCGCGGCGACGCGCTGCTGAAGGACGCGACGGGCAATTACGTCGATGGCGGCCATCACAAGCTGATTGCGCTGCTGGGTGTCAACGACCTGATCGTCGTCGATACGCCGGACGCCCTGCTCATCGCCAGCCGCCGCTGCGCGCAGCAGGTGGGCGATTTGGTGAAGCAGCTCGAAAAACAAAAACGCGACGATTTGTTGTAAAGCGGCGCCGCGAGGGAAATCTGCCTGGTCTGCCGCCGTTCACCGGCGGCCAGCCCAATCAAACCGGCAGCGTGACCTCCAGCCTTGCGCCCCCCTCCGGCCGATTCGCTGCCGAGATCGTTCCCCCGTGCTGCGTCACGATTCCTTCCGCGATGGTCAACCCCAGCCCCGTGCCGCTCGCGTCGAGGCGCGTGGTCACGAACGCATCGAAGATGCCGGGCAGCACATCGGGCGGAATACCGCCGCCGTTGTCTTCTACCGCGATCGTCACGCCGCGGCTCCCTCGGCGCGCCCGCACGTCGATCTTCGCGTTTCGCGCGTCCACCGCGTTCAGCGAATTCCGCAGCAGATTCACGAACACCTGCATCAGACGGTCGGCGTTGCCCACCGCCGAATCCTCCGGCGTCAGGTGGTTGGCGAACGTCACGGACTTGGCCTTGTCGTCGATCGCTACCAGGCTCCACGCCTCCTCGATCAAGGGCCGTAGTGCGATCGGGCCCATGTGCTGCCGCCGCACGCGGGAAAAATCCACCAGGCTCTCGCTGATCCGCTTCAGCCTCTGCGCGACTCTCTGCATGCGGGCCAGCCTCTCCAGCGTCGAGGGATCTGCCGTTGTTTCGATTAATTTTTCAATCGAACCGTTCAGCACGGCCAGCGGCGTATTGAGTTCGTGCGCCACGCTGGCCGATAGTAGGCCCAGGCTCACCAGGCGGTCCTGCTCCTCCAGCCGGTGCAGCGCCGCCGCCAACTCGTCTTCTTGTTTCCGAAGCTCCGCCACCGTCGCGTTGCGGCTTTTCATGATCTGCCCGATCTCGTCGCCCAGGATCTCCTCCGGCGGAATCAGCTCCTTGTCGCGGTCTCCTCGCTGTGTGGCCTCATCCGCCTCCAGCATCTTTCGTAACGGGCTATAAACATAAAGTGGCATGATCACCGATTCCAAAACCACCACCGCTAGCACATAAATACTACCTAACACGAGGAACAGGGTAATACGCACGCGGACAATCATGTCCGGTTGCGAAACGCCCGGGCCTTGATCTGAGGCCTTGCTTTGGTGCACAATAGTCGATTCCCTGGAGTGCGCGTCAGAAACCTGCTTCTCAAAGAGCGGAATAAGTGAGAAGTAAACCGCGCACGTGAGCACTAAGAAGAAGAGGTTGTGAAGGACCATCAGCTTCGGCCGAACACGCAAATTGCCAAAAACTCTAATGGCGGCGGAATTTTTATTGTAAGGCAAGAATTTTTACTCCGGTTGCGGAGAGCCTCTCGTTATGATAGAAACTAGTAAGGACCAACCTAAGGCCCTGGAGACCAACACTCGCGATGCCAGCTATCTTTCCTAAATCGTCTGACATCATTTTAAAGGTGGCAGGCGCTGTGCTCGGCCTGGGGGCTCTTGCAGGCGTTGCAGCCTACACCTATTACACCTACCCGACGGTAATCGATACAGGGTATCAGCCCGTTCAGCCAGTGCCATACAGCCACAAGCTGCACGCCGGCCAACTGGGGATGGATTGTTACTATTGCCACTCGACGGTATACAAGGCCGCCTACGCGGCGGTGCCGGCGACGGAGACCTGCATGAACTGCCACAACCGGGTCAAGTCCACGAGCCCGCGGCTGGAAGTGGTGCGGCAAAGCTACGCTACCGGCCAGCCGATTCCGTGGGTGCAGATTCACCGCCTTCCCGACTACGTGTACTTCAATCACTCCGCGCATATCAATGCCGGCGTGAGCTGCGTGAGCTGCCACGGACGCGTCGATCAGATGATTGAAGTGCATCAGGACAAGCCTCTGAACATGGCGTTCTGCCTGGAGTGCCACCGCAACCCGGCGCCGAATATCCGGCCCGTGGAACTGGTGACGAAGCTCGACTGGGTGCCGGACCGCGATCCCGCGGAGATCGGTCGCGAACTGGTTGCCGCCAAGCATATTAATCCCCCCACGAACTGTTCCGGGTGCCATCGATGAGTCACGTGACGAATCTTATCAATATTGCGACCAAACAGAGTGGACCGAAGTATTGGCGGTCTCTCAATCAGCTTGCCGGCACGAAGGAATTCAGCGAGTGGGTTCATCGCGAGTTTCCCGCCAATGCCTCGGAGATGCTGGACGCGAATTCGCGCCGCACGGTGCTGAAGCTGATGGCTGCGTCGTTCGGCCTGGCCGGTCTCACCGCCTGCCACCGTCCTGTCGAACACATTCTTCCCTACGCCAAGGGCGTCGAGGACATGGTCCCCGGGCGTCCCTATTTTTATTCGACGGCAATGTCGTTGTCGGGCGGCGTGACCGGTTTGCTGGTGGAATCGCACGATGGGCGTCCGACGAAGATCGAGGGGAATCCCGATCATCCGGGCAGCCTGGGCGCGGCCTCGGCGATGCAGCAGGCGGCAATTCTAGGCCTGTATGATCCGGATCGCTCGTCCATGGTGCTCGAAGCGGGCAAGCCCTCTGACTGGGCTTCTTTTGAAAAGGCTGCCAAAGCGCTCTCGCTCGGCGATGGCTCCGGACTGCGGATTTTAAGCGAGAGCGTGACGTCGCCCTCGCTGGCATCGCTGCGCAGCGACGCGCTGAAAAAATATCCCAAAGCGAAGTGGGTCGAATACGAGCCGGTTTCGCGGGAAAACGAAAACGCCGGTCTGAACATGGCCTTCGGCCAGTCTCTAGACCCGGTGACGCACTTCGACAAAGCCAAGGTCATCGTAGCTCTCGACGCCGATTTCCTGGGTCTCGACTCTCCGACGGTTCTGCCGACGAAGCAATTCTCCAAGCGCCGCAAATTCGCCACGGAAGAAGATTTCGAGAAGGCCAACCGCCTATACGCGGTAGAGAGCCAGTTCTCGATCACGGGCGCAAACGCCGACCATCGTTTGCGGATGCGTTCGGGTGAGGTGAAGCAGTTCGCCTTGGATCTGGCCTCGGCGCTGGGCGCGGTTCCGGGTCTGAATGTCGTCCAGGGCAGCGATCGGCGGGCCCAGTTCCTCGCCTCGGCGGTCAAGGACTTGAAGGCGGCGGGCGCGGAAGCGCTGGTTGTCGCCGGCGGACGGCAGCCCGCCCTGGTGCACGCCCTGGCGGCGGCCATCAATCAGACGCTCGGCAGCGCGGCGGTGTCTTACGTAAAGAATGAAAAGGCCGATTCTGGCGTCGAGGCTCTGCGTGCCCTGGCGGGCGAGATGACGTCAGGCCAGGTGCAGACGCTGGTAATTCTGGGCGGCAACCCCGCCTATACCGCTCCGGCCGATCTACAGTTCGCGGTGGCGATTTCTAAGGTAGCCAATTCCATTCATCTTGGTCTCGATGACGATGAGACGGCCGCGGCGGTGAAGTGGCACATCCCCGAGGCTCATTTCCTCGAAAGCTGGTCGGACGCTCGCGCGGTGGACGGAACCGCGGCGATTCAGCAGCCGCTGATTTCGCCTCTATATGACGGCAAGACGGCGGCGGAGATCGTGGCGCTCCTAATCGACGCGAAGGACAAAAAAGCCTACGACATCGTCAGGAATTTCTGGCAGGGTCAGGGGGGGAAGGACAAGGAAGCGGCTTGGAAGAAGGCGCTGAACGACGGTATCATCGCCTCCGCCAAGCCCGCCGATTCCGTGAAGGTTTCGCTCGACGCCAAGAAACTGGCGGGCGCAGCCGGAGCGGAAGCCAAAGCACCGGCAACCGGCATTGAAGTCGGCTTCTATCCCAGCGCCTCGGCTTGGGACGGGCGCTTCGCCAACAACGGCTGGATGCAGGAAGCGCCGGACCCCATTACCAAGCTCACCTGGGGCAATGCGGCGTTGATTTCGCCCGCGATGGCCCGGGAGCAGAAGCTGGAAGACGGCGACGTCATCTCCATCTCGCGCGGCAGCTACAGGCTGGAAGCCGCGGTGATGATCCAGCCCGGCCACGCCGAAAACTGCATTTCGATCTCGCTCGGCTATGGCCGCGTGCGCTGCGGTCGAGTGGGCAAGGACATCGGCTACAACGCGAACCTGATTCGCACCTCGGACGCATATTGGTTCGGCGACGGATTCTCCATCGCGGCCGCGGGCCGCAAGGCGGTTCACGCCACCACGCAGGAACATGGCGTTCCTGGCGACAACGGCGTCAATGCCGAACATCTGAATGAGCGGCCGGTTTATCGCCAGGCGACGCTCGAAGAATACAGGAAGCAGCCCAAGGTGATCGAGGAGATGTCGGAAGTCCCCGAACTTCACTCGATCTATCCTGAGCTAAAGTACGACAAGGGCAACCAGTGGGGCATGGCGATTGATTTGACGTCATGCACCGGCTGTAACGCCTGCGTGGTTGCCTGCCAGGCGGAAAATAACATCCCCGTGGTCGGCAAGGAACAGGTGATTCGGGGCCGGGAGATGCACTGGATCCGCATGGACCGCTACTATGTCGGTCCGGACGACGATCCTCAACTGGTCGAGCAGCCCATCCCTTGCATGCAGTGCGAAAACGCGCCTTGCGAAAACGTCTGTCCGGTGCAGGCTACCAGCCACAGTCCGGAAGGGCTGAACGACATGGCGTATAACCGCTGCGTCGGCACCCGGTACTGCGCCAACAACTGCCCCGTTAAGGTGCGCCACTTCAACTTCCTGAACTTCCATAAGCACGATTCGCCGGAATTCGCCATGGCGCAGAATCCGGACGTGACGGTCCGCATGCGCGGCGTCATGGAAAAGTGCACTTACTGCGTGCAGCGCATCCAGGAAACCAAGATTAAGGCCAAGATCGAAGGCCGCAGGCCCATCAAGGACGGCGAAATTCAGACCGCCTGCCAGCAAACCTGCCCGGCGGAGGCGATCGTGTTCGGGAATATCAACGACCCCGAATCGCGCGTCTCGAAACTGAAGAAGCAGGAGCGCAATTACGCGATTCTCGCCGAACTCGACATTAAGCCTCGCACGACCTATCTGGCGAAGCTGCGGAATCCCAACCCGGAGTTAACTCACAATGGCTGATATCGCGATCAGGCAGGATCCTCAGTTACTGGCGACCAACCCGCCTTTGGTCCAGGCCGGCGGCTACCACGACGTCACCGAGCAGATCAGTACGATCATCGAAGGCGACGTATTTAAGACGCCCCTCAAATACTGGATCACGTTGAGCATCACCGGAACCATCGTCCTTCTCCTCGGTTCGATGCTGACGTATCTGGTGTCCACCGGTATCGGTGTCTGGGGCAACAACCGGCCGATCGGTTGGGCGTGGGACATCACGAACTTCGTGTTCTGGATCGGCATCGGCCACGCCGGAACGCTGATTTCCGCAATTTTGTTTCTGTTCCGCCAGAAGTGGAGAACGTCGATTAACCGTTCAGCCGAGGCAATGACGCTGTTCGCCGTGGCTTGCGCCGGCATCTTCCCGCTGTTCCACACCGGCCGTCCGTGGCGCGCCTACTGGCTGTTCCCGGTTCCCAACACGGACCTGAACATGTGGCAGAATTTCCGCAGCCCGCTGATCTGGGACGTGTTCGCGGTCTCGACCTACGGAACGGTTTCAGCATTGTTCTGGTTCACTGGTTTGGTTCCGGATCTGGCCACCATCCGCGACCGGGCCACGACGAAACTCAAGCAGTGGATCTTCGGATTCCTCAGCCTGGGTTGGCGCGGATCGGCTCGTCAGTGGAGCCACTATGAGGTTGCGTACCTGATTCTGGCGGGCATTTCCACGCCGCTCGTGCTCTCGGTCCACTCCATCGTCAGCTTCGACTTCGCGACGAGTGTGATTCCGGGCTGGCACACCACCATCTTCCCGCCGTACTTCGTCGCGGGCGCGATTTTCTCCGGCTTCGCCTGCGTGATGACCTTGCTGCTGATCGCGCGATGGACGCTGAATCTCCAGAATCTCATCACGATGAAGCATCTGGAGAACATGAACAAGATCATCCTGGTGACCGGATCGATCGTCGGCTACGCCTATTGCACCGAGTTCTTCATCGCCTGGTATTCCGGCGACGTCTATGAGCGGTTTACGTTCGTGAATCGCGCCTTCGGGCCGTATGCCTGGGCCGCCTGGACAATGTATTCCTGCAACGTCTTTATTCCCCAGCTCTACTGGTTCAAGAAAATGAGGACGTCGATTCCGGTGATGTTCGTGATCTCGATCACCACCAACATCGGTATGTGGTTTGAGCGGTTCGTCATCATCGTCACCAGCCTGCACCGCGACTTCCTGCCCAGCTCGTGGGGCTATTTCAAGCCGACCTGGGTCGATATTTGCACCTTCATTGGCACCATCGGCTTGTTTTTGACGCTCTTCTTGCTCTTTGCGCGGTTCCTTCCCATGATCGCCATGTCGGAAGTGAAGGGCGTTTTAGCGAAGGAAAAGCAGTTGTTTGCCAAAGAAACCGTAGGTCATCACTAAATGCCACAAGTCGACATCGAGCAGATTAAAGACAAGCTGGGCATCGGCGAGGATAAGGTGTACGCCGTCATGGGTGAATTTTCCGATCCTCACGACCTGGTCCATGCCGGCCGCAAAATTCGCGAGATGGGCTATACGAAGATCGACGCGCTCTCGCCGTTCCCCGTGCACGGGATCGACGCCGCCATCGGCGTCCCGTATTCGAAGCTGGGATGGATCGTCATTTGCGTCGGGCTGTGCGGCTCCGCCACGGCTCTCCTTTTGCAGTGGTGGGCCGGCACTTACAATTATCCGTTGGTCATCGGCGGCAAGCCGCTGTTCGACTTTTCCTTCTCCATCCCGATCACCTTTGAGCTGACGGTCCTGTTCTCGGCTTTTGCCAGCGTCATCGGAATGTTCGCTTTGAACGGATTGCCGCGCTTGTATCACCCTTCCTGGAATTACCGTCTGGCTCATCGCGCCACCGACGACCGCTTTATTCTCATCGTCGAGGCTGACGATCCCAAATTTAACCCGCAGGCGACCTCCGAGCATCTAAAAAGCGTCGGTGCGGGCACCGTGGAGGTCGTCGTCGGATGACAAACCTGGGCGTAAGAACGATTTTGCTGGCCGCCGCTGCCGTCGCGCTGACCGGTTGCACCGGCGTGCAGCGCACGCCTCCCATCGAGGTCTGGGACGACATGAAGGAACAGCCGAAGTTCCATCCCCAGGGCTCCAATGACCTCGAATTTCTGGCCGATCGCCGCGACGCCCGCCGTCCTCCCGAGGGTACTGTCGCGCGCGATCATATGACCGAGCAGACGCCGTTCTACACGGGCATGGAGGGCGATTTGTACGTCGGCAAAAGCCCTGTGCCGCTGACTCCCGCCCTGCTGCATCAGGGGCAGTTCCGGTTCAATACGTATTGCCAGCCCTGCCACGATAAAACCGGCTCCGGCATGGGCATCGTCCCGACGCGCGTGCCCACCTGGCAGCCCTCCAATCTCACGGAGGACCGGCTTGTGCAGGCCGCCGACGGGGATCTTTTTAACGTGATTACCAACGGGCGGCGTTCGATGCCGGCCTATCGTTTTCAAATTACGGTCGAGGACCGGTGGGCCATCATCGCCTATGTGCGCGCCTTGCAGCGCGCCGCGCATGGCACCAAGGCCGACGTCCCGGCGGAACACGCGGCGGATCTTCAATGAGCGAAATCAGTCACACCCAGCAAGATAACTACCAGATGGAGGCCAGCCGCTGGGCCAAGGGCCGCAACACGCTGATGCTGGCGGCGTTGATCTCGGTCGCGGCCTGTGTCGCCGGAGGCATTTCCGATCCGGCGCGCTTCCGTCAGTCCTATCTGATCGCCTTCGCCTACGTCGCGGCGGCAGGATTGGGCGCGTTCTTTTTCGTCATGGTGCAGTACCTTACCGGCTCCGCGTGGAGCGTCACCATGCGTCGGATCATGGAGAACATCATGGTCACGCTGCCGGCGTGCGCCATCCTGTTTCTCCCCATCGCTTTCGGGCTGAAGGATATTTATCCGTGGATGAACAAGACGGCCAATCCTTTGCTGGGAACCAAGGGCCAGTATCTAACCGATAACTTCTTCATTATCCGGACCTATATCTATTTCGCGCTCTGGTCGATCTGGATTTTCGCGATTTATTACCAATCGACCAAGCAGGACACGGAGCGCTCGGCGCGGCAGATGAACATCATCGCCCGCTGGTCTGCGCCTGGTCTGTTTCTGGCGGTGGTCGTGGGGACGCTCGCGTCTTACGACTGGCTGATGTCGCTCGAACCGCGCTGGTATTCCACCATCTTCGGGCTGTACATTCTCGCCGGTGGCGCGCTTACGTTCATGTCGTTCGTCACGCTGATCTGCCTGGGCTTCCGCCGCGCCGGGATTCTGAGGAATTCCATCACGCCGGAGCATTATCACGACCTCGGCAAATGGCTGTTCGCGCTGACGGCGTTTTACACCTACATGGCCTTCTCGCAGTACCTGCTGATCTGGTACGCGAACCTGCCGGAGGAGACCATCTGGTACCGTCACCGGTCGGTGGGAGGCTGGCTCGGCATCAGCCTGGCCATGCCCTTTATCCGCTTCATCATTCCGTTCTTCACCATGCTGAGCAGGCCGGCCAAGCGTAGCCTGAATATGATCGCCGCTCTGGCCATCTGGTCGATCGTGGTCGAGTACATCGACCTGTACTGGGTCGTGATGCCGACCTACTTCAAGAACGGGCCGCAGATTTCCTGGATCGATTTCGCGACGCTGGCGGCGACGTTGAGCATCTGTGGACTGGTCTTCTGGAGCCGCTTCCAGCATCACAAGCTGGCGCCGGTGGGCGATCTGCGATTTGAACAGAGTCTGCACTTTGAGAATGCGTAAGGGAATCCTATGAGCGTAGAAGACGGACAGCCAGTATCTCCTCACAATCCTGACGAAGGATTTGACCACCGGGAGCCCAGTTCGGGCGCGATTGCTGCCTTTGCCATCGGCAGTTTGATCCTGCTGGTACTCACTATCGCCGCCATCACGCAGTACTTCAATAAGGTCTACGACGAAGCGGTCTACGAGAAAATCCTTTCTGCGCCCAGCGAGCAATTGCGCGAAGTTCGCGGCCGCGACGACTGGAATCTGACGCATTATCTCTATATGAATAAGGAGACCGGCCAGATCAGGATTCCGGTGGACCGCGCAATGGAGCTGCTCCTTCAGGATGCCGCCGCGGGTAAGACGTTTTATCCCGCCAAGCCGACCGTTCCTAAGGTAGAGCCGGCCACGCTGACCGCGGCCGCCCCGGCGGCCCCTGGAACTGCCCCGGCTGCGGGCGCTGCTGCTCCGGCCGCCGCCCCTCCTCCTGCAAAGGCGCCGGAAGGAAAGAAGTAGAAGTACAGTGAAGTAAGCATGAAGAAAACCCTCCAGTTCGGATTCGTCGCGTCACTTCTGACGGCAAGCCTTTCGGCCCAGCCTCGTCTTGACCGCTACGGCATCCCGGGGGCGCTGCCGGTCGGCGTCAAGCCCGCCATGCTCGAAGGCGTCGGCATTGAGGAGCATCTCGGCCGCCAGGTCGATTTGAATTTGCAGTTCACCGCCGAGAGCGGCTATCCGGTCGCCCTGAGCGAGTATTTCCACAAGGGCCGGCCGGTGATTCTGGACTTGATCTATTACTCCTGCCCGAACCTGTGCACCCTGGTGCTGAACGGCCAGACCCAGGCCATGCGCGAGATCCTTCCCTGGACCCCGGGCAATGAATACGAAGTGGTGACCATCAGCATCGATCCGCAGGAGTCCTTTGACCTCGCGCGGAAGAAGAAGGCGATTTACACCAGTTCCTTCGATCATCCCGCGCCCGGCTGGCACTTCCTGTGCGACCGCGACGGCAATGCCAAAAAGTTGGCGGAACTGGTGGGATACAAATACCGCTGGGACGACCGCACGCAGCAGTTCGCCCACGCCGCCGGCATCATGGTCCTGACGCCCGAGGGTAAGGTGGCCCGCTATCTCTATGGCGCAAGCTTCCATCCGCGCGATCTGCGGTTCGCGCTGGCCGAGGCGTCTGAAAATCGCACCACCATGGCGGTGCAAAAAATTCTGTTGTACTGCTATCACTACGATCCGCAAGCCGGAGGTTATGTGCTGTTCGCCACCAACCTCATGCGCATCGGCGGAGTGCTCACGGTTTTGTTCATTGGTTTCTTCCTGCGGCGGATGTATGTGGCGGAACACAAGAAATCCGCCTCAGGCGCCAAGCCCGGGGGATTTAAAGAGGGAATTGCCTAATGGAGTGGATACGTTCAATTTTTTTGCCTCCGCAAGGATCCGCGTTCGCGGCCGAAGTGGATGGCCTTTACATGTTCCTGGTTGCGCTCAGCACGGTCCTGTTCGTGGGGATCGCGTTCGCGGCCATCTACTTCACCTTCCGCTACCGCTATAAACCCGGCCGCGTGACCCCTCACATCACCCACAACACCACGCTGGAGGTCGTCTGGAGCGTTCTCCCGCTGCTGCTCTGCGTGATGATTTTCTTCTGGGGCTTCAAAAGCTGGCTGAAATACTCCGTGGCGCCCGGCGAGTCGATGGAAATTCAGGTGACCGCCAAGAAATGGCTGTGGCAGTTCGAGTATCCGGACGGCTCCCGTACCGCCAATGAGATTCACGTGCCGGTGAATAAGCCGGTGAAGTTCGTCATGACCAGCGAGGACGTGCTGCACGATTTCTTCGTCCCCGACATGCGCGTGAAGCACGATGTTGTGCCCGGCCGCTACACGGAGGTCTGGTTCACTCCCACCGTCCTCGGCACCCATCACGTCACCTGTGCCGAATATTGCGGCAAGGGCCATTCCGACATGATGGCCAAGCTGGTCGTCGACAATGAGGCGGATTTCAAAAAGTGGCTCGAAACGGGCGGCGATGAATGGAAGAATTACACGCCCGAGAAGTGGGGAGAGATGCAGCGCGAACAGAAAGGCTGCGCTACCTGCCACTCCATCGACGGTTCGCGGGGTCAGGGCCCCAGTTGGAAGGGGATCTACGGCAAAATGGAAAAGATGAACGACGGGAAATCGTACCTGGTGGACGACGCCTACATCCGCGAGTCCATGCTGATGCCCAACGCCAAGATCGTCGCCGGCTTCGAGCCGATCATGCCGTCGTTCCAGGGATTGCTGCATCCGCAGGATATTAACGGGCTGATTGCCTATATCAAGTCGTTGAAGTAGAGGTTGATGGAATATGGCACAAGCACTCACACATAGCGATCCGCACATCGGGGACCGTCCGCGGCCCGCCAAGAATTACCTCAACGAGACCACCGGAATCTGGAGCTGGATGACCACGGTGGATCACAAGCGCATTGGCGTGATGTACCTCGTCGCCGTCTCCGCCGCGTTCTTCCTCGGCGGCATGCTGGCGTTATTGGTGCGCCTCACTCTGCTGACGCCCAGCCACAAGCTGTTCGGCAAGGTGCTCATCGACGCCGATACCTATAACCGCGTCTTTACGCTGCACGGCGCGATCATGGTGTTCCTGTTCATCATTCCTTCCATTCCCGGGTCGCTGGCGAATTTCGTTTTGCCTCTGATGCTGGGCGCGAAGGACGTCGCTTTCCCCAGGCTCAATCTCGCCAGCTTCTATCTGTGGTGTATCGGCGCGCTCACCGCCGTCGCCTCCATGGTCTTCGGCGCGGTCGACACCGGTTGGACCTTCTATACGCCCTATTCCACCACCACGCAGAACGCCGTTGGCCTCATGACCATGGCTGTGTTTATCCTGGGTTTTTCGTCGATTTTTACCGGACTGAACTTCATCGCCACAGTGCATAAGCTACGCGCGCCGGGCATGGGTTTCTTCGATATGCCTCTGTTCGTGTGGGGCACCTACGCCACCGCGATCATTCAGGTGCTGGCGACTCCCGTTCTCGGTATCACCATGGTGCTGCTGGCGCTGGAGCGCATCTTCAACATCGGTATCTTCGATCCCAAGATTGGCGGCGATCCGGTGCTGTTCCAGCACTTCTTCTGGTTCTATTCGCACCCCGCGGTTTACATCATGATTCTGCCGGGCATGGCGATCATCAGCGAAATCATCCCCACCTTCTCGCGCAAGACGATTTTCGGTTATCGCGCCATCGCCTATTCGAGCGTCGCGCTCGCGCTGCTCGGCTTCCTCGTCTGGGGCCATCACATGTTCGTAGCCGGACAGTCCGAACTGGCCACCGTGATCTTCTCCGCGCTGACGTTCCTGGTTGCGATCCCCTCCGGCGTCAAGCTGTTTAACTGGCTGGCGACCATGTACAAGGGCAATATTTCGCTGGAAACGCCGATGCTGTACGCCATCTCCTTCCTGCTGCTGTTCGCCATCGGCGGATTGACCGGTATCTTCCTCGGCGCTCTATCCACAGACGTTCACCTGACCGACACCTACTTCGTCGTGGCCCACTTCCATTACGTGATGATGGGCGGCACCGTCATCGCCTTCATCGGCGGCGTTCATTACTGGTGGCCGAAGATTACCGGCCGCATGTACAGCGAAAAATGGGGCCGCGTCGGCTGCGCCCTGGTCTTCGTCGGCTTCAACATGACCTTCCTCACCCAGTTCTTCCTGGGCAGCCGTGGCATGCCGCGCCGCTATTATAACTACCTGGACCAGTACCAGCCGCTGCACGCGTTCTCGACGTTCGGCTCCTGGGTGTTGGGCCTGGGATTGTTCATCACCGCCGCTTATCTCCTCGCTTCCCTCCGTAAGCCGATGGATGCACCGGACAATCCGTGGGGCGGGACCACCATGGAGTGGGATACGTCGTCTCCTCCCATCACGCACAATTTTGAAGGACAGCCGGTGCTCCAGCATGAGCCCTACGACTACCGGCCGAAGGTGAAAACACACGCATGAGCACTTCGACCGTTGATGTGAATCCGCACGGGCACGACCAGGGCGGCCACGGGGATCATCCGACCGATCCTCATTTTCAGCACCATTTCGCGACGCTGGAACAGCAGTTCGATACCACCAAGATCGGCATGTGGATCTTTCTGGCCACCGAAGTCCTGCTGTTTGGAGGACTCTTCGTCGGCTTCGGTCTGATGCAGGCCCGCTTCCCGGAGATGTTCAAGGAGGCGCACGAGCACCTCCAGAGGCCCCTGGGCGCGCTGAATACCGTCGTGCTGCTGTTCTCCAGTTGGACCATGGTGATGGGCGTGCTCTCCGCCCGGACCAATCAGAAGAAGAAGACCGTGATCTTCCTCATCATCACCATTCTCTGCGCATTCATCTTCCTGGGTGTGAAGTACTTCGAATACTCGCACAAGTTCGAGGAAGGGCTGCTGCCCGGCCACTTCTATCACCATCATGGCGACCGGATTCCCGTCGTCAACGGGGCCAACGGCTACGCGACGTTCTTCAGCTTTTACTTCATGATGACCGGCCTGCATGGCATCCACATCCTGGTCGGTATCGGACTGCTCGCCTGGATTGCCGTACGCGCCAACCGCGGCGAGTTTAACAGCGACTACTACACTCCCGTCGACCTGGTGGGCTTGTACTGGCACCTCGTCGATATGATCTGGATTTATCTGTTCCCGTTGTACTACCTGATCTCATGAGCGAACATACAACCAACCCCAAGGCGGAAGCCGCCACTTATCTCCGGACGCTGCTGGCTCTGTTGGTGCTCACCGGCATCACCGTCGGCGCTTCCTACATTCACTTCGGTTCCAGCGCGGCCAACGTGGTCGTCGCTCTCACCATTGCCACCATCAAGGCGACCCTGGTCGCGTTGATCTTCATGCACCTGTTGCATGACAAGCCGGTGAACGGACTCAT
>JBBIVT010000085.1:13533-20481 GCA_037439565.1 Acidobacteriota bacterium | reverse complement strand
TGAATGAGGAGCAGGGAATTGAAGGCGTCATGAAGCGCATGCCGTCCTTTGTCGATGAAGTCATTGTTGTCGACAACGGATCGACGGACCGGACCGCGGATGTCGCCAAGGGGTTTGGGGCAAAGGTCATTCAGGAAGACGCCCGTGGCTATGGACGCGCTTACAAAACCGGCTTCGGCGCCGCCACCTGCGATTTAATCGTTACGCTGGACGGGGATCAGAGCTATCCGCCCGACGCGATTTCCTATCTTCTTGAAGCGTTTCTTCATCTGGATGTCGATTTCCTGAACGCCTCGCGCTTTCCCGTGCGCGATTCCAATGCGATGAGCCTGAAACATAGGTTCGGCAACCTGATTCTGTCGCTCGCCATGTCTATCCTCTATTTCCGTTGGATCCGGGACTCGCAATCGGGAATGTGGGTGTTTCGCCGCTCGATTCTGAAGGACATGAAGTTGGTGTCCGACGGCATGGCCTTTTCCGAGGAGATCAAAATCGAAGCGCTCAAGCGAAATCGTCATCGCTTCGCGGAATTGTCGATCATGTATACGTCAAGGCTCGGCGAAATCAAACTCAATCCGTGGCGTGACGGTTTTTACAACCTCTGGTTTCTACTGAAAAAGCGATTCTCATGACGACGGCCGCCGCCATCATTCCTCACTGGAACCATTGCGACCTGCTCGATCCCCTGCTCTCCAGCCTTCACGCCCAAACCCGCCCATTCGATGAAATTCTTTTAGTGGACAATGGCTCCACGGACGGCTCCGTCGAGATCGCGCGACGCCTCGGGGCACGGGTCCTCTCCCTGGAACAGAATCTCGGTTTCGCGGCCGCCGTAAATCGCGGCATCGCGGCAGTCGACGCGGACTGGCTCGCGATTCTGAACAACGACGTTACCCTGGCGCCGGATTGGCTGGAGAAACTGCTGGCCACATCGGCATCCTTCGCTACAGGGAAACTTCTCAGTGCCGCCGATCCTTCGCTTCTGGATGGCACGTTCGACGAAATCTCGCGTGCGGCATGCGCCTGGCGCTGTGGAGCAGGCCGGCCCGATGGTCCACTGTGGAGCCAGTCGAAACAGATTCGAATCGCGCCGATGACAGCGGCGATTTTTCGCCGGACTCTCTTCGATGAACTCGGCCAACTCGATGAAACATTTGGCTCTTATCTGGAAGATGTGGATTTTGGGATCCGCTGCGCCCTGGCTGGCCACCCGGGCGAATATATCCCCTCCGCCGTGGCCTGGCACCGCGGCAGCGCAACGAGGGGTGCGTGGAATTCCGACACAGTGAAACAAATTTCCCGCAATCAGATCTTACTTACATTCAAGTATTTCCGCGGAGCGCCGCGCTGGCCGCTTGTGGCCGGTCAAGTGCTCTGGGGATTGGTAGCGCTTCGCCATTGGCGCGGCGCAGCTTATCTTCGCGGCAAGATTGCGGGTTGGAACACGGCTCGTGCCCTCTATCCTAAGAACCATACAGATGATCGAATGGCCCGCCTGGCGGCTGAGGGAGAGCGCGAGATTCTCACTCTTCAGCAACAGACTGGTTTCGACTGGTATTGGAGGGTCTACTTCTGGCTGTTGCCGCGATAATCGTCACCTTCAACTCGGAAGCCGTCATTGGCCCCTGCCTGGACGCTTTAGCTAAGATGGCGCCCCACGTGAAACCTATTGTCGTCGACAACGCCTCCTCGGATAGGACGCTCGATCACGCCCGCCAGAGGGCGAGCGTCTCCGTTATCGCCAACGCTGAAAATCGCGGATTTGCCGCCGCCGTCAATCAAGGCATCGCGGCCTGCGAGCAAGATGAACTTCTGCTGCTGAATCCAGATGCGAACCTGATCACCGGGTTGGACGCGCTGGTGGACGCGAGCCGCCAGTACGGCATTGCCGCCGGCAAACTTGTCGACGCGCAAGGCAACGCACAAACTGGATTCACCCTCCGCCGCCTGCCGACCCCGGGGTCACTGATTTTCGAGTTGTTCGGAATCAATCGCCTCTGGCCGTCGAATCCGGTGAACCGCCACTACCGGTACCTGGATCGCTCCCTAGGTGAACCCGGTCCCGTGGAACAGCCCGCCGGCGCCTTCCTGATGATGCGGCGCGACGTTTGGAGAAACCTGGGGGGGCTCGACGAGGGCTTTTACCCGGTGTGGTTTGAGGACGTGGATTTTTGCAAAAGGGCCCTGGATTCAGGAATCAAGATAGAGTATGTGCCTACAGTGCAAGCCCTCCATCAAGGCGCTCACTCGGTTGGCCGGATACCGCCGGGATGCCGCGCACTGTACTGGTGTGTTAGCCTTACAAGGTATGCGGCGAAGCACTTCCGATCAACAGGTTACCGAGTTGTCTGCCTGTCGGTTGTGCTCAGTTCAATCCCGCGGATGGTCGCGCGGATGATTCTTGACCGAAGCTTCCAATCGGTTGCCGTTTATAGCAAGATTGCCCGGTTTGCAGGCCTGTGCCTTGTCTCCTTCGGGAGATCCGCGGCGCGGGGCGGTAAGAATTCCAACAATTTCTGACAACGCATGGCCTACAACGACTTAGTCTCCGTCACTCTGGTGACCTACAATAGCGGCAGATTCATCAAACGCTGCCTCGAATCCGTACTGGAACAAAAGTACCCGAACCTCGAGGTCATCATCGTCGACAACGCCTCCACCGACGGAACCGTGGACCTGCTGGAGCAATTCGCCGAGACCTGTCAGATCCATTACAACGACGAGAACATCGGTTTCGCCGCTGCCCAGAACCAGGCCATCGCTCTCGCCCGCGGCGAATGGGTGCTAACCCTGAATCCCGACGTTCTCCTGCTGCCGGATTTCATCCAGGCCATGGTGGACGCCGGCCAGGTGGATCCCAAGGTCGGGACGGTCTGCGGCAAGCTGCTTACCATCCGCGCGACGTTCGATCTTCCGGACAAACAACTGGTGGATTCCACGGGCATCTACTTCACGCCAATGCTTCGCCACCTGGATCGGGGCAGCCAGGAAGTGGATAACGGCCACTACCTGAACTTTGAGTATGTCTTCGGCGCCACCGCCGCCGCCGCGCTGTACCGGCGCGAGATGATCGACGATATTTCCGTCCTGGGCGAGTTCTTCGATCCCGACTTTTTTGTCTATCGCGAGGATGCCGACGTCGCCTGGCGCGCGCAGTTGATGGGCTGGCGCTGCTTGTATACTCCCCTGGCGCGTGGATATCACGTGCGGGCGGTTCTGCCTGGCAATCGCCGCGCGCTGCCGCCGGAAATCAATATGCACTCGGTGAAGAACCGGTTCCTCATGCGCATTAAGAACATGACGCCGGATCTGTACCGCCGGAACTGGGTTTCCATCACCTCGCGGGATCTGGTGGTGATCGGGGCATGCCTGGTGCATGAACACTCCTCGCTGCGCGCCTTCTGGTACCTGGCGAAGCACATGAGAAGCGTCCTGGCGAAGCGCAAGGAGATCATGCGCCGCCGCCGCGCCAAGGACGATTATATTTCCAGTTGGTTTTCCTACGAGCCGGTCAGCCGCCCAGCGCCCAAGCCCTCCGCCAGCAAGCTGGCCCGCGCCTCCCGATCCGGCCGGGGATAAATTGTGCGGTTCGCCATCCTCGGCACGCGGGGCATCCCAGCCCGCTACGGCGGATTTGAGACTTTCGCCGAGGAGCTATCCACTCGACTCGCCGCGCGCGGCCATCACGTGACGGTTTACTGCCGCAATCGCGCGCCGTCTCCCTATCGAGGCGTCCATCTCGCCTGCCTGCCCACCATCCGCCACAAGTATCTCGACACCATCGCGCACACGTTCCTGTCCACGCTGCATCTGCTGGCGCACCGTCACGATGCGGTTCTTTACTGCAACGCCGCCAATGCCGTGTTCACCTGGATGCCTCGCGTCATGGGCATGCCGGTCGCCCTGAACGTCGACGGCCTGGAACGGAATCGGAAGAAGTGGAATCGGCTGGCGCGCGCCTGGTATCAGGTGTCGGAATGGCTGGCGACGTGGATGCCCAATGCGGTGGTCACCGATGCCGCGGCCATCGAGGAATACTATCGCGACCGTTACCATCGCGAATCCGTCATGATTCCTTACGGCGCGGAGATCGGGGCGGTCGAGACCAGCGCCGTTTTAGATGGGCTTGGGCTGGAGCGCGAAAAATACTTCCTCTACGTCAGCCGTATGGAGCCGGAGAACAATGCCCTGCTGGTTCGCGAGGCGTTTGAGAAGGTCGATACGCCGCTGAAACTCGCGCTGATCGGCGATGCGCCGTACGCGGCCGAATATATTTCCAAGGTTCGCGATACAAAGGACCCGAGAGTCGTGATGCCTGGCGCGATCTACGGCGACGGATATCGCGAGCTGGGGTCGCACTGCTACGCCTATATTCACGCGACCGAGGTCGGCGGCACGCATCCGGCGCTGATCGAGGCCATGGGTCGCGGCGCATTGACGCTGTATCTCGACACGCCCGAAAACGCCGAGGTCGCCGGCGGCGCGGGGATTCCCTTCACGCACGAGAATCTCACGGAGGTCCTGCGCTCGATTCTCGCGATGCCTCCGGCAGAGCGGGCGGAGCGCAAAGCCGCCGCCATGAACCGCGTCCAGGAACGTTACAGTTGGGACGCGGTGACCGATTCGTACGAGAAACTGCTCACGAGGCTTGCCTGTGCGTAGCTGGATCGAGGTTTCGCGCTCGGCGATTCGCGACAATTTTCGCGCGGTGAAAGCGGCCGCCGGCGGCGCGGCGGAACTGATGCCGGTGGTAAAGGCGGACGCGTATCGCCACGGCGCCATCGAGGTTTCCAGAATTCTGGAAGCGGACGGCGCGCGCTGGCTCGCTGTGTCCAACGTCGAGGAGGGCATCGCGCTACGCCAGGAAGGCATCGCCGCCCGCATTCTCGTGATGGCCGATTATCTACCGGAAAACAGGCCTTTTTTCGCCGATTTCTCGCTCACCCCAGTGATTCATTCTCTGGAAGACGCGGCCTCCGCGCAGGTTCCTTATCACCTGAAGATCGATTCGGGCATGGGGCGCCTGGGTGTGCGGGAAAATGCGGAGGAAATCGCCCGCGCGGTGAAATCGACGCCACTCGAAGGCTTAATGACGCATTTCGCCTCCGCCGCGAATTACGAAAGCTCGCAAACGGACGCGCAGATCGCTCGCTTCGAATCGATACGGAAGGAGCTTGGGGACGTCCGCTACGTGCATCTTTCCAGTACCATTCCGATTGCCTATCGCCGCGTCGAAGCGTGGGGCAATCTGGTTCGCCCGGGTCATGCGATCTATGGCTACATATCGCCCGCTCGCGGCAATGCTCCGCCAATGGAACTGCGCGTGAGACCAGCGTTGATCTGGAAAGCCGTTGTCCTTTCGGTGAAAGACGTCGAGGCAGGAGCGCTGATCGGCTATGGAGGCATGTATCGCACCCCAAAGCCGCTGCGGATCGCCATACTGGCGGCGGGCTATGCCGACGGCATCCCGCATCGCCTGTCCAATCGCGGCAAGGTAATGGCCAACGGACGGCTGCTGCCCATTCTCGGGGCCGTCTCGATGGATCTGACGACGATCGAGGCCGGCGATCTGCGCGTTGGCGACGCGGTGACGCTGCTCGGCCCGGGAAACGACGCCCAGGAGATGGCTCGCGCGGCGGGCACGATCTCCTACGACGTGCTCTGCGGCATCCGGGCCAGGGTCAAGCGCGTGTATGTGGACTGAGCAGGTTAGACGTCGAGGTTGCGGACGTCCAGCGCGTTCTCTTCGATGAACTTGCGCCGGCTTTCGACATCCTCGCCCATCAGGGTGGTGAACATTTCGTCGGCCTTCACCAGATCTTCGGCGGAGACTTTGAGCAGCGTCCGCGTCTCGATGTTCATGGTGGTGGACCACAACTGCTCCGCGTTCATCTCGCCCAGCCCTTTGTAGCGCTGGACGTTCACTTCGCGCGTGCCCTCGTTTTTCACGTGCGCCAGAAGCTCGCGCCAGCCCGGAAGAGGATCGCGGCGGCCATCCTTCACCACCACGAACGGAGGATGATTGAACTTCGCGGCGGCTTTCGCCCCGGAGCGCAGGCGTTTATACTCCGGCTGCATGGCGAGTTCCATGTCGATGGCTCGCTCGGCGTTGGTTGGGTCTTTGTACGTCACCTTCCACGCAGAGTGCTCTTCGTCGCGGGCCAGTTGCGCGGCCAACTTCTCCGCCAGCATGGCTTCCAGAACCGATTTCAGATTCTTCTCTTCCTGAAACTCCGCCTTTGTGTCGATCGCCAGGTCCGTGCGGGACGCGACGCTCACCACGCGAGGATCGCGCAGACGGCGCTCCAGCCGCTTCCAGGTCTGCTGGAAATCGTCCAGCGACATCAGGAAACTGCGCAGCTCCGCGCCTTCCAGCACGTTCTTATCGCCCAGCTCGACGCTAACATTTTCCGTCGCGCGGCGCAGGATTTCGCGCGTGAACTCCTTGTCGTCCTTGATGTATTTTTCGCTCTTGCCCTTCTTGATGCGATAGAGCGGCGGCTGCGCGACGAAGATGTGGCCGCGCTTGATCAGCTCCTGCATGTGGCGGAAGAAAAATGTCAGGAGTAGCGTCCGGATGTGGCTGCCGTCCACATCGGCGTCCGTCATGATGATGATTTTTCCGTAGCGCAGGCGAGCCAGGTCGAAGTCGTCCTTGCCGATGCCGGTGCCGATGGCCGTGATCATGGCGCGGATTTCCTCATGGCCCAGCATCTTGTCGTAGCGCGCTTTCTCGACGTTGAGAATTTTACCGCGCAGCGGCAGAATGGCCTGATAGCGGCGGTCACGGCCTCCTTTGGCGGTTCCTCCGGCCGATTCGCCCTCCACCAGGAACAACTCGCAACGCTCCGGATCCTTTTCCTGGCAGTCGGCGAGCTTCCCGGGCAGGCCGCCGGAATCGAGCGCGCCCTTGCGCCGCGTCAAATCGCGGGCCTTGCGGGCGGCTTC
>JBBIVT010000085.1:2697-13433 GCA_037439565.1 Acidobacteriota bacterium | reverse complement strand
CGGAATCGAGCGCGCCCTTGCGCCGCGTCAAATCGCGGGCCTTGCGGGCGGCTTCGCGCGCGCGCGCCGCGTCGATCGCCTTGGAGACGATCTTCTTCATCACCGACGGATTCTTGTCGAAGAACTCGCCCAGCTTTTCATTCACAAGCTGCACCACGTAGCCCTGAATATCGGAATTCAGCTTGCCCTTGGTCTGCCCTTCGAACTGCGGCTGCGGCAACTTCACGCTGACCACCGCCGTAAGCCCCTCGCGCACGTCGTCCCCGGTGAGATTTTCCTTGACGTCTTTAAAAAGTCCACCGGACTGCCCGGCCGCGTTGATGGTGCGGGTCAGCGCGCTGCGGAAGCCGCTCAAATGGGATCCGCCGTCAACGGTGTTGATGTTATTGGCGAAGCTGAAGATCGTGTCGCCGTACGTGTCGTTGTACTGCAGCGCCACTTCCATGCTGAGTGTGCCGCCGTTGGGCAGCTCGCGATCGCCTTCAAAGTGGATCGGCTTATCGTGCAGCACCGTCTTGCCCTTGTTGAGCAATTTGATGAACTCGGCGATGCCGCCTTCGAAATGGAAATTCTCCGTGCGCGCCGGATCTTCGCGCTCGTCGGTCAGCGTGATCTTCAGGCCTTTGTTCAAGAACGCGAGCTGACGCAGCCGCTGGGCCAACGTGTCGAAGTTGAACCGGGTCGACGTCATGATGGTCGAATCCGGCTTGAACGTGATCTTGGTGCCCGTCTTGCGGCCGGACTTGCCGGTCTTTTCCAAGCGCCCCTTCGGGATGCCGCGCGCGTAGTCCTGCTCAAACGTGCCGCCTTCGCGCCAGATCTCCAGATGCAGCGTTTCCGACAATGCGTTCACGCAGCTGACGCCCACGCCGTGCAATCCGCCGGAGACCTTGTAGGAATTGGAATCGAACTTGCCGCCGGCGTGGAGCTTCGTCATCACCACTTCGGCGGCTGAGATGCCTTCTTCCTCGTGAATGTCCACGGGGATGCCGCGTCCGTTGTCGATCACCGTGACCGAGTCGTCTTCATGAATCGTGACGCTCACATCGGTGGCGTAGCCGGCCAGCGCTTCATCGACGGAGTTGTCGACCACCTCGTAGACCAGATGATGTAAGCCTGCTTCGCCCGTGGAACCGATGTACATCGCGGGCCGCAGCCGGACCGCCTCCAGGCCTTCCAGCACCTTAATGCTGGTTGAGTCGTACGTCTGGGGGCTGTTGTCTTTGGTTGCCATGTGTAGTTGTGAAATTCCTAATGAAAAACGAATCGGCGGAATCAAATTCGCATCGGCATGATGACGTAGCGATAGTTCTCCGCCTTTTCACCGGACGGGCGCAACTCGCCCGCGCTTTGAGGATCCTTGAAATGAAAGGCCACCTGCTGGTCCGGGACGGCGCGCAGAAAATCCATCATGTACTGCGCGTTGAACCCGATCTCGACCGCCGGTCCACTGTAAGAAGTGGGGATGCTCTCCTCGCTCTCTCCGGTTTCCGACACGGACGAATGAATTTTCATTTCATCTTTCTCCACGCGCACGCGGATACCGCGCGAACGCTCGTCGGAGAACTGGGCAACGCGTTCGATTGCGCCGCGCATCTCGTCGCGCTCCAGCGTCACCTGATGAGCATGTTCCTTCGGCAATACCCGCTCAAAGTCGGGGAAGTTGCCGGTCAGCTTACGGCTCAACAACAGCCGGTCTCCCAACTGAAAGAACAGATGGTTATCGTCCCCTGAAAAACGAACCAGTGCGGCTGGATCGGAATCCCCCGCAAGCTTCTGCAACTCGGCCATCGCTTTCTTCGGGAGCAGCGCACGATAGGCTCCGGTGATTCCGGGGAGTTCCGCGCTGGACTCCACCATCGCCAGGCGGTGCCCGTCGGTCGCGACCATCACCAAACCGCCCTTGCGCAGAACCATAAGCGCACCGTTTAGTGTAAAACGCGACTCCTCGCTTGAAATCGCAAAAATGGTCTTCGAAATCATCGACGCTAGAATGCCGATCGGGATCTCCGCCAGAACCTCCGGCATCTTCGGGAGTTCGGGAAAGCTTTCGCGCGACATCCCGGCAATCCGCGTCTTTGAGCGGCCGCAGGTCAGACTGGCCCAGTGATTCTCCTGAATCTTCACCTGAACGTCGGAGTCGGGAAGCAACCGCACGTAGTCCAGCAAACGGCGCGCAGGGATGGTTCCGCCGCCGCCCTTCTTCACGCGAGCCGGGCAGGAACACCGGATACCCAACTCCAGATCCGTCGCCGTGAGAACGATCCGATCGCCGTCGGCTTCCACCAGAACATTCGACAAAATCGGAATGGTCGTCTTCTTTTCAACCACGCCCTGCGAGAGGTTCAGTTCGCGAACCAGATCTGCCCTGCTTACGGTGAATTCCATGCGCGATTCCTATTCTTTCTTCCCTATAGAATATCTAGTAGAGAAGAAGAAGATTTATAGGCACTGTTGAAACGTTGATTTCTCTCTAAATTATAGCAAGTTCTAGCATTTATTACTACAGCAGGTTGTGGGTTCCCAGGTGCCGGACGGTGAATGTTTCGACCCCCACGCGCGTCTCCCACAGACGTTGACAGGTGGTTTTTCATCCGAACTGTGGATAATACATCTAACCTCAATTGATTGAGTCGATTACGCTGTGTATCAGTCTGTTTAAATCGGCATCGCGTTGGCGCAGTTTGTCGATCTTCTGGATGGAGTGAAGCACTGTAGTATGGTGCTTTCCTCCGAACATACGGCCGATCTCCGGCAGCGAGGACTGCGTCAAATCCTTGATCAGGTACATGGCGATCTGGCGGGGATAAGAAATCTGGTGGGCGTTGGTCTTTTGCTTCAGCTGCGAGGGCTGCAGTTGGAACTTATCGGCCACCGCGCGCAAAACACTTTCCATGTTTACCCGGCGCTCGCCACCGGGGATCAGGTACTTCAAAACCTGTTGCGCCATGGCGAGGCTGATTGGCGAGCCGGTGACGGAGGAGTACGCGACCAGTTTGATCATCGCGCCTTCCAGTTCCCTTACGTTTGACTTGGTCTTGGTCGCGATATAGTTCCGCACGTCCTCCGGCAGATTCACGCCCTCAAGTTCGGCCTTCTTATCGAGGATCGCCATTTTGGTTTCCAGATCTGGCGGTTGGACGTCGACCATCAAACCCCACTCGCACCGTGAGCGGAGGCGCTCGACTAATCCTGGCGTGCTTTTGGGCGGAGAATCGCTGGAGATCACGATTTGTTTCTGATGATCGTAGAGCTCGTTGAACGTGTGAAAGAATTCCTCCTGTGTGCGTTCCTTGCCCGCCAGGATTTGAATATCGTCCACCAGCAGCACATCGGCGGAACGGTAGTGGCGGTGAAAGGCGGGCATGCGGTCGGAGCGGATGCAACTCACCATTTCATTCATGAACCGCTCGCTCGATGTGTAGACAATACGCATGCTCGGATAGCGATCCAACAGATCGCGTCCGATGGCGTGCATCAGGTGCGTCTTTCCCACACCCACACCGCCGTAAATAAACAGCGGATTGTAGCTGCGCGAAGGACTGTTCGCAACGGCCCGCGCGGCAGCATTGGCGAATTGATTCGACGATCCAACGACGTAGTTATCGAACCGAAACTTCGGATTCAGTTGCGTGGTCGCCGCGGCGAAGACTGGTTCCGGGCTTCCCGTATCCGAACCACGAGAAGAGAACGCCGCGAGACCAGGCGCCGCCGGAACGTAAACTACCTGGTCGATCTCGAGCCCTAATTCACGAATCGCCTCGCGAATCTCGGCTGAGTATTCCTGTTCCATCCACTCCTTGGTGACCTGATCTGGAACCTTGACGCGAAGGGTGCGATCCGCTTCACCGTTGAAGGCAGTTCTCATCACCCAGTTCTGAAAATCCTGAGGGCTGATCTTCGCGGCCAATATGGCCTTGATCCGATCCCATTGGTTGTTGGGCGCCGCCATCATGACCTGCGCCGATCCTGAAAACTCTGCATCCCGTCTCACTCTTCCCCCGAAAAAACGAAGCCAAGCCAACGGAACACAACATTCCCACATCATTTCCACAACCTGTGGAAATTAGGTCTGTACTCTGAAGCGATTCGATGAGGAACCGTCGGCCGGTCTGATTCGATTGTGAGGCGTCCTCGGAAAACACCGTCTCACGCCCGAACGGAATCTCAGCATACCACAAAAGGAGCGCAGTGGAAGCGGTGTTTTCCACATTTTAATATCTATTATTTTCATATACTTAGATGGATTATTTATATACTATTCACGTAGTAAAACATTTTAATTGTAGTCCGTTTGGAACAGAAGAAGCACTCTTAGTCGATGGTGATTTGACATTCCCAACTAGTGGCGCGACAATAACCGATAGTCCGTCTTTTCGCTCGCCAGAAAGTCTGGCGGCGTCATGCGGGAGTAACTCAGCTGGTAGAGTGCAACCTTGCCAAGGTTGATGTCGCGGGTTCGAATCCCGTCTCCCGCTCCATTTTCCCCTTCACAGGACCGTTTTCCGAACATACCCGTCCCATGAGCGGACAGGTCTCCCGCATCATCCCAGCCGAGGGGCTGCGATAACCCTATTTTTTTCAGTATGATTAGGGGGCACGCCCAATTGGCAGGCGGCGTGCGACTTCGAATGCGGGATTCTTATGGATATTAAAAGAGAAGGTGTCGCAAAGCGGAAGAGAATCCGAATGGCGATTTACTTGACGTTGACGGTGGTGGCTGTAGGGGCGATCAGTTGGAAACTGATGCAACTAAAGCCGGCTGCGCCGTCGGTGGAGAGAGCCTCGGTCTGGATCGACTCCGTGAAGCGGGGCCCCATGTTGCGGGAAGTGCACGGGTTGGGCTCCCTACAGCCCGAGGACATCATCTGGATCCCGGCGGCCTTCGATGGACAGGTCGACAAGATCATCTCGCACTCCGGCGACGACGTCAAAGCGGGCCAGGTGATGCTGGTGCTGAGCAATCCCGACATGCAACTAGCGGCGAACGACCTGGAATGGCAGGTGAAAGACGCGGAGGCCAAGTTTGCCGATTTGAAGGTCCAACTGCAGAGCAAGACGTTCGATCAGCAGTCCGTTGTCGCGAGCGCGCAAAGCGATCTACAACAGGCCGCGCTGCAGAAAGAGAAAGAAGAGCAGCTCGGCAAGATGCAACTGGAGAGCGACCTGAGCGTAAAGCTCGCCGTGGCCAAATGGGAGCAATCCCGCAGCAAGTATGAAATGGAGCAAAAGAAGCTCGACATCCAGCAGCAGTCGGTCGACGCGCAGTTGGCGTCGGCAAAAGTTTTGATCGACAAGCTTCGCGCTGCGTATACGTTAAAGAAGCAGCAGGTGGCGGATTTGACGATCAAGGCTCAGATCAACGGCCGGATGCAGGAGATGACCCTCCAGGTGGGCCAACGCGTGAAACCTGGCGACGTGCTCGCTAAGATCGCGCAGCCTTGGAAGCTCAAGGCCGAGTTGAAGATCGCCGAAACGCAGGCCAAGGATATTTTACTCGGCCAAAAGGCCGATATCGACACGCGGAACGGCATTATTCCCGGCCATGTCAGCCGGATCGATGCATCTATTGTGAACGGAACGCGCACGGTTGACGTAAAACTAGATGGACCGCTACCCGCGGGAGCGGTTCCTGATCTGAGCGTGGACGGTACGGTGGAGATCGAACGGCTGGCGGACGTGGTTTACGTCGGGCGGCCGGTTTTCGGCCAACCGAACAGCTCGGTGAGCGTCTTTAAGTTGGACGAAGACGGCAAGGGAGCCACAAGGGTGACGGTGAAGCTCGGCCGCAGCTCGGTGAATACGATCGAGGTGTTGGATGGGTTAAAAGTGGGCGATCAGGTGATTTTGTCCGACATGTCGCAGAACGACGAAAAACCGCGAATCCGATTGAACTAGGAGAGTGCAATGGCTGAATCGATGATTTATCTGGATGGCGTAACGAAAGTGTTCGTCACCGATGATGTGGAGACGCACGCGCTGGCCGGCATCCACCTGGATATTAAGAAGGGCGAATACCTCTCGATCGCGGGGCCTTCGGGCTGCGGAAAGTCGACGCTGCTGGCGATTCTGGGGCTGCTCGATTCACCCTCCGACGGCACTTACGTGCTGAACGGCAAGCCGGTGCAGGGGCTGAAGCTGAGCGAACGGGCGCGCATCCGGAACCGGGAGATCGGATTTATTTTCCAGGCGTTTAATTTGATCGGCGACCTGACAGTGTACGAAAACGTCGAACTACCCTTGACCTATCGCGGGATGCCCGGAGCGGAACGAAAGAAGCGCGTGCATGAAGCGTTGGAGCGGGTCGGCATGTCGCATCGCGTGAAACACTATCCGTCGCAACTTTCCGGCGGTCAGCAGCAGCGCGTCGCCGTGGCTCGCGCACTCGGGGGCGATCCGGCGATTCTGCTGGCGGACGAACCGACCGGAAACCTCGATTCGGCGAACGGCGAAGCGGTGATGGATCTTTTGCGCGAACTACATCGCGGCGGGGCGACGATTTGTATGGTGACGCACGATCCAAGGTACGCGAAGTACGCGGACCGCAATATCCATCTTTTTGACGGGCGAGTGGTGGAAGAGAGCAGCGAAGCGGCGCAGATCGGCTGAGGGCTAAGAAGCCTGGAGCCAGAAGCCAGAATGTGGCGCAAATGCTTCCCCAGCAATCCATGTCCAAGTCTCACGACATGTAGCAGCCGCCATTCAAGACGCCGCCCTGACTCAGGTGCCCTAACTCAGGACCACAGCGCACGGCAAAATACTCGCGGAACTGAGTAGGGAGCCAGCCACACAACGGGGTTTTCGAACACCTGGGCCAGCCGGGCATGAATCACAGAGTAACAATGATATTCTCATGTGGTGACAGACAAAATCGTCGTGCTCACCACGTGCGAATCGGAGGAGCGGGCGCGGGAACTTGCCCGCCGCCTTGTGGAACATCGCCTCGCCGCCTGCGTCAATATTCTGCCTGGCGCCCACAGCGTTTATCGTTGGCACCGCGATGGGAAGGACGCGATTGAGGAAGCCCCGGAATTTGTCCTCATCATCAAGTCCCGCCGCGATGTGTTCCCCCAATTGCGGGACGCCATCGGGCATCTGCACTCCTACGAAGTCCCCGAGGTGATTGCGCTTCCTGTTGTCGACGGCTCGGACGCCTACCTGAAATGGCTCGATCGCGAGACGGCCCAGTGAAGCCGACACGTCAACGCTATTGGGTGATTTTCTTCGCCGTCACCCTGGCGATTCTTTCCTACATCGACCGCGTGGTGATGTCACAGGCGGCCAAGCCCATTTCGGCCGAGCTGCATCTCACCAAATCGCAGATGGGATCCGTATTCAGCGCCTTCGGGCTGGCCTACGCGATCTTTGAAGTGCCCAGCGGATGGCTGGGGGATTACCTCGGCCCGCGGCGCGTGCTGGTGCGCATCGTATTGTGGTGGTCTTCCTTCACCGCGCTCACTGGAGCGGCGTGGAACCTTGGCTCGCTGCGCGTGATCCAGTTGCTGTTCGGCGCCGGGGAAGCCGGAGGCTTCCCGAATTTAACCAAGGCCTTCAGCTCCTGGCTACCGCTGTCGGAACGCTCCCGCGCGCAGGGACTTATGTGGACCTTTGCGCGTTGGGGCGGCGCTTTTACACCCCCCCTGGTGATCCTCGCGTTTCACTACATGAGCTGGCGCTACGCGTTCGTGTGCTTCGGCTCGCTGGGCCTGGTCTGGACGTTCTTCTTTCATCGCTGGTTTCGCGACAAGCCCGCGGAAAATCCGAAGGTGAATGGAGCCGAACGCGCGCTTTTGGCCGAGGTTGCGGCCAATGCCGCGGAACACGTGCATGTGCCCTGGAAGAAAATCATTCGTAACCGCAGCCTCTGGTTGCTGTGGCTGCAATATTTCTGTCTGTCGTTTCCGTGGTATTTCTACATCACCTGGCTGCCGACGTATTTGCAGGAACATCGCCATCAGACGGCGGAAGCAGCGTCGAAGCTGGCGATTCTTCCGCTGCTCTGCGGAGGATTCGGAGCGCTGCTCTGCGGGCTCGCCATGCCTCGGATTGCGCGGGCGCTGGGCAGCATCACCATGGGCCGCCGCGCAGTGACCACGTTCGCGTTCCTATCGGCGGCGGGGTTTCTGACGCTCTCCATCCGCACCGAAGCCGTGCTTCCGGCGATGCTGCTGATGGGCCTGGCCAGCTTTTCGAACGACCTGGACATGACGCCTTCGTGGAACACCTGCATGGACGTGGGCGGCAAATACGCCGGCACCATCGCCGGGTCGATGAACATGATGGGGAACCTCGCCGGCTTCGCCGCCCCGTGGATCGGCGGCATCATCCTGGACCATACGCACGGCGACTGGAACCAGTTTTTGTATCTCAATGTGGCGGTTTATCTGGTGGGGGCGATGTGCTGGAGCTTTATCGATCCGGTGACGCCGATCGAGAGCTGAATGGAAGCCGGGACAAGGCCTGTGCGTGAGACTGGGCTCGCTGATCCTGCGCGTCCAATCACCGCACAGGCTCGATATCCGTCGGAATATCCGCCAACCGGTCCAGAGCCTTTTGCATCCCTCGGCGCAGCACGCCCAGTTCGTCGAGCATCTTCTGCGCCCGCGCGAAATCGCCTGTGGCTTCGATCTCCAGCAAATCGTGCACCAGGTCGCGCACGGCGGGCTTGATCTTGTCGAAGTTCACCGCGAACGTGCCATCGGCATTTTCGATGAATGCGCCTTTGTCGGTCAAATAATTGAACTGCAGAGCCATGCCCTTGCCATGCGCCTCATGAACGCCAAAGCGGAGCGAGCGGAAGCTCGACGCAAGATACGTCGTATACAGCTTGCGCTCGGCCTCCGGCAGCAGCCTGTGGTCGTAGAGATACTGCAGCATGAAGAGACCGGTCGCGTCCGCCTTCGCTTCTTCGATCGCGGAATGGAGCTGCTTCAGCGCCTGCCGCACGCCGTTCTGAGGCCCGATGCCGTGCGTCATTTCATGTGCCAGGATGTGCGTGAAGAACGCGTCGAAGTCCAGGTCCGTCTGCGCATCGGCGGGCAGCACGCGGTCCGCGATCGGTTCCAGCGTCTTTGAAAACTTCGCTTCCTGGACGTTTTTCAGCATCACGCGCTTCGCGCCCATCTCGCGCACGATCCGTTCGTCATTGGGCAAGTTGAACGCCGCCGTGCGCACGCCGTGAGCGCCGTCGCCCGAGGCGATCACTTCATTCACGACGCGAATCGGCGCGAGCGCGCCCAGCTTTGGATTCTTGTACTTTGCATCGAGCGGCAGATTGTTCTCAATCTCCTGAATGTGCGCCGCGAAGGCCTTCAGCTTCGCCGTCTCGCGATCGTCGCGCAGGGTGATGTACGCCTCGAATGAGGCCTTGTATCCGAACAACTCGTCGTTGTAGGTTTCATAGGGCCCGATGGTCACGTCGATCGGCGCGTCCAGCTGCATCCACGCGACGTCGGATTCGTAATAATCGTTGGACAGGAACGCGTCCGCCCGCAGCGTCAGGAATTTCCTCAATGACGCATTGGGCGTGAGCGCGGCGCCATCCCTCAACAGTTGCGCGAGCTTCTCCAGTTCCGCCTCATACGCCGTGTTGTAAGGAACCGCATACAACTTCTTCTCGGGCGAGCGGCGAATCACGCTGAAAAATCCGCGCGCGTCATCCTGGCTCTCCTTGGGAAGCCGGGCCACCCAGGTGTCGAACTCGTCGCGGGTTAAATCCTCGGGATAAAAATTGGCGCCCGCCGGTTTATGCGCCGGAACATCGGGGAGGAACGCCGCGTGCGCGTCCAGATCCGACCACGGTCCTTTGTTCAGCTCGAAATAGTGCAGCCTGGCTTTGCCCAGAGGCGAATCGTCCGCCTGCAGTTTCGCTCGCAGCTTCGCGTTGCCGCTCCAAAGCTGGGTGACGAACAGATCATCGACAACGCGTGCGGCCTCCATCAGCTTGGCCAGCGCTTCTTTGTCGCCGGGCGATAGGTGAGATGCATCGACGCGCAGATCGGCGGGCGCATAGCGCGCAATCATGCGCGTCAACTCGGCAAGATCGGGGCTGGCGGCAACAGAGGGCATCGCGAGTAGTACGAATATAAGACCGCGCCTCATGAGCGCGACAGACTGCGGCCCACCAGGCTCAACCCGGCGAGCGCGGTGCCCAACAACAACCCGGAGGAAGGCTCCGGCGTCGCGACGGCGGTGGGATCCACTGGACCGAGGCCCGTCGCACCCTGAATGGTCAGGTCGTAGCTAAACAAATCCGTCGCCGGATTGGGCACGTTCGCGCTGCCCGCGACTTCAATCACCCAAGCGCCTGCGTCACCGCCCGGAACGGTGTAGTCGATAATCGACCCGAGGCCGTCGGACGCATTTCCGTCCGCGATGGCCACCAGGTTTCCGTTGGCGTCGTAAAGAAGAAGCTCGGTCGGGCTCAACAGAGGCGAAGTGGAGACGACGGAAAAATGCAGCGGATCGCCGACATTGGCGCTCACGGCGTAATATCCGGGTTCCGAAGGGTTCGTCAGCGCGCCCAGCACGTCCGTTGTGTAGGTGAGTGGTGAAGTGAATTGCAGGTCGTATCCGAAATTGTTCGGCGAAACAGAAGTTGCCTGCACCACCCAATTGCCGCCATCACCCGTTGGGATGGTGTAGTCGATCAACGAGGACCGTCCGTCGGAGCCGTTTCCCGCCGCGATGGCCACCAGGTTTCCGTTCGCGTCGTACAGCAGCAACTCAGTGGGTTG
>JBBIVT010000085.1:0-2597 GCA_037439565.1 Acidobacteriota bacterium | reverse complement strand
CCGCGATGGCCACCAGGTTTCCGTTCGCGTCGTACAGCAGCAACTCAGTGGGTTGGCTGGCCGGGGTGGTGCTGTTCATCCGGAAACTCAGCGTCTGCCCCGGCGTCACCGGAACCGAAAAGTATTCGCTCTGGTTCGCCGTCGACACCGACCCGAAGCCCTGCTCTGAGTAATACAAAGGACTCACCTGCTGAGCGGTTCCCAGCGAGTAATTCGGCGCCATCTGATAAACCACCAGGTCCGGATTAAGTGGAACGGCCTGGGCGGAGCCATAGGTGATGTTGGTGCCCGAAACGTTGAAGATCGTCCCAGCGTCCGCGATCGGGAGCAGCAGGAACAGGCAAAGGCCCGCAATTTTCATACGCCCAGTATAATTACTTTGAATGGCGCACGCGACCAATCCTGAGTACACCGCGGACTTGCAGCGCCAATCCGAGGAGCTTGCCAAACTCGGTTTTTATCATTCGATCGAGCTCCCCGACGGCCGCGTAATCCCCGGAATTCAGGCTTTGGAGACCCAGCGCGCGCGCATCGCGCAGTTTCCCATCCCCCAGGATCTGCGCGGCAAGCGCGTGCTCGATATCGGCGCATGGGACGGCTGGTTCAGCTTTGAAATGGAACGCCGCGGCGCGGAAGTGGTCGCCGTGGACGCGACGAAGCGCACGCGGTTCCTCGAGGCTAAAGCGATGCTCGGCTCTAAAGTGGAGCACGTGGTCGCCGACATCTCCTTTCTCACGCCGAAACAGATCGGCTATTTCGATATCGTCCTGTTTTTCGGCGTGCTGTATCATCTGAAGCACCCGATGCTGGCGCTGGAGCGGGTCTGCGAGCTCACCACGGATCTGGCGTGCATCGAATCCTTCGTCACCGATGAGCAGCCGTTTGGAACGGTCCCCACGCTGGAGTTTTACGAAGGCACGCAGCTTGCCGGGCAGTTCGACAACTGGGTGGGCCCGAATATTTCGTGCCTGCTCGCTATGTGCCGCACGGCTGGATTCGCACGGCTCGCATTTCAAAGCGTGGTGGACCACCGTGCGCATGTGATCTGCCATCGCACGTGGGAGGAGATCGAGCGCCTCGGCCCGGGCCCGGACCTGATCGTCGTCGAAAACGGAGAATTACAGGATCACTCTTTCTCGGCGCATCGCGACGACTACATTACCGTTTGGATCAGTTCGCAAGAGAAACATCTCACCTGTGACGATATCTTCGTGCAGGTGGGGCCTTATGGAACACGCCCTGCCGCGGTTCGCACCGATGTTGGCACGGCCTGGCAGGCGAACTGCAAGCTGCCCCTCGGCCTCGCGCCCGGCTGGCACGATGTTTCGGTGGCGATCCGCAACAGCGAGTGGTCGAACCGCGCGCGCATCGCCGTGGATCTGCCGCGCGAGGCTCGCGTTTCCGCGCCCTCCGGATCGCTTGAGATCAAGATTGTCTGCGATGGGCGTACGTGGGAACGTTATCAAGTCCGGTCTGGCCTCGGAAGTTGCGTGTCGGCTTGGGTGGATGGCCTGCCGGATGGAGTGAAGCGGACGGAGGTCTCCTTCCGCCTCGATGGCACGGACCTTCCCGCGAATTTCGTGTCTCTCGCGAACGACGAGAAGGGATTGAGGCAGATCAACGCGATGGTCCCCGCGGGTTTAGAGCGCGGGGACTACCGCTTGTCGGTTCGATGCCGGGACCAGGAATCGGCGGAGATCAAGATTCAGCTATTTTGAGCTGCCGACAATCCGCATCCCGTAGAACGAGCGCCACACGAACACCATCGAGATGAGCAGGAATACCACTGCGAGAGCTGTCGAGAAGCCCGCACCCTGTTTTTCGGTCATGGAAACGCCCAACTCCACCGCCAGCAATCCGAACAGCGTGGTGAACTTGATAATCGGATTCAGCGCCACCGAGGAGGTGTCCTTGAACGGATCGCCCACCGTGTCGCCGACGACGGTTGCGTCGTGCAGCGGCGTGCCTTTCTGCTTCAACTCCACTTCAACGATTTTCTTGGCGTTGTCCCATGCGCCGCCCGCATTGGCCATGAAAATCGCCTGATAGAGGCCGAACAGGGCGATTGAGATGAGGTAGCCGATGAAGAAGTACGGCTCAATGAACGCGAATCCCAGCGTAGCGAAAAACACAGTCAGGAAAATGTTGAACATGCCTTTCTGGGCGTACTGGGTGCAGATTTCCACCACCTTCTTGGAATCTTCCACCGACGCCTTGGTCACGCCTTCCAGCCGGATATTCGCCTTGATGAACTCCACTGCACGATACGCGCCCGTGGTGACGGCCTGAATCGACGCTCCGGTGAACCAGTAAATCATCGCGCCGCCAGTGATCAGCCCGAGCAGGAACGGCGGATGCATCAACGAAAGATTCTGAATCAGTTCGGCTTTCAGGCCGTCGGTCAATTTGACGATGATCGAGAAGATCATGGTTGTCGCGCCCACCACCGCCGTGCCGATCAGCACTGGTTTCGCCGTCGCTTTGAACGTATTGCCCGCGCCGTCGTTTTCTTCCAGGTGATGCTTCGCTTTTTCGAAATCCACGTCGAAGCCGAACTTTTCCTTCAGCGACTTCTTGATGTTGGGGAGCGTTTCGAT
>JBBIVT010000084.1:4658-20854 GCA_037439565.1 Acidobacteriota bacterium | reverse complement strand
CCCTGCTGATGTTCTGCCACGAAGGCCCCTGGCACAAAGTGGACCGCATCTGGACCATCCGCACGGACGGCTCGCAAGTCACCAAGGTCCACACGCGCACCATGGAGATGGAGATCTTCGGCCATGAATTTTGGTCGGCCGACGGTAAAACCATCTGGTACGATCTGCAAACCCCACGCGGCGAGGATTTCTGGCTGGCCGGCTACCGCGTCGATACCGGCGAACGCATCCGGTATCACCTGCAGCGCAACGAGTGGTCGATTCATTTCAACGTCACACGCGACGGCACATTGTTCTGCGGCGACGGCGGCGACCCGGGCCAGGTGGCGCACGCGCCGGACGGTGAATGGATCTATCTGTTTCGTCCGGAAATGATCCCAAATCGCGGCGTCGACGACAAAACCTTGGTCGCACCCGGCGTGCTTCGCGCCGAAAAGCTGGTGAATATGGCCAGGCATCAGTACAAGCTGGAACCGAATGTCAGCTTCAGCCCGGACGGGAATTGGGTCGTCTTCCGGTCAAACATGTCCGGTCCCACCTATGTGTTCGCAGTGGAAGTCACTCGCTAGGGAATATTTATATTCCTTACGGAATATAAAAAGTCCACGTAATCAAAAATTGTTGTCAATATTGCATTACAAGTCTGGTGCGCGGCTTTTTGCCAGCCTATAATTTTTGCATTGGGTCAAAGATAGGTCTTCGCGTTTTCCTTGACTGATTCGCGCGGCTCATCGTCAGGAGCCACGCATGGGCCTCGGATCCACGAATCTTTTCGCTCTGTTGGAGGACTATGCACACCATACGCAGCTATTTCGCAGCTTTGCTTTTCCTTGTCACTTCCCTGCTCAACCTGCCCGCCGCCGAGGCGCAGACGATCCTGGGAGCGATCACCGGCACGGTGAAGGACGCCACGGGCGCGGCCGTCCCCGGAGCCAGCATTGCGGCCGAAAACGTCGCGACCAATTTGAACGTTAAGGCCACGTCGGACAGCAACGGATCCTACCTGATTCCCAACCTGCCGGCGGGCACCTATAAATTGACGTTCAAAAAAGAAGGTTTCGATACCGAGACCCACACCCAGGTCCTGGTGAATGGCGACCGCACGACCTCGGTCGACGGCGCGCTGAAGGTCGGCCAGGTGAGCACCTCGGTGGAAGTTACCGCCGTGCAGCTGATGAACCAGGTGGACACCACGGTGGGATACATCGTGGATCAGCTCACGCTGGAGCAGACTCCGTTGGGTACCGGCAGCTTCACGCAGTTGGCCATTATGAGCCCCGGCGTCCATGCCGATTTTCTGTCCGGCACCGGCGCAAACGCGGGGCTGGGCAATCAGGCCATCTTCGCGAACGGCCAGCGCGACACCAGCAACAGCTTTTCGTTGAACGGAGTCGACACCAACAATCTGTTTAACGGCAACTCCACCAGCAACGTCGGCGAAAACCGCTTTGTGCTGAATACAGGCGAGACATTCGGTCCGGGTGGAACGATTATCACCAGCACATCCGTGTACACCGCCATCGGCCAGGCGCTGCCGACGCCTCCCGTGGAAGCCATCGACGAAATCGCGGTCAATACGTCCATGTACGACGCCACTCAGGGCGCGCATAGCGGAGCGCACATCAGCGTGGTGACCAAGTCCGGCACCAACCAGATTCACGGCGCGCTTTCGGAAACCTGGGGAAACAGCGCGTTGAGCGCAGCGACGTTCTTCTATAATGCTTCGCCCGCGATCACCAACAAGGTGCCGTTTTTCAACCGTAACCAGTTCGTCGGCGCCATCGGCGGACCCATCAGGAAGGACAAACTGTTCTACTTCCTCTCCTACCAAGGGATGCGCGTGGTGGACGGATACGCTGCGAATTCCACGGTAACGGTGCCGTTGACGCTCACCAACGACCGCAGCACAACGGGAATCCTGAGTGCGATTCAGGGCGCATATGGCACGACACTCGCGCCTTCGCAGTTAAGCGCCCCCGCGGTGGCGCTGCTGCAAAAGAAGCTGCCGAACGGGAGCTACTTTATTCCGACGCCGCAGATCACAGACCCGGCACTCGCCACCTCCCTGGGCTACGACGCGGTCCTCACGGGCGCGAATTCCACCGCGAATGTGGATCAAGGAATCGCCAATCTCGATTATGTGGTGAACGAGAAAGATCGCCTAAGCGTGAAATATTATGTGCAGAAAGATCCCACCAACAACCCGTTTGCGCCGTCCGATGCGCTGATCGGCTTTGGACAGAATATCGACGCCGGCAGCCAGGTGGGAGCCATCACCAATACCTACATCCTCACCCCAAATCTGACGTGGACGCAAAAGGTCGGCTACACACGAATGCTCGCCTACGCCAATACCAGCCAGCCTTATACGCCGAACCAGTTCGGCATCAACCTGTTCGGCGGAAGTACGTTCCCGGAGATCGATATCTACAACAACGATCCGACCCTCGCCAGCGGATTATCGTTTGGGAACAGCCAGGCGTTCGGCAATGAGGGGATGTTCCAGAACCAGCTGGAATATGGCACGTCGCTCAACTGGGTGAAAGGCCGCCACACGCTCTCGTTCGGAGCACAAGTCGACCAGGCGCAGTTGAACATCCTGAATCACAACACCAATACGGACACAATTGCGTTTAACACCTTCCTTGATTTCGCGCAGGGCAATGTCCGGACGGGAAGCGGTTCGGACGCGTTTGGAGGATCAGGTTCGCGCTATTACCGCTCCAATACCACCGGGCTGTTCGTGAACGACAACTGGAAGCTTCGCAGCAATCTGACGATCACCGCGGGTCTGAGGTGGGATTATGAAGGACCGCTGACAGAGAAGTACGGCCGCATGACGGACTTCAATCCCAGCCTGTACTCCTACAACACCTCCACTGACACCATTGTGAACTCCGGCCTGGAAGTCGCCGCAAACAACCTGCAGTACGGGACCAAGGGCGCGGGAAACTCCCTGCTCACACAGCATCAGTATGGATTCGCGCCGCGCCTCGGCATCGCTTACTCGCCGACGTCGAAGTTGACTCTCCGTTCCGGCGTAGGCATGTACTACGATCGCGGCGAACTGTTCAGCGAGTTCTCGCCCAGCGCGGGCGGCGGCTATAACGGTCCTTTCGGCGTCACCTTGGCCCCGCCGTTTGTGCAGCCCATATTTGCTACAACCGGCGCGACGCTGGCGAATCCCTTTGGATCGCAGCCGCTACCAACCCCGGCCGGAAGCGCCTCCGCATTCACCGCTCTGCTACCGAATATCGCCCAAACCATCTCCGGTAACTTCCCGGCGGGGAATACCTTCGGCCCCTTCCTTTTCGGCGGCTACGATGTCAACAACAAGCTGCCTTACACCGTGAACTGGAGCTTCGACGTGCAATACCAACTGTCCGATAGTTGGCTGTTCAGCGTCGGCTACGTGGGCAACCACGGCACCCACGAAATCCTGCCGATTCCCTTCAATCAGCCCAACATCGCCACAGCGTCACACCCGGTGAACGGACAGACCTCCTCCTATGGATTCAATTTGGTTCCCAGCGAAACCATCTCCACCAGCGAGTACGCGGGCAACGCTCCCGTTCGTGTTCCCTATATCGGCTACGACATGAACTCGGTGCTGTATCAGGCCGAGGGTATCTCCAACTACCACGCGTTGCAGCTTCAGGCCCGTAAGCGCCTGTCGAATGGCTTGACGTTCACCGCCTCCTACACCTATTCGCACTCGCTCGACGAACAGAGCGGCCTGGGCTTGTTCTTCACCGGGAACAACGCCCTGTCTCCCCGATCCAACTACGCGTCTTCGGATTTCGACCAGACACACGTTTTCCTGGTCAACTACAGCTATCAACTGCCCAAGGCGACCAGGAGCAAGGCGTTCGGCTATGCGCTGAATGGATGGATGCTGGGCGGCCAGACGGTCGCGCAAAGCGGCCAGCCCTATAGTGTTTACGACTTCTCCGGGTCGGTCGCCAGTCTGTACTACGGCACCTCAGACTACATCACCAACCCGATTGTGCCGCTGCTTCCCGGCGTGACGGCCAAGCAGGCGCAATTGCAGGGCACCACCGGGATCGATGCCGGTAAGCCGGTATTGAATGCCGCCGTTTTCGCGCCTCAGTTCGTCGCCCCCGGCACCAACGGCGTGCCTGCGGGAGATACTTACGAATCGATCTACGCGCCAAACGGCCGGAACATGTTCCGCGGGCCGTTCCAGGTCCGCTTCGACACCACGCTGGCCAAGGAGTTTGTCTTCGCCGAGAAGTACAACCTGCGTCTAAACTTCAACGTGTTCAACTTATTCAATCACCCGAGTTTCGACGCGCCGAATAACAACGTCTCGTTCTTTCCCTACTACTCCCCGCCGCCGGTCTTCCCGCCGGCAGGCAGCCTGGGCATGATTCAACACACGATCGGCAGCCCGCGGTTCCTGCAAATCGCCGCCCACTTTACCTTTTAGGACGGTCTCAGGGGCGCCTCCGCGCGCCCCTTTTTTCCCTGTTAGCGGCTCCGCACGAACTCGTAGCGCTCCAGCGTGGCGGCATACTTCGCCTCGGTGTCTTCCCGCAGCACCGTCCCCACACAGCGCAGCCGCACTTCCACCTTGGACCCCGCGACCTTGGGGAAGGTGATGAGGTATTCAATCGGTTCACCCACTTCGACCGGGGTGTCCGCGGTGAACAACACGCCACAGGAGCTGACATTCTTCGTCTCCCCCAGCATCTTCTTGCCGGCGCCATCCCGGATGATCTCAAAAGGCAGCTTCAGCTCGAACCGTTGATTCTTGCGTTGTTCAGTCACGTTCTTCACCGTACTTCGACTCTATAGCCAGCAAGAACTAAGGTCAATAGGGGCACTGGCAGATTACGGGCTTTCCGGGCTAGTACGAAATCCCCACAAGTTATAGGACGAGAACATCGAACGGATTCGCCCTGGTGTGGGAAAATAGAGACTTGCTCGATCGCATTACCGTCCACGGCGCACGCCAGCATAATCTGCGCAATATCGATGTCGAAATTCCCCGCAATTCCTTTACGGTCATCACGGGGCTGAGCGGCTCAGGGAAATCCTCGCTCGCCTTCGACACGATCTACGCCGAGGGCCAGCGCCGCTACGTCGAAACGCTGTCGCCCTACGCCCGGCAGTTTCTCGACCAGATGGAGCGGCCGGAGGTGGACTCCATCGACGGCCTCAGCCCGGCCATTTCCATCGAGCAGAAGACCACCTCGCGCAGCCCCCGCTCCACCGTGGGCACGATCACTGAAATTTACGACTATCTGCGCGTGCTCTACGCGTCCATCGGCGTGCCGCATTGTCCCAACTGCGGCCACGAAATCTCGCGCCAGACCACGGATCAAATCGTGGAACAAGTGCTCGCGATCGGTACGGCCGAGCGTGTCATGATTCTCGCGCCCATGGTCCGCGGGCGCAAGGGCGAGTACAAGAAGGAGCTGGAAAAGCTGGCCCGCCAGGGATTCCTCCGGGCGCGGATCGACGGCGTGCTGCGGTCGCTGGACGAGGAAA
The DNA here is from genome assembly GCA_037439565.1 of Acidobacteriota bacterium. Taxonomy (GTDB): domain Bacteria; phylum Acidobacteriota; class Terriglobia; order Bryobacterales; family Bryobacteraceae; genus Palsa-187. Next base: position 15,340 of record JBBIVT010000084.1, on the reverse strand, counting down.
TCACGCTCGATAAGCGGAAGAATCACACCATCGAGGTGGTTGTCGACCGCCTTCTGATCAAGCCCGATGTGGTCAAGCGCCTGGAAGCGTCAATTGCCACCGCAACGCGCCTTGCCGATGGATTGGTCCTCGTCGCGGTGGTGAACGGCGTGGAGCGTCTCTATTCCCAAAAGCTCGCCTGCCCGGACTGCGGAACCAGCGTGCCGCAGCTCGAGCCGCGGTCATTTTCCTTCAACAGCCCGTTCGGAGCCTGCGAAACCTGCGCCGGCCTCGGCAGCAAGTGGAGCTTCGACCCAGTGAAGGTGATCGCCGATCCGTCGAGGCCTCTGCTCGATGGAGGGCTAGCCGTCAGCGGTAACTCCAGCTACATGACACATGCGCTGAACGCGGCGGCGTTAAAGGCCCGGGTGACGCTGAGCAAGCCATTTGACTCCCTTCCCCGCAAAGCTCAGGACGCTCTGATGGAGACCGCCCTGGGAGTGCTCGACAAGCTATATCAGGATGAGCGCGCCACCGACGCCTGGCGCGAGTGGTACATGCAATACATGTCGCCTGCCCCCTGTCCGGATTGTCATGGCAAGCGGCTCAAGCCGTCCAGCCTGGCCGTTCGTATCCACGGCCTGACCATTTCGGCGCTCACCGAAATGTCTCTAAGCCGCGCGGTGGAGGCCGTGAAAGCCTGGAAGCTCGGCGATCGCGAAAAACTCATCGGTGGGCGCGCGGTGGACGAGATTCGCAACCGGCTGGAGTTTCTGTTAGCCGTCGGCCTGGATTATCTTAGCCTGGAGCGGTCTTCCGCCACGCTCTCGGGAGGCGAAGCACAGCGGATTCGTCTGGCTACGCAGATCGGCTCCCGGTTGCGGGGCGTGCTTTACGTGCTGGACGAACCTTCCATCGGCCTGCATCCGCGCGATAACGACCGGCTTCTCGATTCCCTGGCCCGGCTGCGCGATCTGGGCAACACAGTGCTCGTGGTGGAACATGACGCCGACACGATCGGGCGCGCCGATTACGTCATCGATCTGGGTCCGGGTGCGGGACGCCTGGGCGGCAATCTGGTGGCCCAGGGAACACCCCGTCAAATTGAGGCAAATCCCGCCTCGCTGACGGGCCAATACCTGACTGGTGCGCGGGAAATCGCCGTTCCCGGGAACCGCCGCCCCGCCGGCGGGAATCGCATCGTCATTACCGGCGCGGCCGAGCACAATCTTAAGAAGATCACTGCGGAATTTCCGCTGGGGCTCCTCATTCTGGTGACCGGCGTCTCCGGCAGCGGGAAATCGTCGCTGGTGAACGATATTCTCTATCCCGCGGCGGCAAAGCAAGTCTATCGCTCCCGCACCGAACCGGGCGCGCACGCCTCCATCACCGGCCTGGAACTGATCGACAAAGTGATTGAGATCGATCAATCCGCCATCGGCCGGACGCCGCGCTCCAATCCGGCCACCTACACTCAGGTGTTTTCGCCGATTCGCGATTTGTACGCGATGCTGCCGGAGTCTCGCGAACGGGGCTACAAGCCGGGCCGTTTCAGTTTCAACGTGAAGGGCGGCCGCTGCGAGGCCTGCCAGGGCGACGGGCTGAAGCGCATCGAAATGAATTTCCTGCCCGACGTCTATGTCACTTGCGACGTTTGCCGGGGACGCAGGTATAATCATGAGACCCTGCAAGTAAAATACAAGGGCCATTCGATCGCCGACCTGCTCGAATTGCCCGTGGAACAGGCATTGGGACTGCTCGAAAATATTCCCACAATCCGGCCGAAACTGGCGACCCTGGTGGACGTCGGGCTGGGCTACCTGCATCTGGGGCAGTCCTCGACGACGCTCTCTGGAGGCGAGGCGCAGCGCATCAAGCTGGCCAAGGAGTTGAGCCGGCGCCAAACCGGCAAAACCCTCTACATCCTCGACGAGCCGACCACCGGCTTGCACTTCGAGGACGTGCGCCGGCTCCTGGAAGTCCTCACCAGCTTGGTGGATAAAGGCAACACTGTCGTCGTGATCGAGCACAATCTGGATGTCATCAAGACGGCGGACTGGATCATCGATTTGGGCCCCGAGGGGGGCGAACGCGGCGGCCGCCTGATGTTCTCCGGCCCGCCGGAGGATCTGTTGCGAAACCAGAAGAGCTATACCGCGCAGGCACTGAAGAGATTTCTGCACAAGGGGCGCGCCGCGTGAGCCGGTATTCGGAAAAACCGCTGTCGTTCGACGCACTGAAGACGGTTCCCATCGACGCTCGCGGCGGAAAAGTGCGCGTGGAGCACTTCGCGCGGCCCTATACCAAAGGGGACGGGCTCACAGCGTGGCTGGAATCGCTGCCCAAAATCATCGCCGGAGAGTCGTTTCAAGGCGTCGTGCAGGCGCTGCGGCGCGCACGGGATCAGAAGCGGGCGATTCTCTGGGGCATGGGCGGCCATGTGGTGAAGTGCGGCCTCGCCGATGTGCTGCTCGACCTGATGCGCCGCGGCTGGGTGAGCGGATTTGTGATGAACGGCGCAGCCTCGATCCACGACTTCGAGATCGCCATCGCCGGCCAGACCAGTGAGGACGTGGAGGCCGTTCTGCCCGACGGACGCTTCGGAGCGGCCGAGGAAACCGGTCGCGAAATGAATCTCGCCATCATCGCGGGGGTCCGCGAAGGCCTCGGCATGGGCGAAGCGCTCGGCAAGCGATTGGAGTCGCTCGCCAAGCCGGAATTCTCCCCGCATAGTCTCCTTTGCGGCGCGTACAAGGCATCGACGCCGGTGACGGTACACGTCGCCGTCGGCACGGATACGCCCCACACCCATCCGCAGGCCGATGGAGCAGCCATCGGCGAGGCTACTCACAGCGATTTCCGCCTGCTCTGTTCGCTGGTACGCGGGTTGGACCACGGAGGCGTCTACCTGAACGTAGGCTCGGCCGTCGTGCTGCCCGAGGTATTCCTGAAGGCGGTGTCCGTGGTGCGGAATCTGGGTCATCCCCTGGCGGAATTTACCACTGTGAACTTTGATTTCCTGCAGCATTACCGGCCGACCGTAAATGTGGTGCAGAGGCCGCACGCAAAATCCGGCGGACGAGGATTCGCCATCACCGGACATCATGAACTGATGATCCCCTTGCTTGCGGCGACGCTAATCGAGTCCGAATGACCCCGGAGTCCACTACCATTCAGCCTCGCAACGATCCGTTCTGGAGCTATGAGGACCTGGGTCTTTTGATCGGTTCCATCATCCCGATTTATCTTCTCGTGCTGCTGATCCTTCGCGTGGTCCCGGCGGCGGGGAATGCGATCAAGGCAATGATCGTGCAGTTGCTGTTTTACGCCTTGTTGCTGGGTGTGCTTCACCTGCTGGTCGCCTGGCGCTATGGACGGCCATTCTGGAGTTCGCTCGGCTGGAAAACCTTCCGCATGCCGTTCCTTTTCGCCGCCGCGGGGCCAGCGCTGGCCGTGGCGAGTTCCACGCTGGGCGTCTTGTTGAAGGCTCCCCCGGTGCCTTCGCCCATCGAGGATCTGATCTCAGACCGGCGCTCGCTGTTCATCATGGTGCTGTTCCTGACGGTCATCGGCCCGGTATTCGAGGAACTGATCTTCCGCGGCTTCCTGTTCCCCCTGCTCGCACGCTCGGCTGGCCCCTGGGGAGGAATTCTGCTCACCGCGGCCGTTTTCGCTCTGGTGCACGGCGCGCAATACCATTGGTCCTGGCAGCATCTGGCGGTGGTGGGCACAGCGGGCGCCGTCTTCGGCTTGGTCCGGTACAAATCCGGCTCCACGGCCGCAGCCACCCTGGTGCATACCGGCTACAACGCCACGCTGTTCGTCGCGTTTCTAGTGCAGAAATCTATCTAAAGAACCTTGACAAAAGGCGGTCCCTCTCATAGACTTAACAGTGTTAATCTTATGGGTGTTCAAGAACGCCGGGCTCGTGAAAAGAAAGAACTTCGGCAGGAAATTTTAGACGCCGCCCGCGATCTGTTCGTGCGTGAGGGATTTGAAAACGTCTCCATGCGCAAAATCGCCGATAAGATCGAGTATTCGCCCACCACGATTTACCTCTACTTCAAGGACAAGGCCGACCTGCTCGACTGCATCTGTGAGGAGACGTTCGCGCGCCTGGTCCGGAAGCAAAATGCCATCGATCAGACCGGCGGCGACCCGATTGAGCGCCTGAAAAAAGGCCTGCGCGCATATATCGAGTTTGGGCTGAAGTATCCCAACCACTACAAGGTCGCCCTGATGATGACCGAGGAGATCGAGGAGCGCATGCAGTGCGAACGCTCCCGGGAGATGGGCAAAAAAGCCTATGTTCATCTGCGCAACGAACTGGGCCGGCTTGCCGAACAGGATTTGATCCATGTGGCCGACCTCGACGCGGCGGCGCAGGTGCTCTGGGCCAATATCCACGGCCTGACCTCGCTGCTGATTTCGCATCCGCGGTTCCCGTTTGTCGACCGTAATATCCTGATCGACACGCTGATCGAGAACGCGCTGGCCGGCCTGCAGGTCCGGCAGCCTGCGCTAACCAGCAGCCTCTGAGGTTGTACCGCGCGGCGTAATCCAGGTGGCACTTTAAAGCTCTCTGTAAGACACCAGTTCGACGCTCCCTTCCTCCAGCGCCCGGCGCGCTTCGGGCGACGTCAAAGCGCGCAACTCCGCTTCGCGCGATTCCTTCAGCCGCGTCTGCGAGGCGCGCAATTCCGCGGTGCAAATGCCCGGATGGCACATGAATTCAGTCGAACCCTCCGGCAGCGCGCGGATCAGAGCGGCGACGCCGGAGGCATCGAAGTTTCCCGTGATCTGAAATCCCGCAAAGTGATCTGTGTACCGGCAGCCGCGGCCTTGCAGCACGCGTTCAAAACGGCTTCGCACGACCCCGAACGCGCGGCTGACGGCCCGCTTCTTCCACGAAATCCCACGCGGAGTCAGCGGAAAATCAAAAGGCCGCCGCACCCAGGGAATGTGAAAATCCTGCGAAATCCGGGCAACAGCATCCAGCACGGGAGGCAGAAGATGCGTATGCTTGTGCGTGTCCAGATGCGTCGGCGTCAGGCCCGCATCCAGCACTTTGCGGACTTGGGCGGACAGTTCGTCGTAAATCGCAATCTTTCCCAGGACCACCGCGCGCGTCAACTTCGCCACGGTCATCGGATACGGAGCCTGGCCGACCAGCACCAGGTGCACGCCGATATCGAGCGTCGGATGCTCCCGCGCCAGTTGTACGGCGTCGTCGAACGCCTCGCCGCAGGCCATCAGAGTGGTTGCCGTCAGGATGCCGTTCCGATGCGCCTCGACGATGCCCCGGTTCACATCGCGTGTGAAGCCGAAATCGTCGGCGTTGACAACCAGTTTTCGCACTAGAACAGCTTCAGTTGAATCGTCAGGAACTTTTTGGGATTTGCCCGGAAGTCCTTCAGCAAGCTGCGCACCTCGCGCGAGGTTCCGTCCAGCGATTCATAAAGCGCCGGATTCACCAGCAGTTGTCCCAGCGTCCCGTCGCCGCGGTTGATCTTGTCGAGCATCGCGTCCACGCGGTCCACCGTGCCCTGAATCTCGCGGTGCAATTCGTCGCTCTTGATCAGCTTGCCTACATCGCCCTGGCCATTGTCGATTGCGGCCAGAATCTTGCGCAGATCGGCGACGGTCTTGCGGGCATCGTCGTAGAGCGCGGGGTCTTTCAGCAGTTTACCCGCCGTGCCCTCGCCCTTTTCCATTCCATCCATCAGCGTATTGATCCGCGTGATGGAGCCGTGTACGTCGTCGTACATGGCGCCGTTGTCGTTCAGCAGCTTGCCCACCGAATTCTTATCCGACTTGGCGGCATTGTTCAGCGTAATCACCAGTTTCTCCGCTTCGGTGACGATGCTGGTCATCTTTTTGGCGATCGTGTCGTCCACCAGCAGCATGCCGATGGTGCCCTTGCCGGATTCGACGTCGCTGATGATGGCGTCCACTTTGGTGACGATTTGCTGCAGCGCCGAGAGAGCGGTGTTGCCCTGCTGCACGAAGTCGTCGATGGTCGTCAGATTCTGGCTGGGCAGCGTCGCGCCCTTGACCACCATTTGCGAACTGCGGCCCTTCTTGATGTTGATGTATTTCGTGCCCAGCAAATTTCCCGCGGTGATGACGGATTGCGAATCCACGGGAATCGACTTGAGGTATTCATCCTGGATCTGCATCTCCACCCGGATGATCTTGCCGGGCTCGTTCGAGCCGGATAAAGAGGCGCTCGTCACCTTTCCCACGTTGATGCCATTCAAGGTGACCGGCGCAGCCTCGGCGATCGCCGCCGAATCGTCGAAGTAGGTGTAGATCACCGAGGTGCTTTTGAACAGCGGGTTTGTCCCAGCCAGGAGAAATACCAGCACGCCGAGCACGGCCAGCGCGAAAGCGGCCATGATTCCTACCCGCAACTCGGAGATTTTTGCTTTGCTCGATACCGGCATAGGCTATTTCACGAACTTTCGGACATACGGATCCTGGGACGCTCTCAATTCCGCCTCGGACCCTTGGAACACCAAGCGTCCTTCATTCATCACGAAAAATTTAGTCCTCACGCCGCTTGGGTTCTCAGCTTCGCGTGCCGGTTCAACGCGGCCACTGTCAGGATTGTAGCGAAAATTCGCCATCAAATGCCCGTCCTGATAGCGGTGCGTCACCAGAATCGCCGCAATCCCCCGCAAATCGCGCTCCTTGATCAGCAGGTGTACGATCAGATTGGCGGTGATGGGATCCAGTCCGGCGGTGGGCGAATCATAGAGCACCAGGGGCGGCTCCGTGACGATGGCTCGGGCGATGCCCACGCGCCGGCGCATGCCTCCGGAGAGTTCACTGGGATATTTTTCCAAGGTGTCTCCCAGTTCGACGAAGTTCAGGGACTCCTGAACTTTTGCGTCTACCTGCGAAAGCCAATCCGGACCCGCGCCGTTGCGCCTCGCCTGTTGATTCAGCAGCGGGTAAGCCACGTTTTCGGCGATGTTCAGCGAATCGAACAGCCCGCCTTCCTGAAACAGGATGCCCACCTTGCTCCGCATGCCGTACATGGCGGATTCCTTCAAACGGGTGATTTCCTCGCCAAACAGGGTGATGTGCCCGGAATCCGGCCGTACCAGCCCCAGCGCCGTTTTCAGCAGGACGGTTTTTCCCGCTCCCGCCGCGCCGAACACCACCCGTGTTTCCCCCGCGTTCATCGCGAAGGAGACGTGTTCCAGCGCCGGCGTGCCGTCAAAATGAAGATTGACGTCATCGAAGCGAAGCACCTCGGATGTTGCAACATCGGCCATGGGACTAGGTGAAGAAAAGCGGATCGATGAACGACGTGATTACGAAAATCCAGATGGAGGAGACCACCACTGCCTGCGTGGTGGCGCGTCCGACGCCCTGCGTGCCGCCCGACGTCCGCATGCCGTAAAGACAGCCCACCAGGGAAATGATGATCGCGAACAGAAACGGTTTAATCAGCCCCTGAAACAGATCCTGATAGATCAGCGCGCGCCAACCCGAAGTCCAGAACTCAGACCAGGTGATGTTCAGGAGTCCGAAGGCGATGAGCGCGCCGCCGAACATGCCGATGAAATCCGCGATGATCGTCAGCAGCGGCAGCACGAACATCATCGCGATGAGGCGCGGCGTCACCAGCTTTTGGATCGGATCGGTGCCCAGCGCGCGCATGGCGTCGATCTGCTCGGTGACTTTCATGGAGCCGATTTCACTGGCGATGCCGGAAGCGTTGCGTCCCGCCACCAGAAGTGCCGTCAGCACCGGCCCGAATTCTCGGACCAGGGAGATGGAAACGATCTGTCCGATCTGCCCCTGCGCCCCGTAAGTGGTAAGCGCTCGGCCCATCTGCAGGCCCATGATGATGCCGCTGAAGAACCCGATCAGGACCACGATCGGCAGGGAGCCCACGCCGATGACGTCCATTTGGATGAGAATATCGTCCACGTAATGCGGACCGCGAAAAATATTCCGGAATGCCCGCGCCGCCAGAAAGAGAAATTCCTGGAACGTCTCTATCCACGGTATGAAATAGTCGAGCAATCCATATCCCCCGATAAGGTCGATGCTAACATGAGGTCAAATCCATGAAAGGTCTAACCGACATCCCCGGCATTCTTGTTGGCCATTCATCCGATTATGACGGATTGACGGGCTGCACGGCGATCCTGTGCGAGCGCGGCGCCGTGGCGGGCGGAGAAATCCGCGGTTTCGCCACCGGCACCGCCGAATGGGACCTGCTGAGCCCCTATCACGTCACGGAACGGATCCACGCGGTGGTGTTCGCCGGCGGGAGCGCCTTCGGACTGGAGGCGGCGGCCGGCGTCCGGCGCTATCTGGCTCACAAGGGCATCGGCGTGGAGACCACTTCGGCGCGCATTCCTCTCGTCGTCAGCGGAATTTTGTACGATCTCTCCATCGGCAAGGCCAGCGCCCATCCCACGCGGGAAATGGGCGAGGCGGCGGCCGCGGCGGCGACGGACAAGGCCGTGGCCGAAGGGAACGCCGGCGCGGGCACCGGCGCGACCGTCGGAAAAATTCTCGGAATGAAGAGTGCCATGAAATCCGGCCTCGGCTCCTTCACCATCGAGCTCGGCGGAGGCGTGCTGGTGTCGGCCCTGGCCGCGGTGAATGCCATGGGCGACGTCATCGACCCCTCGAATGGGAAGGTGCTCGCCGGCGTCCGCGGCCCACGGAACAGCGCGGAGATCATGAAACAAGGCGCAGGCGGGGCGCTGGTGAATCACAACACCACCCTGGTGGCCGTCGCGACCAACGCCGCGTTGACCAAAGTAGACGCCAATCGCCTGGCGCACGTCGCGCAGCTCGGCATGGCGCGGACCATCAATCCAGTGAACACCACCTCCGACGGCGACTTGGTCGTCGCGCTGTCGGCGGGCGACAAAAAGGCTCGCATCGACGCGCTGGGCGTCGCGGCCTCCGAAGCCGTCGCCGAGTCGATTTTGCGGGCCGTGCGGTTGGCGTCAACCCTCGGCGGAGTGCCGGGATTGAAGCACTGATTTCAATCACATCGCATTTTCATGCGAACCTATCCCGCAAAGCGGCGCTTTACCTTGCAATCAGGAGTTCGGTGCTCTTCCAACGGAGAGCCGAATCGACCAGGAGGGGCTGCCTAGGGAACTGCTCTGAGGGTCTGCGCGCGTTGGACGTCACGTTGGACGATACCAGCCCCTCGCCGTTGCGGGCTAAAGAAACGGATTTCGCGCCAGGCGAAACAAAAACTGGCTAAAGGGCCGGCCCGATAAATCGTTCTTTGAAAATCGAATCGTTCACACCACCGGAAGCCCGTGACGATGCAGCACCGCCTCCACGTCCGTCTTCATCATCCGCGACGCGTCGTAGTCTACCGTCAATTGATCCAGCCCGGGCGAGACTTGCACCCGCGCGATGCCGTAGGTCGACGGCAGATCCGCCACGTTCTCCAGTTCCGGCTCCGTCAAGGGCCTCGCGAGATCGTAATGCAGCGTTACTTTAGTCATAAGAAAACCTCAGTGTAACAACTTCCACTGGATTTGCCGCAGCATGCCGAGCCACACTTCGGCGTCGTGCGTGTTCAAATCCATGCGGCGCACCAGCCTCCGGATTTTCATCTTTGTCGAGCCCTCGACGCGCGAATGCACGTAGCCGGAATGCTCCAGCACTTCTTCTAGCAGCGCCGTGACGCGTTCTATTTCCTCCGCACTCGCCAGCCGCTTTGTCTCCGGTTTGGCGCGCGCCGCTTCCGGATTTCGGATGATTTCGTACAGGCACACCGCCACCGATTGGCCCAGATTCATGGACCCGTGCTCCTCGCGGGTGGGAATACGCATCAGCCAGTGGCAATGGCTCATGTCCTCATTCGAGAGGCCAAATTTCTCCGAGCCAAACAGCAGCGCCACGGGCGACGACGCCATCTTTCGCGCGATGATTTTTCCGCCCGTCTCCAATCGGCGCAGAGGATGCTCCAGCGCCCGATGCCCGATCGACGTGGTGCCGACCACCAGTCCGCAGTCGCCCACCGCCTCCCCTACGGTTGCAAATTCCTTAGCCGCTGCCAGAATCCCCTGCGATTTGACGGCGCTTTTCGCTTCCTGAAACGCGACGTGATAGGGATTCACCAGCCGCAGATCGAAGCAGCCGAAATTGCTCATCGCGCGCGCCGCTGCGCCGATATTCAAGGGATTTCTGGGTGCAACGAGAACGATGCGGAGATTCGCCGGCAAGTTCATTGATCGCGGCTGACGGCGTCCAGCACGCCGTTGATGAACGCCACTGATTCGTCGCCCGAAAACTGGCGCGCCAGATCGAGCGCCTCGTCAATGGCCACCACCGGAGGTGTTTTCAGGCCGCTCATTTCATAAACAGCCAGCCGGAGTATATTGCGATCCACCGCCGGCATCCGCTCAATCCGCCAGTTCGCCGACTTTTCCGAGATGACCTTATCGAGCGCCGGAGTGTTGTCCACCGCGCCCCGCACCAGCGTCTCCATGAACTCGTCCGGACTGGTTCGCTTCGGATCGTCCTCCTCCGAGCCGAGCGTGTCGTAGAACGACGAAATTGCTTCGCCGATATCCTGCTTGCGCAAGTCCCACAGGAACATCACCTGCAGTGCCCGGACGCGGGATCTGTGACGTGCCGGCATCTTTAATTGGCCACGCGGAGAGCAAACCGCGCCATCTCGATCGCGGTCATGGCCGCGTCGAAGC
>JBBIVT010000084.1:0-4558 GCA_037439565.1 Acidobacteriota bacterium | reverse complement strand
GCCACGCGGAGAGCAAACCGCGCCATCTCGATCGCGGTCATGGCCGCGTCGAAGCCTTTGTTGCCGTCCGCCCCGCCGGCGCGCGATTCGGCCTGCTCCACGGTATCTGTGGTTAACACCCCGAACGCCACCGGCACGCCCGTGTCGAGCGCCGCGTCCTGTAAACCTCGCGCCGCCTCTCCGGCGACGTAGTCGAAATGAGGCGTGCCGCCGCGGATCACCGCGCCCAGCGCGATCACTCCGTGGTAGCGATGCGTATTGGCGAGCATCTTCGCCGCCAGAGGCAGTTCAAACGCTCCCGGTACGCGGAATACGTCGCGATGCGCCGCGCCGGCTTTCGTTAAAGCCTCTTCCGCGCCTTCCAGAAGTTTTTCCGTGATGGCGGAATTGAAGCGCGCCACAACCACCGCAAACCGGAGGCCGCTCGCGTCAAAATCCTGCCAATTCAGTGAATCCGAGGACATCGTGGGATAATGAAGAGTTTCCAGGTTCATCATACCGCATGCTCCCCGAGTACATTCGAAATTTCAGCATCATCGCGCATATCGACCACGGCAAGTCCACGCTCGCGGACCGTCTTCTGGAGGCGACGCACGCCCTCCAGCAGCGCGAAATGATGGCCCAGGTGCTCGACTCCATGGACCTGGAGCGCGAGCGCGGCATCACTATCAAAGCCCACGCAGTGCGGCTGACCTACATCGCCAAGAACGGCGTCGAATATCAGCTCAACCTGATCGACACCCCCGGCCACGTCGATTTCACCTACGAGGTTTCGCGCAGTTTACAAGCCTGCGAAGGAGCGCTGCTCGTCGTTGACGCGTCGCAGGGCGTGGAAGCGCAAACGCTGGCCAATACCTATCTGGCGCTGCATCACAACCTGGAAATCATTCCCGTCATCAACAAAATCGACCTGCCGTCGGCCGACCCGGAGCGCATTCGCGAACAGATTGAATCGCTGATCGGCCTCGACGCCAGCGGCGCAATCCTGGCCAGCGCCAAGAACGGCATCGGCATCGAAGAGATTCTGGAAGCCGTCGTGGAACTGGTCCCTCCGCCCAAGGGTTCGCCCGACGCGCCTCTGCGCGCGCTGATTTTCGACTCCTGGTTCGACCCCTACCGCGGCGTCATCATTCTGGCGCGCGTCATGGAAGGGCGTCTGCGTAAGGGCACGAAGATCAAGCTATGGTCGAACAACAGCACGCATGAGGTGGAGGGCGTGGGCTATCAGTCGCCCAAGCCGATCCCTTGCGACGAGTTGTCGGCCGGCGAGGTCGGGTTCCTGTTCGCCAACATCAAGACCGTCTCCGACGCGCAGATCGGCGACACTATCATCGACGTTGCGAATCCCGCGCCCGAGCCTCTGCCCGGCTTCGAGCCTCTGAAGCCGATGGTGTTCGCCGGCCTCTACACCGTCGAAGCGCACGAGCACGGCCTGCTGCGCGATGCACTTGAAAAATTGCGTCTCAACGACAGCGCATTTAACTTCGAGCCGGAAAATTCCGTGGCTCTGGGCTTCGGCTTCCGCTGCGGCTTCCTCGGCCTGCTGCATCTGGAGATCGTGCAGGAGCGCCTGGAGCGCGAGTTTCAAATCGACCTGATCACCACCGCGCCCGGCGTGACGTATAAGGTCACGCTCAGCGATGACACGCTGATCGACGTCAATAATCCGTCGAAATTCCCTGATCCCAGCGAAATCAAGCAAATCGAGGAGCCCATTATCGACGCCACGGTGATCACGCACGAAGAATACATCGGCGAGATTCTAAAGCTGCTCGAAGAGAAGCGCGGCAATCAGAAAAAGTTCGAATATATCGGCTCCGGGCGAGTGATGCTGCAGTACGAAATGCCGCTGAACGAAATCGTGCTCGACTTCTATGACCGCTTAAAGTCAGCCTCGCGCGGCTACGCGTCGCTCGATTATCATCTGGCCGGCTATCGCGTGGCGCCGATGGTGAAGCTGGACGTTCTGGTGGCCGGCGAGCCCGTCGATGCTCTGTCGATGATCGTGCACCGGGATTTCGCGTATGAACGCGGCAAGATCCTGATTGAGCGGCTGAGAAAATTGATCCCGCGCCAGCAGTTCGAGGTCGCGCTGCAGGCAGCCATCGGAAGCAAGATTATCGCCCGCGAAACCATCGCCGCATTGCGCAAGAACGTGCTCGCCAAATGCTACGGCGGCGACATTTCGCGCAAACGCAAATTGCTCGAAAAGCAAAAAGAGGGCAAGCGAAGAATGAAACGCGTCGGCCGCGTGGAGATCCCGCAGGAGGCGTTTTTGGCGGTGCTGAAGGTGTCCAGCAGTTCGGACGACGATTGAGTTTCGTTTTAGAATGGCGATTTGTGGCAGCTCTTCGCCTTAATCGGGCTGGCTCAGGACGAATCTTAAATCACGGTACTGACCGCGCAGCCCTTTCGCGTCTTCTTCTGGATCCATGGCGAGAGAGCCGATTCAGCTCAGTTCACGCCGGACTCGCAGCAGATTGTTTTCGTTTGTGGCCTGAGATTTTTCCGCTGCCAGGGCTACAATATAGGCATGACGGAAGCCCAGATGTTGAGCGTGGCGCTTACGACCGTTCCGACCATGGTGGTCGTGCTGGTTGGGATCCTGATCAATAACGCCCGCCTGAACGATGTCCATTCCCGCCTGGGCGACGTCAAGGAAACGCTGCGGGCCGAAATGAAGGCGGTTGAAGCGAACCTCGACAAGAATCACTCCGAGATGCTCCACCGCTTCGGAGACCTGGACACACGCCTCACCCGTATCGAAAACAGTCTCGGAATCAATCTTGGCTAAGCGAGGGGCGGGCACATCTTCGTCTTGATCGGACTGGCCTTATGAAGACTGCCCTCGCGTGCCGCTGCACGGTCGAGCAGTTCTTCGATTCGCTTCTTGGCCTCGCCGATGCTTGCTTGCATCTCAAATCGCAATCACCGCGCCGCCGTCGATCCGATCCTTCGCCGCCGCTAGAGCCTCATTAGAAATCAGGGACAGCAACCCTTTCCGCGTCATTCAAATGATGTGGACGTGGGCCCCATAGTCCTTCAGCCGCTTGTCGCTGGTCACAAGAGCGAGCGATTCGAGAGCAGATTGGGCGATCAGCATTCGATCAAAAGGATCGTCGTGGTGACGCGGCAACCTTGCAGCAGCGGTGGAGTGCACTACGGTAATCGCCAAGGGCACGAAGTGATTCGCCGATAATTCTTCCTCAAGGTTCTCGGGGGCCTTGAGTTTACAGAGCGCCCGCTTAATCTCAATCTCCCAGGTGGTCGCTGCGCTGACATAGACTACCGGGCTCAACGTGATCATTTTGCGCGCATCGCCGCTAAGACGGGGACTGTCGGCCAACCACCACAACAGGACGTTGGTATCGAGCAATAGGTTCACGGACGCTCACCGCGAAAGGCGGCTGCGATTGACTCCGGCAGTTCGTCAAAGTCCCGGCTCATCTTGACCTTTCCCTTCCAGGCTCCGGGTGTGCGCTTAGGAGGGGTTGCCTCCTCATAGGCCACCATGCGGACGACGGGCTTGCCCGCGCGTGCAATGACGATCTCTTCGCCGGACTCGACGCGGTCGATCAAGCGCGACAGGTGCGTCTTGGCTTCGTGGATGTTCGCGATGTGCATACTAGACTAAGCTTAGCTAAGTCCGGATCAAATCGCAATCACCGCTCCCCCGTCGATCCGATCCCCCTTCACCGCCGCCAGAGCCTCATTGGCCTGCTCCAGAGGGAACACGGTCACCTTCGGCTTCAACCCGATCTTCGCGGCGAGCTCCAGAAAATCCCGGGCATCCGCGCGGGTCATATTGGCGACGCTGCGGATCTGGCGCTCGCCCCATAACAGCGAATCGTAGTCGAACTGTGGAATGCGGTCCAGGTGAATCGAGTTGATCGCCACCACGCCGCCCTTGCGCAGGCTCGACAGTGCCGCCACCACTACGTCGCCCGAGGGCGCGAACGTCACCGCGCGGTCCAGATGCACGGGCGGACGGTCTTTCTCCGCGCCCACCCACACCGCGCCGAGCTTGGCCGCCAGTTCCCGGTGGGATTCGCCGCGCGTCGACACGTAAACCTCGCAATTCCAGGCATGGAGCACCGCAATCGCCAGGTGCGCCGACGATCCGAAGCCGAACAGGCCCACGCGTTCGCCTGGTTCCACGCCCGCCACGCGCAGGCTGCGGAACCCGATGATGCCGCCGCAGAGCAGCGGCGCGGCGTCCAGATCGCTCAAAGCCTCCGGCAGCGGAAACACGAAGTCCGTCCGCGCCAGGGCGTATTCGGCGTAGCCCCCGTCCACGGAATAGCCGGTGAACGTGGGGTGATCGCACAGATTCTCCATGCCCCGGACGCAGTATACGCACGATCCGTCCACGCCGCCGATCCAGGAAACGCCCACGCGCGTTCCGGCTGGCAGATCGCCTTCCACCACGTCGCCGACGATCTGATGGCCGGGAATCAGGGGGCTCCGCAAAGGCCGAAGTTCGCCCTCGACGATGTGCAGGTCGGTACGGCAGACGCCGCAGGCGCGCACCTTGAGCAGCACCGAGCCGGGCTGGAGA
>JBBIVT010000083.1:0-21292 GCA_037439565.1 Acidobacteriota bacterium | reverse complement strand
CCCGAGCGTGTACTCGAGCTCGTAAAAGTGCTGCTTGCCGTCGATGTGAATTGTCAATTTGCCGGCGATTCCCGCAAGTTCGCCGGCGCCTGAATCGGGAACGACCGTGACGCTCAACTCCGGCGCTCCACGGAACATGGTGCCGCTGTGCTGTAGCGCGAACGAACCTGAGCGGCCATGAACCGTGCCGGTGAAGCGCTCCATGGCGACATATCCGGCCGAGCCTGTCACCTCCGTCCGCACGACCAGCATCTGCCCTTGACTGGACCCTTCCAGATCGCCGTGAAACTGTTTTTCTATGGTCATGCGGCCGACCGGGGAATCGTCCGGTTGAGGCGTGAGCTTCACTTCAAACGTTCCGCTTGCGTGCATGGATAAAATTGTCTCATCCCGGTGTGAGAAAATCGCGTGATATGAAATTCGCTCTCTTCGCTCTGTCCCTCGCCCTCCTGAGCGCCGCCAATATCGATCAATACTTGAACGCGCCGTTTTCCTCGGCGCTCACCGCCGCGCCTTCGGGCGGAAAAGTCGCCTGGCTGATGAAGGAAAAGGGCGCCAACAATCTATGGGCCGCCTCCGCGCCGGATTTCAAGGGGCGCAGGCTCACCTCCTTCACCGAGGACGATGGGCAGGAGATCGGCGAGGTGGCCTGGTCGCCCGACGGCAAATATCTTGTCTACGTCCGCGGAGGCGACCTGGAAACCAACGGCGACAATCCCAACCCGGAGAGCCTGGTCAAAACACCGGAGATGAACGTCTGGGCCGTTGCATTCGATGGCGGCGCGCCCCGGAAACTGGCCGAGGGCCGAATGCCCGCCGTATCGGTAAAAGGCGACGTGGCTTTTGTCCGCAACGGACAGATCTGGATGACGAATCTCAGCGGCGATAAACCGGCGGAGATCGTCCATACCAAGGGCCGGTCCTCGGAATTGAGGTGGTCACCCGACGGAGCGACGCTCGCCTTCGTCAACACCCGCAGGGAGCACGCCTTCATCGGCGTGTTTCAGCTTGGCGCGAAAACCGTGGGCTATCTGGACCCGTCCGTCGATCACGACACCGCTCCGGTCTGGAGCCCCGACGGACGCCGCATCGCGTTCCTGCGCATGCCCACTTGGACGCGTCCGGGCGGCGCAAATCCTGTGCGCGAAGCTCCGGTGCCGTGGTCGATCCGCGTCGCAGACCCCTCTACGTTGACTGGACGCGAGGTCTGGCATGCGGAAAAAGGCCCGGGCAGCGCGTTCCATCCCGTGGTGGCGGAAAATCAGATGATCTGGGCCTCCGGCGGCCTCCTCGTGTTCCCGTGGGAGCGCGATGGCTGGTGCCACTTGTACTCCGTCCCGGCCGATGGCGGCGCGGCGAAGCTGCTCACGCCCGGCGAATTCGAAGTGGAGCACGTTTCGCTTTCGAACGACGGCCGCGAGCTGCTCTATTCCTCGAATCAGGACGACATCGACCGCCGTCACATCTGGCGTGTGCCCGCCAATGGCGCGGCCGCGCCCGCGCCGATCGTGAAATTGAGCGAAGGCATCGAATGGCAGCCCGCCGATGCGGGCAACGGCGCGGTGGCATATCTTCGTTCGAGCCCGAAGGAAATCGGCCGCGCGGCCGTGAAGGCCGGCGCCACGCACGATCTTGCGCCGGAGACCATCCCCGCCGATTTTCCAGTGAACGAGCAGGTCGTCCCGCAGCAGGTGATCTTCCCCGCCTCCGATGGCATGCAGATCCACGGCCAGCTCTTCTTACCCAAGGGCGGCGGAAAGCACCCGGCCATTGTGTTCTTCCACGGAGGTTCCCGGCGCCAAATGCTGCTCGGCTGGCACTCCATGTATTACTACTCCAACGCCTACGGCATGAATCAATATCTGGCGAGCAAGGGATATGTGGTGCTCAGCGTGAATTACCGCAGCGGCATCGGCTACGGCCTGAATTTTCGCGAGGCCTTGAATTACGGGGCGTCCGGCGGCAGCGAATATAACGACGTGATGGGTGCTGGCTTGTACATAGCCGCGCGCGCCGGCGTCGACCCGAAACGCATCGGCGTTTGGGGCGGATCCTACGGCGGCTATTTGACCGCCATGGCGCTGTCGCGGTCAAGCGATCTGTTCGCCGCGGGCGTCGATCTGCATGGCGTGCACGACTGGTCCGCCCGCGGAGGCAGCGTGGCGAATCCGGATCTCGACCCGGATAAGCAGCGGGAGCAGGCGCGCATCGCCTTCGAGGCTTCTCCCATGGCGGCCGTAAAAGGCTGGCGCTCGCCCGTCCTGCTGATCCACGGCGACGACGACCGCAACGTGAATTTTTCTCAGACGATCACCCTGGTGGAAGCGCTGAGGAATCAGGGCACGGAGTTCGAGGAACTGATCTTCCCCGACGAAATCCACGATTTTCTGCGCGTGAAGGACTGGTCAAGAGCGATGCACGCGGCAGACTCGTTTTTCGACCGCAAGCTGGGCCAGTAATCCTGTGGCTTATCGCGGCCCGCGCGGGCCCCTTTCGCCGCCTTCCCTTGGGGCCATGGGGCGAGCTTCATTCACCACCACCGCGCGGCCCATCAGTTCCTTGCCGTGGCAATTCTCCACCGCCTGCTGCGCGGCGGCATCGTCGTTGATTTCCACGAAGCCGAATCCGCGCGCCTGGCCTGTGAACCGGTCACGCATCACCGTCACCGTATCCACTTGGACGCCGAGCGTGGCGAAAAAATTCTGGACGTCGGTCTCATTCGCCGCGTACGGCAAGTTCCCTACGAAAAGCTTCTTCACCTGGAGACTCCTCCAAACACGGCTAGCATTATGTCACGCGTGTTTGGCGAAGTCAAAAGAAAAATAGGCCTGTTTTAGGCCTCAAAGTAGCCGGTTGCGAGCTCCGGCTTCTGCTCCAGCGCCTGACGCCAGTAGTTGCGCGCTTCCTCTACCTGCCCCTGCGCCTTCAAGGCGTGGCCCAGGTTCAGCAGAGCCTCCGCGAAGTTGGGACGCTCGGCCAGCGCTTCCTGATAAAGGCGGATGGCGTCCTCGTGCTGGCCGGCCTTTTGCAGCAGGAGCCCGGTGTTGTAGAACAACTCCGGAGTCCTTTCGCCCGCTTCAATCAACTTGGCCTGAAGGTCCAGCGCTTTTTCCACGTCCTCGCGCTCCACGGCCAGCGCCGCAAGACCGCGCAGCGCATCGATGGAGTGCGGATCGGTTTCAAGCACGCTCTCAAATGCCTTCGCCGCGGCATCGTGATCGCCGACGTTCCAGTACGCCAGGCCGAGGTTCAACTGCGCCTCCGGCCATCCGGCGCGCTTGCGCACGCAGGACTGGAAGGCTTCCGCCGCCCCGCGATGGTCGCCGCGCTGCAAACGCAGATAACCCAACCGGAACCAGGCGTCTTCCCAGTCCGGATTGCGGCTCAGCAGTTTCACATAGAGGCGCTCGGCGTCTTCTTTTTCGCCCTGTTGCTCCAGCACGCTGGCCAGATTGTAAATCACGTCGGCCAGATCCGGCGCGATGTGCAGCGCCTTCTCGTAGGACTCGCGAGCCTGCTTCAGCTCTCCCAACTCCTGCCGGACGATGCCCAGATTCACGTGCGCCTGCTTGGCGTCCGGACGGACGCGGACTGCCTCGCCGTAAGCCTTGGCGGCCTGTTCCAGATGCCCGCACTTCTGCTCGGCCACGCCCAGGTTAAACCAGCGCTCGAAATGATCGGGGGTGAACTCCACCAGCTTGGAACAGAACTTCGCCGCCGCCTCGTAGTCGTTGCGGTTGAAGGCGCAAGTGGCCAGCCCTTCCAGCGCTGCCTGCGAGAACGGACGCAGCACCAGCAGACGTTCCGAGTACTGCTGGATCAGCTCGTAATCCTTCCGGGCCATCCCGATGGTGATCAGATTCACCAGGCATTCCTCGGATTGCGGGTTCTTTTCGAGAATCTTTGAGTACAGCGCCGTCGCCTCGTCGAACTTCCACAGCAACTGCAGGGACACGGCCTTGCCGAACAGAGCCGTCTCGTGCGACGGCTGCTTGGTCAGGACTTTGTCGAAGCAGGCGATCGCCGGCTCCGGCTTTTCCTGATGCAACAGGCAGATGCCCAGGCCGAGCTGCGCTTCCTCGCGCGAAGGATCCACTTCGAGCGAGCGCGTGAAGGCGTCGGTCGCGTCCTGCCAGCGGCCGAGCTTCTCATAGCAGATGCCCAGGTTGAAGTTCGCCGTCGGATGCTTCGGAGCCGCGGCCAGCAGCCGCTCATAGGTCTTGATGGCGTCGTCGAACTGTTCCAACTCGAACTGGATGTGGCCCTTGGCGGCCAGCACCTCCGGCGTGTCCTCGCCGTTCTCGATGGCGGTATTTAACTCGCGCAGCGCTTCCTTGCGCTTGCCCTCCAGATGCAGGGACACCGATTTCGCCAGCGCGGGCGAAACCACCTTGCCGCCCGTCCTCAGCGCCGTTTGCGCTCCGTTCTTTACTCCGCTCATGGTTGCCAACCTCCGTTCGTGGATGGAATGTTATAGGGGGCCAGATACGCGCACAGCCGCCCCAGCATGTCGTACTGATGGGTCACTTGAACCCAACGCAGCCGCGAGGACTCGCCCCGCGCCGTGAAAAATCCTACGCCGCCCTTCCGCAGTCGCGGCTCGGTCCAACTATCGACCAATTGTCCCTGGACCGTTAGGGCAAAAACGTCGCCATGAATATCCATCCGCACCCGGTACAGCATGTCCTCCCTGGCGTTGATGTAGGCCGTGGTGTCGCCGCGGTCCTGCGCCACGCCATGGATGACCGCGTATCGCGTCACCCCCACCGTCGGTACCGGACCCGCTTTCAGAATCACCAGCTTCACCACGTAGTAATCGTCGAAATCGGACGCCCGCACCACCCAGCTCAGCGCCTTCTTATCGATCATGCCGAGAAACTGCAACTGATAATCGGTCAGATCCACCGACGGACGATAGATGGCCAGCGGGCCCGGCTTGACGAATCCCGCCGCATCGAATTCCCACTCGGTGGTGCCCCCCCGGCTGGTCCAGTCGTCCAGGCCGGAACGGAAATCCTCATCCAGGGCGATCGCGGCGCGGTCCACCATGCTTTGCCGCACGTTCTTCCACTGCTCCTGCATTTTGCTTTCGAACGTCTTCTGGATCCCTCCGGCTTGCGCCGGTGCCGTGTAGGGAATCTTCTTCAGCGACGGATGCAAGGCCAATCCCAGCAGGATCGGTATGGCGAACATCAGCATTTTCAGATCGCGCGGAGCCTGGATCCAGAAATTCGTCAGGTTGCCGATCAGCGCGCTCACTTGCAGCGCCTGCGGCGGCTCGTCCATCGCAACGCCGGGCGCAACGCCGGGCGCAACGCCGGGCGCAACGGCCGGGGCTGCGGCGGCAGGCCGGTTCGTTTCCGGCTGCGGCGGAACGCTGATCCACTGGTCCTGCGGTTTCGCATCGATGGGTTCCAAACGCGAGGCGGGCCGCATCGGCTCCGTCTTCATCGGCTGCGGCAGACTCACTCCGGAAGCGGCGCGAGGTCCGAGCTCATTCGCCTTGCCTGCGCCGAGCGGCAGCAGCCCCGCCTGGCCTGGCGCGGGGATCGGCTCCGGCTTCCCGGCTCCCGCTCCGGCTCCCGCGGCCATCGCCATTGCTTTTCTTTCCGGGATCGCCACCATGTTCGCCGCCGGCAGATTCTTCACTTCCTTTGCCGCTACGGTGATCGCCGTGTCGCGGGTGGCAACGCAATAGCGGCTGCCCGCCGCCATCTTCAATCGTGGACGAATCGCCGGTGTCGACAGCTCGTATCGTGGCTCTTCCTGAACTGGAACCGCGCGCAGACTGTCGATCCACGTGCCGTGCACCAGCGGAACCTGTTCGATGGCCAGCGGCAGCATTCCAGCGAGTCCGGGCGTGGCGGCAGTGCCGCGCGCTCTAATTCCCAGCGGGAGATACGGCTGTTTCAAAATCGCGAACGGGGCCGCGGACCAAGGTTCGCGCCGGGCCTCGTCCTGCCCGGGCTTCCTCGCTTCAAAATGCGCCAGTTTGAGAAGCGTCTCTAGGCTCGCAACGACGTCCGGCTCCTGCACCGAGAACGTGTCGCCCTGGGGCGACGCTCCGGAACAGATGGCCCGGCTCGGCCGCGGCGAGGGAGGAATCGGTTCCAGCTTCCGGACGACCTGGCAGCGCCTCGGCTCCACGTCGATTCTCGCTACTCCGGCGACAAACCCGCTGCAGCGATCGATCAGCGGCACCACCAGTTTGCGCAGCGGCAATCGCACCGGGCCGTTCGGCGCGAACGGAGCCGGTTCGGCGGCTTTTACCTCGTCACACGGCCAAACAGGCTGGGGACGCTTGAACGTCGCGATGAATCCACACAAAGAAGGACCGTCTTCGGGCAGATGGACCACGCGCAGCGAGTTGTGCGTCTGATGCAGGCGTTCCAGCCCGAGCCGCTCCTGCTCTTCCCAGTAAAGTTTCCGGTGCTGGGCCGAGCAGAATTGCCCGTTTGTGATTTTCCTCAACAGCGGCAGCTTCCCGTCGCAATGGAGGCAGCGGAGGTCACCGATCCACGACATCATCTTTATCGTACGGGGGGTTCGTTGCAATGAACACTAAGCGAACCCCTTAGTCAGTGGGTAGGGTTTTGGCTTAAGGGCCGCAAAATCCATTGCTTACCATCAAGGAAGGACAGGCGCTTCCCGGCGCCGAAACATGTGCTAACGTGGCGATAACGATGCGATTCAGCCTTATTTTAAGCGCGGCGGCTTTACTCGACGCCCAATCCGCGCCCCGTTCCAAGGCGTCCGACTATCCGGCGCATGTCCAGATGGAAACGGTGACCCTCGCTGCCGAGTATCTGGTCCACACTCTGCCAACTCCAACCGGACCGCTGATCGCCCGGGACTATCTGGTCGTAGAAGTGGCCTTTTTCGGTCCTCCCTTCAGCCGTTTGAAAATCTCGCCCGATCATTTCACGCTGCGCATCAACGGTCACGGCGAGCCGCTCCAGGCACAACTGCCGGGCATGGTCGCCGGGTCGATCAAATTTCCAGACTCCACCGGGCATCCTTCCTTGACGGGAGCCGCGGGCGTCGGCATCGGCAATGGACAGGTCGTCATCGGTCCGCGGCCTCCCGCCAGCCAGTTCCCGGGCGACGGGAACGACCGCACGGCGTCCACGCAGCCGATCACCCAGGTTCAAAAGGAACAGGAGGACACCGTCGATTACCGCGTTCAGAACGCGTCGCTGCTGGAGGGGGAACAGTCGCTGCCCCGCTCTGGCTTGATTTACTTTCCCTTCCAGGGCCGGACGAAAGGCATCCATTCCCTTCAACTGCTCTACAACGGCCCCATGGGCAAGACGGTATTGAAGCTCCTGCCCTGATGCGCCCCGCCCTGTTTGTCTTTCCCGCTCTGCTGCTGGCGCAGCAACCCGACGCCCGCCAACTGCTGCTCGGTTCCGCGCACGCCATCGAAAAATATCCCACCTATCAGATTCACTCGCTGAGCGTCATTGAGACGCGCGGCGGCATGAACCACCACATGGAGATGCCGGCGGTGATCAGCGTGCGCCGCCCGGACCGGATGCGCATCGATTCGCAAAACGGCCCCATGGCGATGACAGTGGTGAGCGACGGCCTCCATACCTACATTTATTTCGACCAGCAGAAGAAATATATCAAGCGCGCGGCGGTGAGCCTGCCCGAATCCTTACTCGGCGAGAACGGTGTTTTGAAGGATCTGCCGGACATGAACAGCGCGCTGGAGTCGGCCGAAATCACCGGTGAAAGGACCATGGAGATCGACAACAAGCCCTACGATTGCTGGGTGGTGGAGGCGCGCTATGGCCCGGTGAAGATCCCCAGCCAGCAGTTAACGATCCGCAACGCGGTGCAGGTCAGTTGGATCTCGAAAACGCTGGGGTTGACGCTGCAGAACAGTTTTCGGGCGTCGCTGACCGTCGGAACGCTGCTGGAGCCAGTGGAGATAACCCAGGCGACCACCACCGTGGGGATTTCACTGGACCCGCATCTGCCGGACTCGCTTTTCCGGTTCACGCCGCCCGCCGGTTCCGTGGAGACGCCGGACTGGACCCTGCCCGGCATTACCAAGCCGGACGTCGAGGGCAAGCCCGCGCCGGCCATCAAAGGCGCGCCGCCCGCGGACGGAAAGGTCGCGCTGCTCGCGTTCTGCGCCTCCTGGGCCAAGCCGTGCAAGGGGCAGACGCCGGTGCTGGCGAAGCTGCAGAAGGAATTTCAGACCAACGGCTTGGTTGTGGGAACCATCATGGTGGACGGCAAAGACGCCCCGGACCCCGCTTCGCTGCAAGCCCTCGCCATTCACGCCTATCCGACCCTCGTGCTGATCGATCGCGAAGGCAATGTGGCTTTTTATGAGGTCGGTGCAATGAGCGAGATCAAGCTGCGCGCGGAACTGGCCAAGCTGGGCGTCGGAGCAGGCAGCCGGTAAGACTCCCGCCCGCCGCTTCTGCTACGCTAGTACTTTGCGTCGAACCTATGCCCGCGCGGATGAGCGAGACGTTCGTCCTGCGTACGTATCCCTTCCGGGAATCGGATCTGATCGTCAGTTTTTTTACGCGCGATCTGGGGAAACTGCGCGGCGTTGCCCGGCGTGCCCGCCGGCCAAAAAGCCCATTCGGGTCGGGTTTGGAACGGCTGTCCCATGTCCGGATGGCCTATTTTCAGCGGGAGAACGCCGATTTGGCGAATCTGTCCGGCTGCGAGTTGATTCAGTCGCAGTTCGACCTGCAATCGGATTACGCGCGGGCCGTGGCGCTGGATTATTGCACTGAGGTTGCGGAGCATCTGTTGCCGGAGCACGAACCAAACGAAAAATTCTTCCGCCTGCTGGCCGCTGTGCTGGCGGACCTTCACGCCGGTGGCGACGTTTGGCGCGCCGTGGCGTATTACACGCTGTGGGCCGTTCGCCTGACCGGCGTTTTTCCCGAGCTGCGCGTGACCGACGAGACGGCGGAAATCGTGCAGGAAATGTTCTCGACGCCGATCGGCGGTCTCGCGCCGCGCGAGTGGAACAAATCCACCGCGGCCGATCTTCGCCGAGGCCTGGTCCGCGCCATGGAACAGCACGTCGAGCGGCGATTCCTCACCGTACCTCTATTAGAGGCCTTGTAAATGGACTCCTTCCAAGAAACTATTTTTAAACTCAAGAAATACTGGAGCGATCGCGGCGCGATTATCACCGAGCCGTACGACGTGGAAGTCGGCGCGGGCACGATGTGTCCGGAGACATTTCTGCGCGTGCTGGGTCCGAAGCCGTATCGCGTGGCCTATGTGCAGCCGTCGCGCCGTCCAGCCGACGGGCGCTATGGCGACAATCCGAATCGCTTATATAAGCATCAGCAGCTGCAGGTGATTTTGAAGCCGTCGCCAGCCGACGTGCTCGATCAGTATCTGGGCAGCCTGAGGGCCATTGGCATTGACCTGGTCAAGCACGATATTAAGTTCGAAGAAGACAACTGGGAGTCGCCGACGCTGGGCGCCTGGGGCGTGGGCTGGCAGGTGATGCTGGACGGCATGGAGATCACGCAGTTTACGTATTTCCAGCAGTGCGGCGGCATCGACCTGGACCTGGTCCCGGCGGAAATTACCTACGGATTGGAAAGGCTCGTCGCGTTCCTGCAGAACGTCGATAGCGTCTACGACATCGAGTGGACCAAGGGCGTGAAGTATGGCGATGTGCGGTTTCTCGACGAGCTGGAATTTTCGGTCTGGAATTTCGAAATGGCCAACGTCGAGCGACTGTGGCGCTTGTTCGCCGAGCACGAAGCCGAGTGCAAGGAACTGCTCGCGCAGTACGAAAAATATCCCGACAAGCAGCGTTTCCCTGTCTTGGCAACCTACGATCAGGTGCTGAAATGCTCCAATATATTTAACCTCCTGGACGCCAGAGGAGCCATCAGCGTAACGGAGCGCGTGGCTGTGATCAAACGCGTTCGCGACCTTGCGGTCGGCACGGCGAAACTGTGGGCCGCGCAGCAGGAGGCGGCGTGATTGCAAATCCGTGTGGTGTTGCAGGCTTGCAGCCTGCGGCGGGTTCGAAACCCGCCCGGAGTTCAATCGCCGGTTGCAAACCGGCGGCAGGCTACAAGCCTGCACCACAGGAGGTCAAATGAACTTCCTGCTCGAAATTGGCACCGAGGAAATTCCGCACTGGATGATCCCGGGAGCGCTGGCCCAGCTTGCGAAGCTCGATCTGTTTGGCGCGACGCCGCGCGTCGACGCCACGCCGCGCAGGCTGGTGGTTCGCGCCGAAGGATTGCCGGAGCGCACACCGGATCAGGTGCAAGTGGTAAAAGGGCCTCCCATCAGCGCCGGCGAAAAGGCAGCGGCGGGATTCGCGAAGAAACAAGGCGTCGAACTGTCGGCCATGGAAAAGACCGGCGATTATTACGAGCTGAAGAAGAGCGTCCCTGGCCGCGCCGTCCGCGACCTTCTTGCCGAATCCCTGCCCGGCGCGATCCTCGGGATTCAATGGCCGAAGACCATGTACTGGGGCGCGAAGGGCGGCTCTCGTTTCATTCGTCCCATCCGCTGGATCGTGGCGCTGATGGGCGATGCGGTGATTCCGTTTGAGATCGCCGGCGTGAAGAGCGGCACCGTATCCAGAGGGCATCGGGTGCTCGCGAACGTCGATGTTCCGGCCAAGTTCAACACATTCGAAAGCGCTCTGCGGACAAACCACGTGATTCTGAGCGCCGGGGAGCGCCGCGAGAAGATCCGCACGGAAGCCACAGCGCTGGGCGCGACCGTGGACGACGATCTGCTCGAAACGCTCACCTACATTACTGAGTATCCCGCGGCGATCAAGGGCGATTTCGACCCATCTTATCTGGAACTGCCCGCCGAGGTTCTGACCATGGTGATGCGGCATCACCAGAAATATTTCGCGGTGGAATCGAAGCCCGGCGTGCTCGCGCCGCACTTTGTGGCGATCATGAACGTGCCCGCCGACCCGGATTCTTTGGTGAAGCGCGGCAACGAGCGGGTTCTGAAGGCCCGGTTCAACGATGCGCGGTTTTTCTGGGAGGTCGATCAGAAGAAGAAGCTGGCTGACCGGGTGGACGATCTTTCGCACGTTACCTTTCAAGCCAAGCTGGGCAGCTATTTGGAGAAGACGCATCGCGTTGTCGCGCTGGTGAAAGAGCTGGGCGGCGATGCAGACGCGCAGCGGGCCGCGCTTCTCGCCAAGGCCGATCTGACCACCGAAATGGTGAAGGAGTTTACCGATCTTCAAGGCATCGTCGGCGGGCTTTATGCCAAACATCAGGGCGAAAACGACGCCGTTTCGCGGGCGATCTACGAGCACTACAAGCCGCTGAGCATGGAGGATTCGATTCCTTCGACGAAAGCGGGGCAGATTCTGGCGATTGCCGACAAGCTCGACAATTTGCGCGAGTTTTTCCGCATCGACATGGCGCCGACGGGCTCGAAAGATCCGTTTGCGCTGAGAAGAGCCGCGCAAGGCATCGTCAAGATTCTGGCCGAAGCGAAGCTGCCGTTTACGCTCGCATCGCTGATGGACAACGAATTCATGCGGGAGCGGGTGCAGCATTACTTCCGCGAAATTCGGGGCTTCCGGTACGACGAAGTGAACGCGGTGATGGCGGCGGGCATCACGACGCTGGCGGACATGGAGACGCGGCTGAACGCCGTCGCCAACGTTCGAAAAACGCCCGATTTTGAGCCGCTGGCTGCTGCTTTCAAGCGCATTAACAACATTCTTAAGCAGGCCGGTTTCCGTTCCGGGGCCTTCAGCGAGGCGATGCTCGAATCCGGTCCGGAGCGTGAATTGTTCGAAGCGTCCGCGAACATTCATTCGGACGCACCGCTCGAAACGGTGGCCACGCTGCGGCCGCACGTCGACAAGTTCTTCGATAAAGTCATGGTAAATGTTCCGGACGAAGCGCTCCGGAACAATCGCCTGGCATTCCTCCATAATTTGCTCAAAAAGTTTTCCACGATCGCCGATTTTTCGGAGATCGTTACCTCAGGAGACCAAAAATGAAAAACTACGTATACAACTTCGGCGGCGGCACGGCTGACGGCGATGGAAAGATGAAAGACGTCCTTGGCGGAAAGGGCGCCGGATTGGCGGAAATGTGCCGCGCGGGCATTCCCGTGCCGCCGGGCTTCACCATCTCCACAGAAGTCTGCGTCATCTACTTCGAGAATGGAAACAAGGTTCCCGATGAGATTAACAACCAGGTTTTGAAGAGCCTGGCGAAGCTGGAAAAAGAGATCGGCAAGAAACTCGGCGATCCGAAAAAGCCCCTGCTGGTGAGCGTCCGCAGCGGCGCGAAATTTTCCATGCCGGGCATGATGAACACGATTCTGAACCTGGGGTTGAACGACGAAACGACGGAAGGCCTGGCCGCGCTCACCGGCAATCCGCGCTTCGCCTACGACTCGTATCGAAGGTTCATTCAGATGTTTGGCGAGGTGGCGCTGAACATCGACATGGAAAAGTTCGACCACATCTTCGATACGCAGAAGCACAAGGCGAAGGTGAAGTCCGATACGGACCTGACGGCCGCGGACCTGAAGGCGATTATTGCCGAGTACAAGAAGCTGGTGCAGAAAGAAACGAAGAAGCCCTTTCCTCAAGACGCGCATGAGCAACTGGCGATGGCTCGCGACGCGGTGTTCCGGAGCTGGTGGAATCCCAAGGCCGCGTATTACCGCAAGATGGAAAAGATTCCGGACGAAATCGGCACCGCGGCCAACGTGCAGGCGATGGTGTACGGCAACCTGGGCGATACTTCTGCCACCGGCGTGGGCTTCACTCGCGACCCGGCGACGGGCGAGAACACGTTCTACGGCGAATTCCTGATCAACGCCCAGGGCGAGGACGTGGTGGCCGGCATCCGCACGCCGGAGCCGATCACGGACTTGGAAAAGATCATGCCGGACGCGTATGCGCAGCTCCGCGAGATCACGTCGAGCCTGGAGAAGCATTACAAGGACATGCAGGACTTCGAGTTCACCATCGAAGACCACAAGCTGTACATGCTGCAGACGCGCAACGGCAAGCGCACCGGCCCGGCGGCGGTCCGCGTGGCGGTGGAGATGGCCGAGGAGGGCCTGATCGACAAGAAGGAAGCGGTGCTGCGCGTTGCGCCCCAGCAGCTCGATCAGTTGCTGCATCCGGTATTCGACGCTGCGTCGCTGAAGACGCTGAAGCTGCTCGCCAACGGCATTGCGGCGTCCCCCGGAGCCGCGGTGGGCCGCGCGGCGTTTTCGGCCGACGACGCAGTGCAGATGTCCGCGCACGGTCCGGTGATCCTGGTCCGCAAGGAAACCACGCCGGACGATATTCATGGCATGGACGTGGCAAAAGGCATTTTGACGGCGGTGGGCGGCAAGTCCAGCCACGCGGCGGTAGTGGCGCGCGGCATGGGACGTCCCTGCGTCGTCGGCGCGGGCTCGCTCCAGATTTCCGAGCGGGGCAAGCAGTTCACGACGACCGTGGGCGGCAAGGCGATCACGGTTAAAGAAGGCGACTGGATCTCGATCGACGGCACCACGGCCAATGTCTATCTGGGCAAGGCGACCACCAACGATCCCGATCCGAACTCTTCGTATTTCGGCACGCTGATGAAGTGGGCCGATGAGTTCCGCGGCACGTTCGGCGTGCGCGCCAACGCGGACATTCCTCGCGACGCGAAAGCCGCGCGGCTGTTCGGCGCGGAGGGCATCGGGCTGTGCCGCACGGAGCACATGTTCTTCGCGGAAGACCGCATCCCGCACATGCAGGCCATGATTCTGGCGCGCGATGAAAAGGCGCGCAAGAAGGCCCTGCTGAAGCTGCTGCCGATGCAGCGTTCGGACTTCGCCGGTTTGTTCAAGGCGATGGACGGATTCCCGGTGGTGATCCGCACGCTCGATCCGCCGCTGCACGAGTTCCTGCCGAAGCGCGAGGACCTGATGGTGGATCTGGCCCGGCTGCCTTACGTCGACATCAAAATCAAGAAGGAAATGTCGGAGAAGTACCGCATTCCGGTGGGCGAGCTTAAGAAAAAGCTGCCGGAGCTTCTGCATCGCGTGGAAGAACTGCATGAGTTCAACCCGATGCTGGGCCATCGAGGCTGCCGCCTGGGCATCACGTATCCGGAGATCACCGAAATGCAGGCGCGCGCCATTTTCGAAGCAGCCGTTCAAGTGGCGAAGAAGGGCGTGAAGGTGCTGCCCGAGGTGATGATTCCGCTGATCGGCAACGCGAAGGAGCTCGAAAACCAGAAAGCCATCGTGGATGCCGTCGCCAAGGAAGTTCTGGCGAAGGCCGGCATGAAGGACCTCCATTACATGGTGGGCACGATGATCGAGATTCCGCGCGCGGCGATTACGGCGGATAAGGTGGCCGAGTTCGCGGAGTTCTTCAGCTTCGGAACCAACGATCTGACGCAGACCACCATGGGCCTGTCGCGCGACGACTATACGAAGTTCTCCAAGGAATACGAGAACCTGAAGATCTTCACGGCGGACCCGTTCGCGGCCATCGATCGCGAAGGCGTCGGCAAGGTGATTGAGATGGCGATCCAGCTCGGCCGCAAGACGCGCCCGGATCTGGAGATCGGCATCTGCGGAGAGCATGGCGGCGAGCCCAGCTCGGTGGAATTTTGCTACCGGGTGGGGATGAACTATGTGTCCTGCTCGCCGTATCGCGTGCCGATCGCAAGGTTGGCGGCGGCGCAGGCGGCGATCACCGGCGGCTCCGGAGTGGTGAGCCGGACGGCGTAAAACTGTTTTTCGAAAAGTGCCCCATCCGTTCGCGGGTGGGGCTTTTTTTTTGGAGAAGCCAGCAGCCGGGAGGCAGTAGCCATCTGCGACAGAGACAAGCGGCATGTTTGATGGTTCACACGTGTTTGGGGAGGGACGCGCGAAGCGTCCCGGAAGCGTCCCGCGTTAAAATAACGCCCCGATAACGCAAACCAACCCTCCTTGAATCAACATTTTCCTTTTTTCAGTCCGCGGAAACCACGGCGCCTTCCTGAAAAAGTGTAGCCGGGGAGTTCCGAGGTTTGGGACGAGTGGAATTCATATCTGATTTATTCGGAGCGAGTAATGAGACGAGGAAAACCGTTTGTGCCGGGGAATACCGCGGGTAAAGGGCGGCCACCGGGGAGTTGCAACAAGAAAACGATTTTTCAGCAGGAGCTGGAAAGAGACGGCACGGCCATCATTCAGAAAATTAAGCAGCGGGCCTTACGGGCGGACCCGACGGCGATGCGGCTGTGCATGGAACGCCTTGTGCCTCTGGCGAAGGAGCCGAACACGCGGTTCCGGCTGCCGCCGGTGGAGACGGCGGCGAACCTGACGGAGGCGATTTCGGCGGTGACGGAGGCGGTGGCGGAAGGGGAGTTGAGCGCGCAGGAAGGCGAGTCCGTGGCGAGGATCGTGGAAAGCCAGCGGCGGAATATCGAGGTAGGAGAATTCGATGCGCGGCTGAGGGCTTTGGAAGAGGCATCGAAGCAGAGACCGGAGGGGGCATGAGCGGATCGCTGGCAAAGAGGATTGAAAAACTGGAGGCAGCGATGGTGCAGGCTAACCCAGTGAGGTGGACGGTGCACTGGGTCAAGCCGAAGGCGGGTGACCGCCCCGGCAGCCTCGGAAAAACCCAGAAGGGGGAAGTATGCGGCCAGGTCACGATCGCGGGCCCACGTGATCCCCGCCCTCACGGGACGGGGCTGTGAACCCGCGGCAGCATGGCGGCGCGCGAAGACACAGCGGCTACTCGTGCCGCAGGGCGAGAATCGGGTCCACTTGCGTGGCGCGGCGGGCGGGCAGTAATCCCGCCGTGAGCGCGACCGCGATGAGGATCGCGGCTACGGCGGCGAAGGTCCACGGATCCGTGGTCTTGACGCCGAAGACCAGTCCGGCGAGGACTCTGGTGAGGCCGTAGGCGGCGGCAAGGCCGAGCGCTACGCCGATGCCCGCCAGGCGCATCGCCTGGCCCAGAATCATGGTCATCATCTGGCCCGGGCTTGCACCTAACGCCATGCGGATGCCGAGTTCCTGGGTCCTCTGCTCCACCGCGTACGACATCAGCCCGTAGATCCCAACGGCGGCGAGAAGCAGCGCGACGGCGGCGAACACGGTGAGCAGCAGCATGTTGAAATTCTGGCGCGTGGTGGAGGCGGAGATCACCTGCTCCATGGTCTGCATCTTCGATGGGGCGAGCTGGCTATCGATGGCCTCAAATTCCCGGCGCACGGCCGCGCCAGCGGCGAGAGGATCCGATTTCGTGCGGATCAGCCAGGACAGGGGAAGCAGGTCGTGGGCGAGCCTGGTGAGGCCCTCCTGCACCTGGCTTTGCGGAACGTACATCACCGGGACCATGCCGTTGTTGAGCCCCACTTCGGTGACGCTGCCGACGATGCCGACGATCTGGCGCTCGGGCTCCTCAAACTCCGGTCCGATGCCCTTGCCGATCAAGAGGCGCTGGCCCATGGGGTCGCCGGAGGGCCAATATTTTTTGGCGAAGGCCTCATTGACGATCACGACGCGATCCGACCTGGCGGTGTCGCGCGAATCGAAGGAGCGGCCGTGAAGCAAGGGGATGCGGAGCGCCTCAAAGTAATGCGGCGACACGAAACGCCACTGCTCGTCGCCTTCCCATTTGCCGTCCTTGGGGACGCGGCCGGGGATGCTGAAGGGCAAGTCCGTGGCGGCGCTCTCCATGGGCACGGTGATGGAGGCGGCGGCGAATTCAACGCCGGGAAGGCCTTCAATACGCTCGCGCGCCTGACGGATGAAGGTGTCCATTTGCGCGGTGGTTTCGTAGCGGTGGCCGGAGGTGGAGGTCTTCAAGGTGAGCAGATTCGCGGGATCGAGCCCCGGCTTTACCGATTTCAACCCGGCCAGGGTACGGATCATGAGCGCGGACCCAACGACCAGAACCACGGCGAGCGCGATTTCGGTGACCACCAGCGCGCCGCGGATGCGATTGTTCCGCAGGCCGCTGCCGGAGCGTCCGCCAGATTCCTTCAACACGGAGTTCACGTCGAGCAGCGAGACGCGAATGGCGGGCAGCAAGCCGAATAAGAGGCCGGTGAGCAGCGTGACGCCGAACAAGAAGGCGAGCACGCGGAGGTCGAGCAATCTGATGGAAGCGACGGGGTGGTCCGGATCATTAATGCGAGGGATATCGCCGGGGCTGAAGGAGAGGAGCGCGCGGATGCCGAGGCCGCCCAGAAAGAGCCCGGCGAGGCCTCCGGCGAAGGCGAGCATCATGCTTTCGGTGAGCAACTGGCCGACGATGCGTCCGCGGCCCGCGCCCAGAGCGGTACGGATGGCGATTTCCTTCTGACGCCCGGCCGCGCGCGCCAGCAGAAGGTTGGCGACGTTGGCGCAGGCCATCAGCAGCACAAAGCAGACTGCGCCGCCCAAAATCAGCAGGGCAAGGCGCACGTCGCCTCCCATAGCCACGCGGAGGGGAAGCACGCCGACGGTCTCGTTCTTGTCCATGAAATCCGGATTCGCGGCGCGGAACTGTTCGGCGAGCACTTTCAACTCCGCCATGGCCGATTCCGGCGTCGCCCCCGGCTTCAAGCGCCCGGCGACGAGAAGCATGTGGCCTTGATTGGTGCTGTTCGGGTCGAGTTGATGGGGCAGATAAAGGTCGGTCACCGGATCGGGCTGATAGTCTTCGGGGAGCACGCCGAGAACGGTGTACGGCTCGGAATTGAGGAGGATGGTCCCGCCGATCAGATCCCGGTTCGCGGAAAAGCGTTCCTTCCAGAAGCGATCCGTCAGAACGGCGAACTTTCCGGCATTGGGAAGATCCTCCTGAGGCGTGAAGGTACGGCCGAATCGCGGCGACACGCCGAAGACGTCAAAAAAAGCCGAGGAAACGTGCAGCGCGTTGACGGGATTCGACCGATCCCCGGAGCCCAGATTCATGCTGACGCTGGCAAAGTCGTAGGCCGCCAAGGACTGGAAGGCGGTGCATTTCCGCCAAGCCATAAATTTTGGGGTCGAGAGGGATTCCCCGTTGCCCTGCGGGAAATGCCGTTGGACTCGCATGATCCGCTCGGAATCGCGGAAGGGCAGAGGGCGGAGGAGAACGCGGTCAATGACGGAGAAAATCGCTGTATTGGCCCCGATTCCGAGGGCCAGCGTGAGCACGGCGACGATGGTGAAGCCGGGGCTGCCGAGAAGCACTCGCGCTGAGTGGCGAATGCCGGCAAAAAAGTTCCGCATATTGGTTTAAACGTAAACCAGCAGCAGCAGTTCGCAGAAAGTAGGTTCTATTTTTGGCCGATGGGGACAGAGAGGTCAGTCCTCATCGGAGAAGGGATCAGTGGAAAAGAAAGTAATCATAGACGGCGCGGGAAACCTGGGCGATGGCGCGCTCACTCGCTTCGGACTTCGTGCCTTCCTTGACGAACAGCGCCAGCGCGACGTGGCCGGCGTTGCCGGGCAGCGTCAGGATCCCCACGTCGTCGATCGTGCCGCCGATGGAGCCCGTCTTGTGAGCCAGGACAGTATCGGGCGGCAGCATCCCTTTAATGCGCGCCTCGCCGGTCTGGCAGCGGCGCATGATGTCGAGAAGGAGGTCGGCCGTTTCCGGCTTGTGGAGCTTCCTGTTGTGAATCATGAGGAGCAGATCCGCCATGGCCGACGGCTGGGCCGTATCGCGAGGGTCGGCATTAAAGCGAGCCTCGGCGGCCTTTCGCGCCTCCGGTGAGACGGCGCGATAGAGGCCCTGAAACAGTTCCGGCGTCCAGTCCTTTTGCGGAGGCAGCGCCGCGCCGATCCAGTCTGAAATCAGCAGCACGGTGGGGCGGTCCACGCGAATGCCGGTGACGCCGATCTCCCGCATCTTCGAGGTGACGGCTTCCGGACCACCGGCCAAGCGAAGGCAAATGTCGGCGGCGCTATTGTCGCTGATGAGCAGCATCAGTTCGAGAAGATTGCGGACGCTCAGGCTGACGCCCGGCTTATTGAACAGGTCCGTCAGCGTGCCGCTGCCGGGGTGCAGATCATGCGGCTCCAGCGCGATCATCTGGTCGAGGCGCAGTTCGCCGCGGTCGACTCGCTGCAACAGCGTTACGGCGACGGGAACCTTGAACGTGCTCGCCATGGGGAAGCGATCGGATGGATGGAAATCGGCGCGGCGGCCAGATTCGATGTGAATGGCAGTCAGGCCGAGCTCGCCATCGGTGATTTTGGCGAGCCGCGCCACCTCGTTGAGCAGCCGGTCCTGCGCGGTCAGCAGAGGGAGAAGGATAAACAGCGGCGCGAAGCGTTTCATGGCTAGGCTTCTATTTACCCATGTTTGCGCCTGCGGCTCAAGCGCGCGGTATCCTGACATATATTGGTCCGGCGAACGACTCTCTTCCTGCTGCTGGCCGCGCTGGCGCGTGCTGCCTCTCCGCCGACGGCGGCGGAGCGCGAGCGGATCGATGCCAAGCTCGCACAACTCACCCGGGACATCGAGGAGTTGCGTGCCAAGCACGTGGACGACGCACGCATCGCGGATATTGAGATTTATGAAAAGGCCGCCAAGTGGGCGCTGCGGTTCGAAGAAGAGTTCTTCACGCAGGCCTACGTCGCGAACACGCTGCAGGCGCTGGATCACGGCCTGGCGCGCTCGGCGGACGCGCATTTTTCCTGGGAGTCGAAAAAAGGGCGCATCGTTCGAGGCTACCGGTCTAAGATCGACGGCAGCGTGCAGCCCTACGGGCTGTTGATTCCCGAGTCCTACGACGGATCGAAGCCGGTGCGGCTCGACTTGGTGCTGCACGGTCGCGCCACGCAGCTTACCGAGGTGAGCTTTATCGCGGCGCACGAAAGCGACAAAGCCGTCGCGCAGGACTATCTCACGCTGGAAGTCTATGGCCGCGGCAACAACGCCTACCGGTGGGCCGGCGAGACCGATGTTTTCGAGGCGCTGGAGTCAGTGAAGGCGCGCTACAACATCGACCCGAAGAAGATCGTGCTGCGCGGATTTTCCATGGGAGGAGCGGGTGCGTGGCACATCGGCCTGCATTATCCCGATCAATGGGCGGCGGTGGAGGCGGGCGCGGGATTCACGGAGACGAAGAAATACGCCAAGCTCGGGCCGCTGGTGGGCTATCAGGACGCGATGCTGCGAATTTACGACGCCGTGGATTACGCGGCCAACGCGCAAATGGTACCGATGGTCGGGTATGGAGGCGAGCTGGACCCGCAACTGCAGGCGAGCGTCAATATCCGCGAGCGCCTGGAGGCCGAACACGTCCAGCCGCCGCGGATCCTGTTTCTGACCGGTCCTGGAACGGAGCACAAATGGGAGCCGGGCGCGCTGGCGCAATCGAACGCCTTTATTGACGCCGTGGTGGCCAAGCCTCGTCCGGAGCCGGATCATATTCACTTTGTCACCTATACGACCGCGTATCACAAATGCTATTGGATCTCGATTGAAAGCCTGGAGAAGCAGTATCAACGCGCCGAAGTGGACGCGGACCGCTGGGGCGACGAGATGCGCATCATCACCAGAAACGTCTCGCGCATCGGGATCGAGGGCGGCAAGTACGTGGTAATCGACGGCCAGAGCGTGGATCTGGCGAATTTCGGCATCCTGACGAAAACGGCAGAGGGCTGGCGGCGAACGGGCAAGGCGGGGCTCTACAAAAAGCCGGGTTTGCAGGGCCCGATCGACGACGCGTTCAAAGACGCCTTTCTGGTGGTGCGGCCGACGGGGAGGCCGGAAAACAAAGAATCCGGCCAATACATCGCCGCGACGATGGAGCAATTCATCAAGGAGTGGGCGAAGTACATGCGGGGCGACGTGCGCATTAAGGACGACCGCGCGGTGACCGAGGACGATATCGAGAAATATCACCTGATTCTTTTCGGCGACATGTCGAGCAACAAGCTGACGAAGCGGCTCGCGCCGATGCTGATGCGCGGGTGGCCGGGCGCGCCGCTGGTGCCGGTGCTGATCGCGCCGAATCCGATCAACGCGAACCGCTACGTGGTATTCAACAGCGGCCACACGTTTCACGCCGATGAGTTCACGGGGACGAACGCGCTGCTCTATCCGAGGCTGGGGGATTACGCGGTGATCCAGCCCACACTGCGGCATGTGATCCGGGGGGGATTGTTCGATACGGAGTGGAGGCAGTTGCTGAGGCCAATGAATGTCAGGCCGTAAACGAGCGCATTTTGTTATCCCCGTCCTCACGGGACGGAGCTGCAAGACGGGCCGTTAGGGCGTAGAGCCCGCTCTGTCCGCCGGTCTCGCGCACTTTCAGGGATGCAGTTTTTTTGCGGCGTCGACGTATTTCTTCGCCTTCGGATTCGCCTCATTCCACTTTGG
>JBBIVT010000082.1:15662-21405 GCA_037439565.1 Acidobacteriota bacterium | reverse complement strand
GAGGCGGAACTGAAGGCCCGCGAAACCAACGGTCCGGCGGTGGATGAGGACCATTACGCCATCGCCGTGTACGGTATCCCCTCGCAGATGGCGAAAGACCCGCGCGCCCTGGCGGATCGCGTCAAGGGCCAGTCGTCGCTGAAGCGGGAAGGCCAGAAGGACCTGAAGCCTTCAAGCGTCGACGTGATCCCCCGGGACGACGGTGCCGTGGTGGTGTTTCTTTTTCCGAAAAAGGAGCTGGTGGCGTCGGATGGCAAAGTTGAGTTCAGCACGCTGATCGGAGACCTTCAGTTCACCCTGGCGTTTCACCTGGACCAGATGATGTATCAGGGAAAGCTGGAGCTGTAGCCGTGATTCCGACACGGTACCTGGCGAAGGGGACTGACCACTGTGTCCCCGGCCCACGGACGCGGCACCTTCCACAAATCGTGTCCAGTGGACACAGCGGTCTGTCCCCTTCGCTCCCGGGATGCCCGCCAAAAAGGAGCGTTTCACACAGACTCGTGAACGTGAGGCGAGCCGGCTGTGATGGCCTCGGGATTCCGCGATGAAGCACCTACGGACTTACGGCGTCCTCCTGCTGTTCATTGCCCTCAAGGCCGCCGGCAACCTGTCGCTGGCCTGGGGCATGAAGCATTTACCCACGGCCGGCGCTAACCCCCTGGCCTACATCCGCGCGATGCTCGACCCATTCGTGGCGATCGGCGTCGTTTCCCTGATCGTCGCCCTGCTCACGCGAATGGTGCTGTTGAGCCTCGCCGATTTGAGCTTCGTGCTCCCGGTGACGGCCGTTGGCTACGTCATCGCCGCATTTCTAGGAAAGACGGTGCTGCAGGAAGCGGTTAGCGGCCGCCGTTGGCTGGGAACGCTTCTCATTTTCATCGGCGCCGTATTGGTGGGATCGACAGGAGAAAAGTCCAAATGAAGTGGCTGCTCGTCCTTTTGATGGTAGCCGCGACGGTCCTCAGCGATCTGCTGCAAAGTTATGAAATGAAGCGTGCGGGCGAGCAGAGCGTGGGCGCGCGGGGATTATTTCGGTTGTTGAAGATGATCGCGCGGAAGAAATTCCTGATCATGGCCATCGGCTGCATGGCCGTGTCCTTTTTCTCGTTCATGGCGCTGGTCCAGGTCGCGCCGCTGAGCTTCGCTGTCCCCGCCTCGGCGGCGAGCTTCATCGTGGAAACGGCGCTGGCGCGGATCGTCCTGAAAGAGCACATCAGCGCGCGCCGCGCCGCCGGGGCGCTGATCGTGCTCGCTGGCGTCGTGCTGCTGGGCGAGTAGCTGGCTGCCGGGCTGCTGGCTACTCCTTCGCCACCGGCACCAACTGCCCTTCGCGAATGTAGTAATCCGCGCCCCGCCAGCGGATGCTGGTGCGCAGGAAGCTGGTCAGCCAGATGCCGAATGCCACCGCGTCCCACACCGGAATCAACAGCATCTGGCTCCATAGCCCAGGGCGTTTCAGTCCATGGATGCCGATGATCCAGGTCATCAAAACGCGAACGGCAAAGTACGCGCCTATATATCCCGCGGCCACGGCCAGCGTGGGATGAATCGCCGCGGCGAGGAGAGACCAAGGCAAGCCTTGCGTAAACGCCAGTCCGAAGTGCCCCCAGGGACGCATGTGACGCATCACCACGATCCAGCGCATGCGCTTGTGCAGCAGATCCTTGATCGAGCGGTAATCGGAGACGGTGGAGACCGTGTAGCGCAGCAGCTTTACTTCGTAGCCTTGCTCCGCAATCAGGCGGCCGACGAGAAGATCGTCGCCCGGAGAATTTTCGATCGCCGCGTAGCCTCCGAATCCGGCGAGACGTTCTCGTGTGGTGGCGATCGACGGGCCCAGCGCGAACTTGATGCCATCAAGCTGCCACGCGACTAAAATGCCCGCGTAAAAATCGGACATCATGCCGATGGTTTGCAGTTCGTCGGCGAAGCTTCTAAGATCCGTGTGGACGTAGAAGCACGTGACCGCGCCCACCCACGGATTTTCGAGCGGCGCCACCATCTTCCGCAGGTAGTCTGGCGCGACGCGCACATCGGAATCGGTGATCACCACCGTTTCATGCTTTGCCTCGCTTGCCATGCGTTCCAGCTTCGCCACTTTGTCGTTGGCGGCAACCCGCCCTGACCCGTAAATGATCCGGATCTCGCGCTCCGGAAATTCCGCGCGCAATTTTTCAGCCACCGCTGGAATCGATTCGTCGTCCGGATCGATGCAAAAAATCAGCTCGTAGTTGTTGGGATAATCCTGGCGGCAGAAGCTCGCCAGGTTCTCATAGGCGTCCGGGTCGGCGCCCTTGAACGGCTTCAGCAAACTCAGCGGCGGAGTGTATGGCTTGGAAGCGGGTTCCTCCTGGCGGAAGTATCGCCACGAACTCACGATCGCGAGCAAGTAATAAATAAATGGAACGGCGGCCAGGGCCATCCAAATCGTCGTCAACAAAAGGATCCTCTTTGCCTCACAGCCCGCCCTTGTGCCCAAGCATCACCGGCTCCGTTTCAATCAGCTTCAGCGACTTGACCATCGCCTGGGTTTCGCTCTTATATGTTCGGAAGTGGGGCGTTTTCAGATGCGCCTCATACGCCGCCTGATCGGCGTAGATTTCGAAAATCCGCACCTGCTCCGGATGCCCTTTCACCGCGACGGCGTAAAGGGCAAGCACACCCGGCTCCAGGCGGATCGACGCGGAAATCTCCGCGCGCAGGGCTACGTTGTAGGCGTCGATTTGCACCGGATCGATCTCCAACTCCGCGATCCGCACCATTGGCTTCATCTGTCCCCACGCCGATGCCGCCACAAGCAGCAGCAAAAATCGCGCAACCGGCATGATATCAGCCTAGCAGAGCTATAGGCCGAGATTCGTTAGAATCACTTTTCCGCCGCTGTGCTTTAGCGCCACCATGCGATCGGCCGGAACCAGCTTGGCGATTCGCTGGAGCGCCGGTTCGCTGGCTACAAGATAGCAGCGTTCCGGCTCATTCCACATCTTGGCGAACTGCGCGTCGTCGATGAAAACGTCCGGAGCCCCGGGCGCATAGGAACCGTAAACCAGATTGTTAAACCGTCCGTTGAGCAGCAACGCCCGGCGGTTGGTGTAAAAGAAAACCGAGGAAAACGTATAGTAATGATGATCCACGATCAGTTTGCCTTTGGGCGCCTTCAGCAGAGCGTCGGCGAGCGGACGCGACGTCATGTACGGATCAAATACGACCAAAGCCATGCGCGCGGCCTGGAAAAAGAGCACGGCCATAATCGCGGCGGCAAAATAGGCGCGCCGGAGCTTGAAGAACATCGTGCCGATGGCGCCGGCGGCAAATGCAATCGCCGCAGCCAGCAAGGGTGCGCGCAGATAGGCGAAAGATTTTAAAGTCAGATCTTCGATATGGCCAAGCGATAGGGTGTATGCATCCGGATTCGAGCTCAGCGCGGAGGAAATATCGCCCGGCGTGGGAAGGCCGCGAGTGAGGAACCACAGAGTACCCGCGGCGATGCCGCACAGGGCCAAAATGATGGACAGGGCGCGCGTGCTCCACACGTTCCAGCGATTCTCAAGTGCCATCGCGGAACCGAGCAGGAGAGCGAGCGCGGGGTAGCATGGCATCGAATAATATTCCTGCGTGGTGGAGAACGAAAAGAAAACGAGAATGAACCCGGTCCAGCACAAACAGAGCAGGCGCGTCTTTCCGGCGCGATCGGTGGGCTTATAGGAAAGCCTCAGCACCGACGGAAAATAGAGCGACCACGGAAACATCCACAGCAGGTGAAACAGCCAGAACCAGATGCGCGGCACCGTATTGTAGTCGCGTGGATAACGCAGGTTCAGGAAGCGCAGCACTTGTTCATTCATGACGAAAAACCACAGGAAGCCGTGATACTCGCCGGGAGTGGAATGAAAGGTCAGGTCGAAATACGGGGGATTTCGCAGCGTGGCAAGAATGTGCCACGGCGCGGCGATTGCGGCGATGATCGCGATTCCTTCCAGAGGCCGCAGGCGCTTCCACAACCCCAGTTGCTGCGTGACGGCAAGATAAATCAAGCAGGCAGCCACGGGAAATACCACACCGATAAGGCTCTTGAGCAACAAACTGGTGCCGAGCGCGGCGGCAAAGATATACGCCCACCGTTTCGGATGTGGCTCATCATCGGAAATCGCGCGCAGGAACGCCCACATCGAAAGTGCCATCGCCAGCGCGACCATCACGTCCGGGATCTGGATGCGCGTGAATAAAAACAATCCCACGCAGGTGGAGATCACCAGCCCCGCGTAAAATCCGGCCTTGCGCCCGAACGCCCACATGCCGAACGCCGCCGTGAGCCACGCCAGCCCAATCGACGACAGAACCACCGGTATGCGCGCCGACCAGTCATGCACGCCGAAAATCTTGTAGCAGACCGCCATCATCCAATAGATCAGCGGAGCTTTCTCGATGTACATCACGCCATCCAGGCGCGCGGTCACCCAATCGCCCGAATCCAGCATGTTGCGCGCGATCTGCGCCTGCACGGCGTCCACGTCGTCCATCAGGGACGGCGGAGAAATCATGCAGCCGATGTACACGGCGGCGGCGAACAAAATGACAATTAAATAGAGGTGAAGGCGTGGTCCCTGGCGGACCTCGACGGCTCCGCCAAGTTCGTTTGAATTTTCCATTTCCTCATCCAAAGGAATAAAGTGGTCAGCCCCCACAGATGGTAGCCCAGGTTGGCCCGTTTTTCCATGTGGGCGCGGACGCATGCGTGAATCGCCTCCATGCGGAAAAAATCGCCATGATTTTTCGATGCGAAATCCATCGCATCGGCGAGCAGAGGCCGCAGCGGCCCCCGGAACCATTCGTGCGCCGGAATATCGAAGCCAATCTTCGGACGCGAGAGCGTGGCGGCAGGTAGTTTGCCGCCCATCAGATCGCGCAAGATCACCTTTTGCCGTGAGCCTTGAATCTTGAAACGGTCCGGCAACGTGGCCGCAAACTCGACGATTCTATGATCCAGGAACGGCGGCCGCACCTCGATCGCATGGGCCATGCTGATGCGGTCCGTC
The DNA here is from genome assembly GCA_037439565.1 of Acidobacteriota bacterium. Lineage (GTDB taxonomy): Bacteria > Acidobacteriota > Terriglobia > Bryobacterales > Bryobacteraceae > Palsa-187. Next base: position 16,366 of record JBBIVT010000082.1, on the reverse strand, counting down.
TTGGTCAGAATATCATCGGCAAGGTAATATTTCTGATCGAACGCCAGAAAATCCGCCAGGCGTGTGCCGCCGCCGGCAGTAATGGAATCCAGCGCTCGCGGGAGATCCACGGATACGAGCGCGCTTTTTTCCCCGTCCGAAAATGTTCCGTTCCAGTACACGTGCGCCCGGCCGGGAGACATCAGGCAGCCGTCGAGAAAGCGCTTCACCTTGTATTCGAAGCCGATTTTCTCGTTGGAAACCGGCAGCAGGTTCGCGGCCTTGCGCGCCAATTTCAGCAGCGGCGCGGGAATCGCTCGCGCCCGCTTGGCGTACAGGCTGGCTCGATGAGTCAGGTAACCGGCGAACAACTCGTCCGCGCCTTCGCCGCTCAACGCCACCGTCGCCGCATCCTTGGTCAGCTTCGAAAGGAACCAAAGCGGAAGCGCCCCGGCGTCCGCGCTCGGCTCATCGGAAAAATGAGCGAATTCCTCGATGGTGCAGGGAAGGTCCAACCCGGCGCTGACGTCGAATTGTTCATGATCCGTCCCATAATGCGAGGCGATCCGGGCGATGGCGTCCGATTCATCGAAGCTCTGGCCGCGGAAGGAAATGGAAAACGTCTTTAGCCGCGCGCCGGCGGCCTCGGCGGCATAGTGCACGATGGCCGAGGAGTCGAGGCCCCCGCTCAGCCAGACTCCCAAGGATACGTCGGAGGCGAGATG
>JBBIVT010000082.1:8401-15562 GCA_037439565.1 Acidobacteriota bacterium | reverse complement strand
TCCACAGGGCGATGCCGAACATGCCGCGAAGCTTCGCGAAACAGTCCGTATCCCACTCGCGGAAGGCTTCGAGAACGGTTTCCGTATCGGCGTGGGACTGGAACGTGTGCCCCAGCGCTTCCAATTCCGCGCGGAGTTCAAGATGGTTGTAAATCTCGCCGTTAAAGGCGATCGCCGTGGAGCGGTCGGCTGACACGATCGGTTGATCGCCCGCCGCCAGATCGATGATCTTCAGCCGCGTTGCGCCGATGGAAACGTCGCGCGACGTGAATACGCCCTGTTGATTCGGGCCGCGATGCCGTAAGGTATCCACGGCCCTGCGGATCAAGTCAGGGTCGTTCGGTTGCCGGCCGGAGTGCGTGAATCCGGCGATGCCGCACAAGGTTCAGTCTCCCCCGGTCATCGACAGAGCCGCCGCGCTGCTGCGCGCCCGCGGATTTTTCGCGTTGCGCCAGTTCACCTGCGGCAGGAACAAGGCCCGGTCCACCCGGTCCTGATACTTCATCGCGATGTTCATCAGCGAATCCAGCAGCGATTCAGACAGCAGGTGGGGGCGCAGGCCCAGATCCACCAGCTTCGAATGCTTGGCATTGTAGTAGTGCTTCTCCGCCTCCACGCGAGGGGTCGGCATGTGGTCGATGGTCACCGGAAGGCCGATTTCGGCCGCCGCCGTCTTCACCATATTCGCCAGGTCCAGCACCGAAAACTGCTCGGTGAATTGGTTATAGACGCGGCACTCGCCGGGATTGGCCGGATTGTGGCAGGCGATCTCAATGCAGCGCACCGTGTCGCGAATGTCCAGGAACCCGCGCGTCTGGCCGCCGGCGCCATACACCGTCAGCGGATGCCCCACCGCTGCCTGAATGCAGAAGCGGTTCAAAACCGTGCCGAAAACCTCGTCATAATCGAAGCGATTGATCAACGCCTCGTCCATCGCCACTTCGTCGGTGAGCGTGCCGTAGACCACTCCCTGGTTCAGATCGGTGGCGCGCAGCCCCCAGATCCGGCAGGCGAACATCATGTTGTGGGAGTCATGCACCTTCGACAGGTGATAGAACGAACCCGGCTGCTTGGGGAAGGGAAGCACGTCGCTGCGGCCATTGTGCTCGATCTGGATGTAGCCTTCTTCAATATCGATATTGGGCGTGCCATACTCGCCCATCGTGCCGAGCTTGATGATGTGGCAGTCCGGCGCGAGCTCCTTGATCGCGAACAGCAGGTTCAGCGTGCCCACCACGTTGTTCACCTGCGTGAAAACTGCGTGCTTGCGGTCGATCATGGAATACGGCGCGGCGCGCTGTTCAGCGAAATGCACCACCGCGTCCGGCCGGAAGCTCCCGATCATTTCCGCCAGGAAATCGTAATCGGTTACGTCGCCGACGAAGGACTCGATGACCTTCCCGGTCAGATCCTGCCATACGCGCAGCCGCTCGGTCAGAGTCCGGATCGGAGTCAAGGTCTGAGCGCCCAGCTCAAAATCCCATTGGCGGCGCAGGAAGTTGTCCACGATCGCAACTTCGTGGCCCTTTTTTGATAAATATAGGGCCGTGGCCCAGCCGCAGTACCCGTCACCGCCTAACACACAAATTCTCATTGATTCCCGAACTCCTCTCGTTCGTGGCACACGTATGGCCACACTACTAGTGTACTGCTGGTAACCCTCAGCAAATAGAAAAGATGCGGTTTTTCGAAAATGGGTTACAAGAAAACTTTGGCGCCAGAAAGGAATTCCTAATTACCGCTATGCCAAACGGATTATCTTCATTACTCCCCATCGAAACTGTAGCAATCGCTATTGTAACTTAACCTTTGACTCAAGATCCCCTCGTGATACTATCCTCGTAGCTGAGAATGCTCCTGCTCCCAGCAGGCTTGCAATTGTAACGAAGACATTGTTACCAAGGGGTTGCGAGCGGGCGCGGGTAGAAAATATTGCTGCTGGAGGTTTACGTGAACGTATCCAGACGCGCCTTTGTTCGAGCGGCGGGCGGCGCGGCAGTCGTCACCGCCTTGGGGTTCGATGTCCGCTCCGCCTACGCCCAATCCCAGGAACTAAAAATCTCCAAGACCACCGAAACCAGGTCGACGTGTCCATATTGCTCGGTCAGCTGCGGAGTGATCATCCACACACTGGGCGACAAGGCGAAAAACGTCACCACGCAGGTGGTTCATGTCGAAGGCGACCCGGACCACCCCATCAATCGCGGCACGCTCTGCCCCAAGGGGTCCTCTCTTTATCACGACATTTTGAATGACCGCCGGCTGCTGCGCCCCCAAGTACGGCGTCCCGGTTCCGATCGATGGGAGCCGATTGACTGGAATCAGGCGTTTTCCGAAATCGGGAGGCACATCAAGCAGGCGCGCGACGCAGGGTTCAACGCCAAGGACGGCGAAGGCCGCACCGTGAATCGCTTGGAAAACCTCGCCTGGATCGGCGGCTGCACCGACACGAATGAGTTTAATTACCTCGCCGTAAAGGCGATGCGGAGCCTGGGGCTGACGTACATAGAAAATCAGGCCAGGGTTTGACACGGTCCCACGGTCTCCAGTTTGGGGCCCACGTTCGGACGCGGTGCGATGACCAATGGCTGGGTCGACATCAAGAATACAGACATGATGCTGATCATGGGCGGCAATCCGGCGGAAAACCACCCGTGCGGTTTCAAATGGGCGATCGAAGCCAAGCGTAATCGCAACGCCAGGATGATCGTGGTCGATCCGCGCTTCACCCGCACCGCATCCACTGCCGACATGTTTGTGCAGATCCGCGCTGGGGCCGACATTGCCTTTCTCGGGGGCATGATTCGCTATGCCATCGAGAACAACCGCATCGCCCGCGAATATGTGGTCAATTACACCAACGCGGCATTCTTAGTCGAGCAGGGTTTTAAGACCGCCGAAGACGGCGTTTTCTCCGGCTTTAATGAGGCGAACAATACCTACGACCGGTCCAGTTGGAACTATCAGGGCGCGAAGACCTCCCCGGCGGCGATGCCGGAGAGTGCCAAAGTGGATCTCACGCTCGAGGATCCGAATTGCGTCTATCAGCAGCTCAAGAAGCACTATTCGCGCTATACGCCGGAGATGGTGGAGCAGATCACCGGCATCCCGCGGGATCAATTTCTGAAAGCCGCCGACCTGTTCACCTCGATCCGCAAGGATGGCGACATGAAAAAGGCTGCGACGATTATCTATGCGGTCGGCTGGACGCAGCATAGCTTCGGCACCCAGATCATTCGCACCGCCGCGATGCTGCAATTGCTGCTGGGCAACATCGGACGCGCGGGCGGCGGTGTCAATGCGCTGCGGGGCCACTCCAACATCCAGGGCGCGACCGACATCGCCGGCATCTTCGACAATCTTCCCGGCTATTTGAAAGTCCCCCGCGTCGAAGATACGAATTTCGATGCCTGGATGAAGCGCATCACTCCGGTCTCGTCAAAGCCGGACGCCTGGCAGTCGTTCAATTACTGGTCGAATACGCCGAAATTCGCCGTGTCGCTGCTCAAATCGATGTACGGTGCGGCGGCGGCGAAAGAGAACCACTGGGCGTTCGACTATCTGCCGAAAGTGGATCGCGAATATTCCTGGACGCACATTTTCGACGACATGTACCAGGGGAAAATCCAAGGAATGCTCGCCTTTGGCATGAACGCGGTGGCCATTGGACCGAATTCGCAAAAGAATATCGACGCGCTGAAGAAAGCGAAGTTCCTTGTTGTCTGCGACATTTATCCCGAGGAAACCAGCGACTTCTGGCGCGCCCCCGGTGTCACTCCCGAACAAACCAAGGCCATTCAGACCGAAGTCTACCGTCTTCCCGGCGCGGGCTTCGCCGAAAAAGACGGGACCTTCGTCAACTCCGCGCGCTGGCTGCAATGGAAATGGGCCGCCGTTCCCACCCCAGGTGACGCCATGCTCGACCATGCAATTCTGGCGCGGATCTTTTTGTCGGTCCGCGATCTATACAGGAAAGAAGGCGGGGCGTTCCCGGATCCGATTCTCAACCTGACCTGGAACTACACAATTCCGGGGAATCCATCTCTTTCTGAAGTTGCCAAGGAGCTGAACGGGCGCGATCTCGCTACCGGCCAGCAGCTTCCCGGCTTCGCCGCGTTGAAAGACGACGGCACAACCTCCTGCGGAAACTGGATCTGGTGCGGCTCCTGGACCGAAGCGGGCGCGCTCACGCAGCGGCGCGACAACTCCGATCCGTCGGGGCTGGGCGCACATCCGAATTGGGCCTGGTCCTGGCCGATGAACCGGCGTGTGCTCTACAACCGCGCGTCGTGCGACGTTTCCGGCAAGCCGTGGGATGCATCGCGTCCGCAGATCTGGTGGAACGAGGCGCAGCAAAAATGGGCCGGCAACGATGTGCCGGACTTCAAGGTGGATTCGCCTCCGAAGGATCACATGGGTCCGTTCATCATGAATGCCGAAGGTGTGGGACGCATTTTCGCCCCTCTGGCCGCTTTCGCCGATGGGCCGTTTCCCGAATTTTACGAGCCCACCGAAAGCCCGGTGGAAAATGCGCTTCATCCGAAGCGGTCAAAGAACCCGGTGGCGACCCGCCGTCGCTCAGACATGGACAAATTCGCCACCACCGGCGACGGGTTCAATATCGTCTGCACCACCTATCGCCTGACAGAGCACTATCATTACTGGACGAAAAATAATCCGATGAACGTGCAGCTTGTACCGGAGCCGTTCGTGGAGATTCCCATGGAGCTGGCGGCGGATCTGGGCATTAAGGGCGGCGACAAGGTGAAGGTGTCGAGCGCGCGCTCTATCTATCTGGCCAAAGCGATGGTGACCCATCGCATCAAGCCCATGAACATCGGCGGAAAGAAGGTGTATCAGATTGGTATCCCGATTCACTGGGGTTACCGGGGGATCAAGGAAGATGAAGGGCTCACCCCGCGAACGCTGGTGAATTCGCTGTCCCCGGCGGTGACGGATCCGAATGCGTTCACCCCGGAATTCAAGGGCTTCATGGTCAAACTGGAGAAGGCGTGATGGAGAACCGGTCGTGCCTGCGACACCTCCTAGCCCCACTCGAGCGCATGAGGCTGGGGACGAATGACGGGAGCTGCCATGTCTAACGGCGTCCTCCAAATCAAAGCCATCTCCGGCCACGCCGGGCCCGTTCCCGGCCGCGACACGTCGCGCGATTACACCGTCGCCAAGCTGATCGATGTCACTACCTGCATCGGCTGCAAGGCCTGCGAAGTGGCGTGTCTCGAATGGAACGGCTACCCGTTCCGTGAAACGACCTTCGACAATACGTATCAGACCATGCCGGATACGGCCTGGAATTACTACAATCTGATCCGCTTTAATGAACACGTGGCCGAGGACGGCACGTTGAGCTGGCTGATGCGAAAGGATGGCTGCCTGCACTGCGCCGATCCGGGCTGTCTCCGCGCCTGCCCCGCCGACGGAGCCATCGTGCAGTACGCCAACGGCATCGTCGATTTTCATCAGGAACATTGCATCGGCTGCCAGTATTGCGTCAGCGGATGCCCGTTCAATATTCCGAAGTTCAATGCGGAAACGAAAAAGGTCCACAAGTGCACGCTCTGTTCGGATCGCGTGGGCGCGGGGTTGGAGCCCGCCTGCATCAAGGCCTGCCCCACCGGCTGCCTGCACTTTGGAACCAAGGACGACATGAAGGAATTGGCGGAAAAGCGCGCCGCGCAGCTTCGCGAGCACACCTCGCACACAAGCGCCGGCGTCTACGATCCTCCGGGTGTCGGCGGCACGCATGTGATGTACGTGCTGCACGACATCGAACATCCGGAACGCTACGGCGGCCTTCCCAAGAACCCGGCGATTCCCATCCTGGTGCGCATCTGGAAGGGCCCGCTGAAATGGCTCGGCAACGCGGCCATCATTGGAGGCATTTTAGGCGCGGCCATTCACTACCTGCGCTTCGGACCGAAAAAAGAGGGGGCGCACGGTGATTGAACGTTACCCGTTTCGCGAGCGCATCTGCCACTGGACGACGGGCCTCGCCTACCTCTACTGCCTGGCGACCGGCCTCGCGTTCTATTCGCCGTATCTGTTCTGGCTGGCGGTAATCCTCGGCGGAGGACCGTCGTCCCGTTTCTGGCATCCGATCATCGGCCTGGTTTTTGTGATGGCCGCGATGTGGATGCATCGCATCTGGCGCGGCGACGTCAGAATGGGACCGGGCGATCGCGAATGGCTCGATAAGGCGAAATATTACGCCACGAATGAAGACGACAAAGTCCCGCCCGCGGGCAAATTCAATGCCGGCCAAAAAGTCTTCTATTGGGCGATGTATTATGGCGCGATCCTGCTGGTATTTTCGGGCGCGGTGATGTGGTTTCCCGAACTCATGCCCGGCTCGCTCGGCTGGATTCGTCCGCTGGCGATTTTCCTGCATGAGGGCGCGGCGCTGATCACCATTGGAGCCTTTATCATCCACGTCTATATGGGCGTCTTCATGGTTCCGGGAAGCGTCGACGCTATGCTGCACGGATTCGTCACCAAGGACTGGGCCAGAGCCCATCACCGGCTATGGTTCCATCAGAAAACGGGCGAATAAAGGTCGAGCGTGCCAGGCTGCTGGCCCGCAGATTCCCCGAAACCGCGCATCTGCTCGAACTTTACATTCAAATAGCTCTGATACAGGAAGAGATCGCGGGCGGCCAGAAGAACTTCGCCATCCTCAGCGAGAAAATCCGCGCGTTGCCGCTGCCGGAGCCCCTGGCCTCCTTTCCCCTGACCGAAGATCTTCTCAAAGCCGAGCCTTCCAGTCCGGAAGGGAAGTTTTTCTGGCGCGTCCTGATGCAGCCGCAAGCCGAGCGGCTCCGCAAACCCTCAGCCGGCGTGTATGGCCGCGTGTGCCCATCTTGTGGCCAGAAACCGGTGGTGGGCGTGCTGCGGGGCGAAGGCGACGGCGCCAAGCGCAGCCTGATCTGTTCGCTCTGCTCTCTCGAATGGCCCTACCGCCGCCTGATCTGCCCGAATTGCGGCGAAGAAGACCGGGAGAAACTGCCCATCTATAAAGCCGCCCAGATCGAACACGTCCGCGTCGAGGCGTGCGACACCTGCCGCACGTACCTAAAATCCGTCGACCTCACGAAAGACGGCTTCGCAGTCCCGCAAGTCGATGAAATCGCGACCGTAACACTG
>JBBIVT010000082.1:6649-8301 GCA_037439565.1 Acidobacteriota bacterium | reverse complement strand
GCGTAATTATTACAAAAATCTGACACTTGCTCCCGGCCGGATTGTGGAAAACTTGTATGTGTATACCTCACTCCCGACGATCATCCAGGGCGGCATGGGCGTTGCCGTGTCAAACTGGCGGCTGGCCCATGCGGTCTCCTCGCTAGGGCAACTTGGAGTGATTTCGAGCACCGCCCTCGACCAGGTTTTCGCGCGGCGTCTGCAGGATGGCGATCCGGGCGGCTTCATGCGCCACGGGCTGGACCATTTCCCCTTCCGCGAGATGGCGGAACGCGTCTGGAGCGAGTATTTTATCCCCGGCGGCAAGCCCGCCTACGCGTCTTATAAAAAGATACCTTCCTTCGAGCTCAACACGCCCCGCCAGCGACAGGAGCTGTGCATCGTATCGAACTTCGTCGAAGTGTTTCTGGCCAAGGAAGGACATGGCAACCCGGTTGGCATCAACTGCATGGAGAAAATTCAGCTCCCCCTCCTGCCGTCGATCTATGGCGCCATGCTGGGCGGAGTCGATTATGTGCTGATGGGCGCGGGCATCCCGCTGAAGATTCCGGCGGTCTTGGACGGGTTAGCCGGGCACGAAGCCGTCTCCTATCCCCTGCCGGTGAGTGGCGCGACGGATCAGGACGACACCACTCTCCGCTTCGATCCGCGCGACTTCATGGAGTTTTCCGTCGCTCCCCTAAAGCGGCCGATGTTCCTGCCGATCATCGCCTCCAATACGCTGGCGATGACAATGCTCAAAAAAGCCAATGGGCGCGTCGATGGGTTCGTCGTGGAGGGCCCCACGGCGGGAGGACACAACGCTCCGCCGCGCGGGAAGTTGCAGTTGAACGAGGCCGGTGAACCCATTTACGGCGACCGCGACGTGGTGGATTTGGCTAAACTTCGCGAATTGGGCGTTCCCTTCTGGCTGGCCGGAGGGTACGGCAGTCCGGATAAGGTCCGCGAGGCTCTGGCCGAAGGCGCGGCGGGCGTGCAAGTGGGCACGGCGTTTGCTTTCTGCGAAGAATCGGGGCTGACGGAAGAGTATCGCGTGTCCGTGCTGGAGAGCGTGGCAGAAGGGACGGCCCGGCTGAAAACGGATCCGGTCGCCTCCCCCACCGGATTTCCGTTCAAGGTGGCGCGCGTGGAGGGAACGAATTCTGAGGACGAGATATTCGAGGAGCGGCCCCGCATCTGCGACCTCGGCTATCTGCGCGAAGCCTACCGGACCGAGGACGGCAAGATCGACTATCGCTGTGCCGCCGAGCCGGTCACGACCTACGTCGCCAAAGGCGGCAAGGCCGAAAATACCGTAGGCCGGAAGTGCCTGTGCAATGGCCTGATGGCCAACGTTGGGCATCCCCAGGTGAGGGCGGGGAACCGCGTGGAGCGGGGGCTCATCACCTCGGGTGACGATGTGACCGAACTGGCGCAGTTTTTCCCGCCGGATGGAATTCTCTATACGGCGGAGGATGTGGTGCACCGGTTGATGGAAGGCGTCCACGCGGCGGAGACTGTGGAGCGCGCGGTCCTGCAGGAGCAATGATGCGGCCGGGAATCTTCCCGGCGGTCTGGCGTCTCGCTCCTGGCTAACTCCCGATGCTATACTCCTAGCCGGCCATGACGACCACCGAAATCCTCTACGACGTATCCGAGAACATCGCGACCAT
>JBBIVT010000082.1:0-6549 GCA_037439565.1 Acidobacteriota bacterium | reverse complement strand
GAGAGGCCCGATTACCTGGGCACGTATTCCTACTTCCCGTCCATCAAAAAGCCGGTGATCGCCGCGATCAACGGGCATGCCGTGGGACTCGGGTTCATTCTGTCGCTCTACTGCGACCTGCGCTTTGCGTCGTCCGAGGCCAGGTTCGGAACGGCGTTCGCCCGGCGCGGCCTCATCGCCGAATATGGCGTCGCATGGATTCTGCCACGGCTGATCGGACCGGCCAACGCTCTCGATCTGCTGCTATCGGCCCGCATCATCGATGCAGCCGAGGCGCAGCGCATGGGCCTGGCGAATCGCGTGTTCCCGGCGGAGACGTTCGTGCAAAATGTCCGCGAATATGCGCTCGATCTGGTGCGGTCCGTTTCACCCCGCTCGATGGCGGTGATCAAACGGCAGGTGTATCACGGGCTGTTGCAGACGTTGGAGGAAGCGGCCGCCAGCGCCGAGGAAGAAATCCTCAAAAGCCTGCGCTGTGAAGACTTTAAGGAAGGCGTGGCTCACTTCGCCGAAAAGCGCCCGCCACGGTTCACCGGGCGGTAATCCCCTAGGCGGACAGTTTGTAGCGAAAGCGGACAGTGAAAATTCCCACAGACCCCTTTCTTCACCGTAAGTTGTAATAAACCTTAACATTCCATCGTCCCCTTGTCGACGATAATGGAGTGGAACGGGAATTGCACTCCCCTCGTAGTCGTTAAGAGAAGCTTATCTAAACCAATGAATTGCATCCGAAGTGTCTTCCTCTTGCTGTTACTGAGCTTTACGGCGTTTGGCCAGTCATCCGAAGTGCGGATCGACATGCCCAAGCCCGTGCCGGTGGTGGGTCCGCTGTTGCGGCCTTTTCACTTTGAAAGACGCATATTTTCGCCCGCCAACCTGCAGAACACGCCGCGGCTGGAATCGCTGGTGCGGGCCGGGAATTTGTACCTGTCGGTGCGTGATGTCATCGCCCTGACTCTGGAAAACAACCTTGATATCGCGATTCAGCGCTATGGCCCCGTCATGGCCCAGGAAGTGCTTCGCCGCGCCTCGGGTGGAGGCCTGCTGCGCAGCGATATCAACACCGATATCATTGCCGGTCCGCAGAGCGTAAGCACGGCAGGCGTCAGCAGCGCGGGCAGCGGCCTGGCTACCGGCGCGGGCGTGGGATCGACCGCCGGATTCGTTATCGGCTACGGCCCGAATCCCCCGAACCTGGATCCAACGATCAGCGCGCAGGCGCAGTTTTCACACATCACCGCGCCTCAAACCAACACGATCGCCACGGGAACCACCTCGCTGGTGTCGGACTCGCGCTTCTTCAACTTCTCCTATTCGCAACAGTTCATCACCGGGACTTCCATTCAGGGATCCTTTACCAGTTCCCACAACAACATCAACAGTCCATTTCAGCTTCTGAATCCGTCCACGTCGGGTACGATCGATTTCAACATCAACCAGAGCCTGCTGCAGGGCTTTGGCAGGGCGGTGAACAACCGGAACATCCGCGTGGCCAGGAACAACCTGAAAGTGATGGATCTGACGGTGAAGATGCAGGTGATCACCACCATCTCCGCTGTTCTGAACCTCTACTGGGATCTGGTGAGCTTCAATGAGGACCTGCGCATCAAGAAACAGGCCCTTCAGCTTGCACAGCAGTTGTACGAGGACAACGTGGAGCAGGTGAAGCTGGGCACTCTGCCCCCCATTGAGGTGACGCGAGCGGCGGCCGAGGTCTCGCAGCGCAAGGAGGATCTGCTCATTTCCGAAACCAATCTGGCCCAGCAGGAAACCGTGCTGAAAAACGCGCTGAGCCGCAACGGCGTGGAGAGCGTGTGGCTGGATCAGGTCCACATCATTCCGCTCGACAACTTCGAGATTCCTCAAAACGACGACGGCAAGCCGGTGGCCGACCTGATCCAGGAGGCGCTGGAAAACCGCCCTGAGATCGTCCAGACCCGAATCAATCTGGAAAGCAGCAAGATCAACGTGCAGGGCACGAGAAACAGCCTGCTGCCGTCGTTGAGCGCGTTTGCGGACATGAATAACCAGGGCTTGACGGGTCCTGTGAATCCAAACTATAACGGATGCTGCGGACCGGTAAATGAATATTTCGTCGGCGGTTACAGCAATTTGCTGGCGCAGGAATTCCGGCGCAATTTCCCGAATTATTCGGCCGGTTTCTCGCTCAGTATTCCGCTGCGCAACCGGCAGGCGCAGGCAGACTACGCCATGGACCAACTGACCATCCGCCAGAAGCAGCTCCAATTGCAGCGGTCGGTGAATCAGATCCGTGTCGATGTGCGCAACGCGGTGATTGGGCTGCAGCAGGCGCGGGCCCGGCATGAAACCGCGGTCGCCACGCGCAAGTTGGCGGAGGAAAGCCTGCGCGCGGAGCAGGAAAAATTCAAATACGGAGCCAGCGGCACCGACGTCACCACGGTGATTAACGCGCAGAAGGATTTGGTGAACGATCAGACGCTGGAGGCGCAGGCGATGGCGAATTACACCCACGCCAAGATCGCGTTCGATCAGGCCGTCGGCCGGACCCTGGCCGTGAATCACGTGTCCATGGATGAGGCGATGTCGGGCCGGGTGGCGCGCGAGTCCATCCTGCCGGAATCGGTTCCGGGAGAAAAGAAATGAGGCGCATCCTCGCTGTCCTGTGCGTTTGTGCGACGCTTCGCGCCCAGGCGCCCGTCGTCAGCCGCCCCACGGCGCCGGTGTGGTGGAGACCCTACTCTCCCTCCACCATTTCGCCCGTGCGGATGGGCAATTCCCAGCGAATTCATACGCTGATGCGCGCCGGTAAGTTGTATCTCACTCTGCAGGACGCCATTGCGCTGGCGGTCGAGAATGATTTGAATCTGGAAGTGTCGCGCAACGGTCCGGCGAACGCGGACTGGGCGGTGGAACGAGCCGAGGCCGGCGGCGCGCCACGCGGCGTTTCGAGCGCGCAGGGTCAGATCGGTGGCGCGGATTCCGGCCTCGGCGTGTTGGGCACGGCGGCGAGCGCGGGCATCAGCGCGGGCGGGGCAGGCAGCGGCGGCAATGGGAGCGGAGGCGGCGTCACTACCTCGCAGATCGGCACCACCGCGCAGGTGATGGACCCTTTTTACCAAAACCAGACCAGTTTTTCGCACATCACCTATCCGCAGCCGAACCAGGCCCTCAGCGGAGTGGATACCCTGGTGGACACGCAGCGCATTTACAACAATCTGATCCAACAGGGATTGCCCACCGGCGGCTTCGTGCAACTGAAAAGTTACGAGCAATATCTCAAGGAGAACTCGCCCAGCGATCAATTTAACCCCGCCGTCGCGCCCTATATGCAGTTGAGCGCGCAGGTCCCTGTATTTCAGGGGCGAGGCCTCGCGGTGAACTCGCGGCAGATCAAAGTGGCGCTGAATAATAAATCGTCTGCCCGGGAGACGTTCCGGGCGCAGCTCGAAAGCTTGGTGTCAAACGTCGTCAATATGTATTGGGATCTGGTGAGCGACGGCGACACGCTGAAGTCGCGCCGCGAGGCGTTCGATATCGCCCAGAAATTCTACAACGACACCAAGGGGCAAATCGAGCTTGGTTCGCTTGCACCGGTGGAGCTTCCGCGCGCGGCGGCGGAATTGGCGGCGCGCAAGCAGGACGTCAGTATCGCCGAGGCGACCGTGCGGCAACAGGAAGCCCTGGTGAAGGATCAATTGACCAGGGCGCCGGACCCCGAAATCGACGCTGCGGAGATCATCACGCTGGACCGCATTGAAGTCCCCAGCGAGGACGATCTGCCGCCGCTGCGCGATCTTCTCGCCAGGGCCTTTGCCAAGCGGCCGGATATGGCGATCGCCAAGATGAGGGATGAGAACGCGGATATATCCGCCATCGGGACCAAGGATGCGCTCGCGCCCACCGGGATCGCCTATGCTCAGGCCTACAATCGCGGTGCGGCCGGAACACCTCAGGCCGTGCCCGGGCGTCAGCCGAATGCGTACTTCGCGGGCGGATATGGTACGGCTCTGGCACAGGTATTCCGCAACAACTTTCCGAGCGAGGCCGCGGGTTTCTTCTTTCGCGCGCCGCTCGGCAACCGCCTGGCGCAGGCCGACTACGGCGTCGAGCAGTTGCAGTTGAAGCAGGACGACGTCAGCAGCATGCGCGATAAGAACGCGATCCTGGTGGAAATTTCCAACGAGATGATCGCCCTGAAGCAGGCCCGCGCGAGATATGCGACGGCCGTGGAGGGGCTAAAGCTGCAGCAGGAGCTGCTCGACGCGGAGCGGAATCGTTTCTCTTTCGGCACCGGAACCACCAGCGCGATTATCGTGGCGCAGCGGGCCGTGGTCGCGGCCCAGACCACTCTGATCGGCAGCCTGTCGGCGTATATTCGCGCTAAGGCGAACCTTGATAAGGCGCTCGGTGAGACGCTCGAAGTAAACAAGGTCTCCGTGGACGAAGGACTGGACGGCCGCATCTCGCGGGAGTCGAAGGCCCCCTAAAGGGCGTTGATGTCGGCGCTCTCCAGCACGCGTTTTGGCGCTCCCTGGCGGACGGCCTTGATCATCGCCCGGCCGAGGATTTCGCTGGTGGTCGCATATTTCGGAAAGAACTTCAGCAAGAGCGGATTCAGCGGGGCGAGAATCTGATAGAGGACCCGGTAAAGGGCCGTCTTCGACTGGATGCCGTGAAGGGGTTGGATGAATCCCGGCCGGAACATGTAGGCCGCCTTGAACTGTATCTGCAGCAGGGCGTTTTCCGTCTCGCCCTTAACCCGCGCCCACATCTGGCGTCCGCCGGCGTTCGTGCCCGCGCCGGAGATAAAGACGAACGTCATGCCGGGATTCAACTCCGCCAGCGTGCGAGCCGCACCCACCGCGTAGTCGTAGGTGATGTGGCGATAGTCGGCCTCGCTCATGCCCACCGAAGTCACGCCCAGGCAGAAGAAGCACGCGTCGTAGCCCGCCAGGCGGTCCCGAATCGGCGTAAGGTCCGCGATATCGCGATGGACAATTTCCATCAGTTTCGGGTGGGATTGCCCGCTGGCGCTACGGCCGATGGAAAGCACCTTTTCCACGCCCGGGTCGAGCAGGCATTCCCGTAGGACCCCTTGTCCAACCATTCCGGAGGCTCCGAACAGGATTGCGTTCATTAGACCGGTCTGTTGAGAGAAATGGTGCGCCCGACAAGATTCGAACTTGTGGCCTTTTGCTTCGGAGGCAAACGCTCTATCCAGGCTGAGCTACGGGCGCATCGCAATTGCGGTACCTTAATTCTAACAGCCTCAGGGGATTTGGTAAACCTCACAATTCAAAGGAACGTCCGAACAGCCGGACGCATCTTACCGTATGAGATGACACGTATGAGAACGAGACTTGGACAGGCGGCGGCTTTATTTTCCTTATTCTGCGGAGCGCAGGCGTTTGGACAGGCCCTGAAGTGGGATACAAGCGGCAACGGTTTGCTCAACGGCACCTATTATTTCCGGGAAGTCGCCTGGGCCGCCAGCACCAGTAGCGGCGGCGTTGCGAGCGATGGGATCGCGATGTACGGCAATATCGCTTTCGATGGAGCAGGCAACTATACGATCAACGCGCTCTCCTACCAGTATTCGTCGTTTTCCATCAACCCCGTGACCTCGCAGGGAACTTATTCGATCGGCGCGGGCGGCTTCGGCTTTCTTTCGGATCCCGTCCTGACGAATACGGTCGTTCGAGGCATGGTCTCCAACGGCGTCTTCATTGGGACGTCCACCGAGTCGGGATTCAACAACCTGTTTGTCGCCGCGCAGCTTCCTTCCCCAGCGCCTACATTGGCGACATTCAACGGCAGTTACTCGATCGCCTACCTCGCCTACCAGCCGTCCAACGGCATGCAGAACCCTTACTACTACTACTACAGCAGCTCCGCGTCGGGTCAGTACAACTTCGAGGACGCTCAATTCACGCTTAATCCCAATGGCGCGGGTAATTTGGGCACTGTGAGCATCCGTGGTTTCTTCTCGGGAAGCGGTACGCAGGTCGTCGGGCAGCAGAACTCCGGGGTGAAATACATTGCCAGCGGCGGCGCGGAGAAACTGATCTTTCCGACGAATTCCTCAGCCACCCTGGTCTATGGAGACCAATATCTCTATTTTTCCCCGGACGGCAATTTCGTGTTTGGTGGATCGCCGCAGGGCTTCGATTTCTTCGTCGGCGTGAAAACATCCGGCGGAGCGCCTCCTGTCATGAGCAATCCCCTGTATTACGCCGCGGGCTTCTATAGCGACTCTACGCAGATTTCGTCGGGTTCCCTGGACCTGGATTCGTATTACGGATCGTTCAGTGTCACGGGCGGCGCGGTGATTAATCATTCGCGAATCCTCTCCCTGTTCCAGGGAGCGTATAACTCCATCTCGACGAGCGATGTTCCCACCACCGCTGGTGCAACGTATACCGATGCCGCGGGCCTCGACAGCTTTACCATCGGCAACGGAGGCAATATCCGCATCGGAGTCGGCCAGCCTCCCTATCTGGGGATCGAGGTCGCGCTGGCCGCGCCGGCGCTCAGCGGATCGGGCGTCTATTTGAATCCCACCGGCGT
>JBBIVT010000081.1:0-21413 GCA_037439565.1 Acidobacteriota bacterium | reverse complement strand
AGGCAGCGATGAGCACAGTTCTGGTCACCGGCGGATCCGGGTTCATTGGGAGCCACTCGATCCTGCAGTTGCTGGCGGCGGGCCATCGGGTGCGCACCACGGTGCGGAGCCTGAAGCGCGAGGGCGACGTCTGCGCCATGCTGAAGGAGGGCGGCGCGGAGCCGGGCGACCGGCTGTCCTTCGCGGCCGCGGATCTTGAAAGCGAGGCAGGCTGGCCGGAAGCTGTCGCTGGCTGCGAATACGTGCTGCACGTAGCGTCGCCCTTTCCGTCCACCGTTCCCAAGCATGAGGATGAGCTGATCGTGCCCGCTCGCGAGGGCGCTCTCCGCGTCCTGCGCGCCGCGCGCGATGCCGGAGTGAAGCGCGTGGTGCTGACCTCATCGTTCGCGGCGATCGGCTATGGCCAGAAGGAGCAGGCCGACCCGTTCGACGAGACCAACTGGACCAACCTCGATGGCCCCGACGTGCTGCCATACGTGAAGTCGAAGACCCTGGCGGAGCGCGCCGCCTGGGATTTTATCGCCAAGGAGGGCGGTGGCCTGGAGCTATCCGTGGTGAATCCGGTGGGGGTATTCGGGCCTGTTCTGGGACCCGATTTTTCGACCTCGATTCTGTTGGTTCAGCGCCTGATGGACGGCGCGATGCCCGGCTGTCCGCGTCTCTATTTTGGCGCCGTGGATGTGCGCGATGTCGCCAGCCTGCATATTCTGGCGATGACGCATCCGGCGGCGAAGGGAGAACGCTTTCTCTCTGTCGCCGGGGATTTCATGTCGATCCTTGAAATCGCCAAAGTGCTCAAGTCCCGCATGGCTGCAAGGGCCAAGCGCGTACCTGTTCGGCAATTACCCGATTGGTTGGTTCGAATTGCGGCTCTTCGGGACCCGGCGGTGAAGCAGATCCTCCCGGACTTGGGTAAGAGGAAGAACGGCACGAGTGAGAAGGCAAGCCGCCTTCTTGGCTGGATGCCGCGTTCGAATGAGGACGCGATCGTGGCGACGGCAGAGAGTTTGGTTCGACTTAACTTGTTGAAAGACTCCCCGCGGTAGCCGAACCTTCTTCTCTCCCGGCGGTTAATCCTCAAGGAGTGTCACTGCGCCGGAACATATCCGGGACCTCGCACGATCTGACCCGGTAGCTCGCCGGTGTGCTTGCCGTCGCGCACCACGGCGACCCCGTTTACGAACACATAGCGCACGCCGGTAGACAGTTGATGGGGTTGCTCATAGGTTGCGTGGTCGATGATTGCCTTCGGATCGAACACGGCGACGTCGGCCCAAAGCCCTTCCTGCAGAACTCCACGATCCTGAATTGACAGGCGGCGCGCCACGGCGGAGGTCATCTTGCGGATCGCATCTTCAAGCGGCAAAACGTTCTCGTCGCGCACATATTTGCCCAGGATGCGGGGGAACGTCCCGTAGGCACGTGGATGCGCGAGGTCTTTCGTCTGCTCCGGATCGAGCCCACTGGCATCGGTCCCGATCTTGATCCAGGGCTGCTGCAGCTGGAGCTTCACATTGTCCTCGCTCATCATGAAGTAGATGGTCTCCACGCGGCGATGCTCGGAAAGGATCAGGTCCATGGCCGCATCCATCCAGTCCTTGTTCATCATCACGGCGATCTCAGAAAGACGCTTGCCAAGGTATTTTCTGTTTTCCTCCTTCTCGATTCCAACGATGAGAATTCCCTCCGGTCCGGTTAACTGACCCATGTTTTCCCAGCTCGTTTTCTCGCTCTGTATCTCCGCGCGAATCCTTGCGCGAACTTCGGGACTGGAGAGATTCTCGAACAGTTTTCCATCGGCGGCGGTCCAGGGCGGCAGCACGGCAGTCAAGCCCGTTCCTCCCGCGGTATATGGGTACATATCCGCGCTGATATCGAATCCGGCTGCGCGGGCCTGATCGATTTTCGCGATCGCCTGCCGCATTTTGGGCCAATTGCGCACTCCAATCGCCTTTAGATGATAGATCTCCACCGGGACTCCGCCGGTTCGGCCAATCTCCATGGCCTCGTCGATCGCCTCCAGGAACTGATCCGCCTCTGAGCGCATGTGCGTGATGTAAACGCCTCCGTATGGCGACATGGCCTTCGCCATCGCGCCCAGTTCGGCCGTTGTAGCGTAGTTACCCGGGGGATAAATCAGCGCCGAGGCAATCCCGAAGGCGCCGTCCTCCATCGCCTGACGTACCAGCGTTTGCATCAATTCGACTTCGCTGGGAGTAGGCGTTCCTTGTGCCATGCCCTTCACATACTGCCGGATCGTACCGGCTCCGACAAAAGATCCGAAGTTGGCCGATCCGCCGTGGGCCTTCATCGCGCGCAGCCAGGCGTCGAATCCATGTGGACCTTCGAAGGCGCCCGGCCCGGCGCGGTCGAGCCCCACTTCCACGGACCTTGTTTTCTCGTTGGCGGGCGCATCGCTGTAGCCCTCGCCCATGATCTCCGTGGTTACGCCCTGTGTCACTTTGCTGATGACGCGGCCGTCCTTGCTTAGAAATTCCGCCCTGGACTGACTCTGAATATCGATAAACCCCGGCGCAACGACCAGGCCCGTGACATCGATCTTTTCCTTGGCCGGCGCGTTTCTCAATAACCCCGGAGGAGCGATGCGCGCGATCTTGCCCTCACGGATCGCAAGATCGCCGTAGAACCACGCGTTGCCTGTTCCATCCACGATCCGGCCGCCAGACAGGATGGCGGCATAAGGGGCTTGGGCGAATGTGATTGCGCCAAGGAGCAGGGCGAGAGGCAAGCAGTTCATAGATACGCAAGGTATCACACTGGGCACCGGTGCCCCGCCGGCGATCGCGTAAAGGTCCCGCGACACCCGGCTGGTTCACGGTTTTTGCGATTTGGAATTGATGCAACTACTGATCCCATCGGAAGCGACGATCCCTCGATTCAGAGGATGCGGAACCGGTTGGAATAGTCAATCGTTAGTAAATACTAATGGAAGTGTATTAGTAAAATAACACTAATTCGTTCCTAGGCGCGATCATTTTGCTCGATATTCGAGAAACGAAAAGAAAACATGATAAATTCCTTGACATCGCTTGGAGCCCGGATCACAATTTGTTTAGTTTTTTTGCTTAGAGATTCCGGTGGCCGGCTTGATTCGCCGAGGGGAGATCCTCATGAAGTGGCAACTTCGTCCGTTGCTCAGCATAGTTTTGATGGCGATGGTCTGCGCTGCAGTGCATGCGCAGGCGCCTGTGGGGGTAATCTCGGGTGTTGTTGTCGATGAAAGCGGAGCTGTTGTTCCGGGCGCCGCCGTTACGATTCGCAATAGGGCAACCGGAGCCGAGCGGACCCTCGTGTCGAATGGCGACGGCGCCTTCAGCGCTCCTGCGCTTGCCGCCGGCGTTTACGAACTGCGTGTCGAATTGAAGGGATTCCGGACGATCGTGCGCGAAGCGACAGTCGAAACCGGTCTCACCACGACGGCCGATATCCGACTTCAGGTCGGGCAAACTTCTGAAGTCGTGAATGTCGAGGCGGCCACCGCGCAGATCGAATACGAGAAGCACGCCGTCGATGGCGTGGTGACGCGGCAGCAGATTCAGGACCTTCCTCTGAACGGCAGGAGTTTCCTGCAGCTCGCCTCGATCGAACCGGGCGTGGGCGTGGGCACCGGGGGGACGTCCCAATACAACGCATTGTTCTCCGTGTCGATTCTCGGAGGCGACTCCGGCAGTACGGCGATCAGTGTCGACGGCGGCTCCATCCGCAACGTGATCGAGGGTGGCACTTCGATGAACTTCTCTCAGGAAGTCGTACAGGAGTTCCAGGTCTCTTCCGTGAACTTCGATTTGTCGACCGATATCACCAGCGTGGGTTCCGTCAACGTCGTGACGCGCACGGGCGGGAACCAGCTTCACGGTTCGGCTTATTTTTTTTTCCGGGATCACAACATGGCGGGCTATCCGGGGCTGGTGCGAAACCCATTCAGCCTGCATCCGTTTTTTGCGCGGCGCAATCCTGGATTTTGGCTGGGCGGGCCGGTGGTGAAGGACAAGCTGTTCTTCTTTTTCAACTATGAGTATATGAACCAGGTGCAGGTTTACACAGTGCAGCCCAGTCTGCCCTCGGTTGCGGGACTGGCCGGCAACTTCGGCAGCCCATACGTTGGCAAGGACCTCAGTTTCCGATTGGATTACCGCCTCGATACCAAGACCAGCCTGTTCGTGCGGTACTCGCATGACGGAAATTCGAGTTTTGGCCCGAAAGGCGGGGCAGTGCTGCCGTCCAACTGGCTGCGGAACGTGAACTGGAGCGACCAGAGCCTGTTGGGGGCAACCTCGGCGCTGAAACCTACGCTGGTAAACGATTTCCGATTCACCTACGCGTTCTGGAGCAACCGCAACCTGTTTCCGAATTCCTCCGATTGCCCGGGTTGTCTTGGCCTGAATGGCCCACAGATTTCGTTTTACGGGATCGGGGGCGGTTTCCAGGTGGGGGACACCTCGAACGCGACACAGGGGCGCGATCTGCGGCGGTTCACCTGGCAGGATAACCTGACCTGGCAGAAGGGCTCCCATCGCATGAAGTTTGGCGGGTTATTTGAAAAAATATCCGCTGCGGGGTTCTGGGGATATTGCGATCCGTCGTGCGCCGAAGTGGTTCCTCCCGAGTACTTGACGGCGCAGGGACTGGGGCCGTTTATCCCGATGTTCTTTCCGAACATGCCGGCCGTCATCAAAACGAATCAGGATTTGTTGAACCTGCCTTTCGCCGGCGCGGTGGTCGGACTTGGGGACCCGAGCCAGCCACCGCCGTACAACCAAAACGTGGCCAAGATCAACAACCGCTCCCGCATATACTTCCAGGACACCTGGAAACTGACGCCGAAGTTCACGCTGAACTATGGGTTGGCTTATGAGTATGAGAGCAATCTGTTCAACGAGGATCTGCCGAAGCCAGCTTATCTGGCTCCGCTCTACGGCAACAATTTGAGCCCGACGCAGGCCAACAAGGGGAATATTTCGCCGATGGTCGGCTTTGCCTGGAACGTCGGTAACGATAACAAGACGGTGATTCGCGGTGGCGCGGGCAAATATTACGATACCCTGCAACTGCAATGGCGTCTGCAGGAGCGCTCGGAGATCGGCCCAGTCGGCAACGGCCGTGTTCAATATCCATGGACCGGGTACACCAATATTTTCCCCGGGATCGTCAATGTCCAGACCACGATTGGCAATTATCTGCAAACCGGGAAGTTAGTGCCGCAGTTGGTGCCGGTGGGCGCGCCGCTTCCCGCGCAGCTCACGAACCTGACGCTCGGGCAGTTCGAGCAGATCCAGGCGCAGGAAACGCCGGGCATCCTGGCCAGTCTTTCGACTCCGATTCCTGGAGTCACGCCGATCGCGGTTTCCAAGTCGGGCGCTCAGATCCTGCCGCTGCATTATCCCGTCCCGGCCTCCTATCACCTGTCGCTCGGCGTCCAGCGCGAGTTGCGGAAAGATATGGTCGTCAGCGCCGATTTCGTGCGCCGCGTTTTTGTCGACGGAATGTACGGCGAAGAGGATCTGAACCGGTTCAACCGCTACATCAATGGCGTGCAAACGCCCGTGATTCCGATTTGCACTGGCGCGCAGGCAAGCAATCCGGCGGCGGAGTGTTCCACCGGCCCCATAACGTTCATGATGCCGGGCGCGCGCAGCACTTATACCGCCCTGCTGGTCAAGGCGGACAAGCGCTTTTCCCATCGCTTCCAGTTCACCGCATCCTACGCGCTCCAGAGCCAGATGGGGCTGAACGGCACTCAGGATCTTGGCAACTATGATTCAACATGGGGACCGCAAGCGGCGCGCCAGATCTTGAACGTAGTGGCCACCATTCAGTTGCCTTGGGGCTTCGAACTCGGCATCGTGTCGTCAAGCAGTTCCAAGGGCCCGATCATGCCCGTGATAGGGGGGTACGATCTCAACGGGAACGGCTCGGGGTCGACGCCGCTTCCCGGCCTTTCCTACAACTGTCTCAACATCAGTTGCGGGCCGGCGCAACTGGCCGGGGCAGTGGCGAGCTGGAATGCGACCTACGCCGGCAAGCAGGACGCGACCGGCAAGAAGCTGCCTACCCTCGCGCTGCCGGCGAACTATAGCCTGGGCCGTCCGGGCGATTCGCAGGATATGCGGCTGACCAAGATATTCACATACCGCGAACGCTACAGGCTAAACGTGTTTGCCGAAATGTTCAACGTATTAAATTACGCCAACGTCGGCGGGGCTTCCTACGATCCCAGCAACGCCAACTTTGGGATCATGACGGCTCGCGCTGGGCAGGTGTTCGGATCCGGCGGCCCCCGTGCCGTGCAGGTGGGTGGACGGGTTACGTTCTAAAAGAAATTCCAGATCGCCTCAATCGCCGCGTAAGGTGAGGATACACTGACGGTGATGAAGGTCATCGTTTTTGTTGCCTGGTCACTCCCCTTGCTGGCTCAAACGCCTGCCTCGCGTTGGAGCATTGATCCGGATGGGGCCATATCCTGGCAAGTTCAGCGCGGCCAACCGCACCAAGACAATATAGAAATGAGCGGCCGAAGAGTCTCCTTGATTCTGACGTACGGCGTGCGCGAAGATGGCTCTCTTCACTTGACGCGACAGGTCGTTTTCCCCACGCTTCGCACCATCCCGAATGACACGCATGCCAGTCTGAGTTATACGTTCGACGGCGATGCCTCACCGCGGCTGTTCATCAGGGGGAGGCTCGCCACCAACGAAGTTGTCTCCGCCGTCCGCATTCGCGGCTTGGTCACGATCGAAAGCTCCCTGGGACGCAATGACGAGGTAACCTTGCGGCGAACGATTTTTCCTTCGACCACCGGGCCTTTCGCCCTCGAAAAATACGTATTCACGAACTCCGGGGCGGCTCAGACCTCGGTTGAGGTTGAGAGCACACAAAAGATCGTTCGCACACTGGGCGAGCGTGGCGTTACCGGCGAATACGTCATCTCTTGCGAAGTTCTCGACCCCGGTGTCCGCGAACTGCGGCCCGGTGAGAGTACCACGTTCGCCCTCGCTTTTTCTGCTCGTGAAGCCGCCGCATCGAAGCCGCTGGTGGATATTCAGGCGGAAGAAAACTCCCGGCGCGATCGCGTCGGGGGTTTTCTCTCCAAACTTCGTCTGGAAACTCCCGATCCGGTACTCAACACCGAATTTGGTTTCGCCAAAATCCGCACGGCTGAGAGTATCTATGAGACGAAAGGCGGGCTGATGCACGGCCCCGGAGGAGGCGCGTACTATGCCGCGATCTGGGCCAACGATCAGGCGGAATACGCCAACCCTTTTTTCCCCTTCCTGGGAGATGCTACCGCCAACGAATCCGCGATCAACGCGTTTCGCTTGTTCGCCCGCTACATGAATCCCGAGTTCCGGCCCATCCCGAGTTCGATCATCGCGGAGGGCAGTGGTTTCTGGAATGGCGCGGGGGATCGCGGCGATATGGCGATGATCGCCTATGGCGCCTCCCGCTTTGCGCTGGCGTTTGGGGACCGCCAGACCGCCGCGGAGCTTTGGAAGCTGATTTCCTGGTGTCTGGAATACTGCCGGCGCAAGATCACTCCTGATGGCGTGGTGGCCTCCGACAGCGATGAACTCGAAGGCCGTTTTCCGGCGGGGAAAGCCAATCTCAACACCTCTTCGCTTTACTTCGATGCACTCAATTCGGCCGTGTTTCTGGGCCGCGAGCTTCATCGGCCGGAAGCAGAACTTCGCGGCTTCTCACTGCAGGCTCAAGCGATCCACGCGGCCATCGAGCGATACTTCGGCGCCAAGGTGCAGGGGTTCGACGCGTATCAATACTACGAGGGGAACGACGTTCTGCGCGCCTGGATTTGTACTCCGCTGACGGTTGGAATTTTCGACCGCAAGGAGGGCGCCATTCAGGCGCTGTTTTCGCCTAATCTATGGACCGAGGACGGCCTCGCCAGCCAGGCTGGATCCAAGACATTCTGGGATCGTGCGACCTTGTATGGCCTGCGCGGCGCGCTGGCGGCTGGGCAGACGGACCAAGCCATGGACTTCCTGGTGAAATACTCGCGCCGCCGCTTGTTAGGCGAGCACGTCCCCTATCCGGTGGAAGCATGGCCCGAGGGCAACCAAAGGCACCTTGCCGCAGAGAGCGCGCTGTACTGCCGCATCTTCACGGAGGGTCTGTTTGGGATCCGGCCTACCGGTTTGCGCGCTTTCCAACTCACTCCTCGCCTGCCACGCGGCTGGGATCGCGCCGCGTTGCGGGATGTTCATGCCTTCGGCAATACATTCGACATCACCGTCGCCAGAGCGGGCGAAAAGGTGCGCGTGGAGGTTCTGCGCGACGGGCGAAAACTCACGGCTCACACAATTGACGCGGGCGCGATGATCGACGTGGCCCTCCCCTGAGGGTCCAGGGACTGGAGCAGGTTGATTCATCCCGTCCCGAGACGCCGCGGCGGCCCGATATAATCTGGGGATGAGAAAAATTGCCTTCTTGCTTGTTCTCGCTCTGCCCGCATTCGGCCAGGACCGTGTCGATCTGGGAGTGGTAGACCGGATCAAAGCCGAGGCTTTTGAACGGTCGAAGGTGATGGAGACACTGCGAAACCTGACCGACGTACACGGTCCGCGGCTGACCGGATCGCCTGGATTCGAGGACGCGGCCAAATGGGCCATGGGTGAGTTGAACGGTTACGGCCTCGAGAAAGTGCACCTTGAGAAATGGGGACCGTTTGGCCGCGCCTGGACACTCGAGCAGTCGTCACTCGAAATGGTCGAACCGCGCTATTCGCCGCTAACCGCCGTACCGTTGGCGTGGAGTGCTTCCTCCAATGGGCCGGTGACAGCCGATCTGGTTCTTGCACCAATTCACGGATCCTTTCGGGAGGGTCCAAAGAAATTTAAAGAGGAGTGGCAGGCGTATCAGGCTAATTGGACGGGAAAACTGCGCGGAAAGATCGTGTTGATCAGTGTTCCGAAGGTGCCGGCGCAGCAGTCGAACCCGCAGTTCAGGCGCTTTACCGATGCCGACCTGGCGGATATGGCGAAGGCGCCGGCGCCAGCGGCGAAAGTTTCCGCGAAGAGGCTTGAGGATCTGGAATGGCCGGAGCCCGCCGAAATTGGTAAATTTTTCAACAGTCTTCCCGACAGCCTGATGGATCAGGTCTACGATCTCTATGACCAGGTCGCGGATGAGCGGGGAACATTCTTCGCAAAGGAGGGTGTCGCGGGAGTCGTGTTAGAAGACGAGCGCGCGCACGAGGGCCTGCTGTTCGGCGAGGCGGCCGGTGGATTCAAGGCGGCCGGCACTCCGGCCCCGCCCACATTCGTCGTCACCGCGGAACAATACAACCGGATCGCCCGGCTGGTGGAACACCAGGACCCGGTGCGCCTTCGTTTGAACCTGAAGGCGACTGCGCCGAACCGCGACGTCGATGGTTTGAACATTATCGGCGAGATTCCTGGCGGGGATAAGAAGGATGAGTTCGTGATGATTGGCGCGCACTTCGATTCCTGGCACACCGGCACAGGGGCCACGGACAATGGCGCAGGCTCTGCCGTCATGATCGAAGTCATGCGAATCCTGAAGGCCCTGAATCTGAAAATGGATCGGACCGTCCGGATCGGCCTGTGGAGTGGCGAAGAAGAAGGACTTTTCGGTTCACGCGCCTACGTGAAGGAGCACTTCGCGGATCCAAAGACCATGCGGGTGACGTCCGAGCACGGAAAGCTGTCCGGGTATTTCAACCTGGATAACGGCAGCGGTAAGATTCGGGGCGTCTATTTGCAGGGCCATGATGCCATGCGGCCGATCTTCGAGACATGGCTCGCTCCGTTCCGCGACTTGGGCGTGACCACGGTTTCCATCCGCAATACGGGCGGTACCGACCACCTTAGTTTCGCCGCGGTTGGCTTGCCAGGCTTCCAATTCATTCAGGATCCCCTCGACTATGGCACCATCACGCACCATTCGGACATGGATACTTGGGATCACGCAGTGCCCGAGGATCTTATGCAGGCTTCGGCCGTCATTGCGACGGTGGTCTATGAGACCGCGGTACGCAAAGACATGTTGCCCAGGCGGGAATTGCCCAAACCGGAGTAGTTGAGGAGATTCGATGCTGCGCATCGCCAGCCGGGTTTTTCGATTGCTGTCCTGCCTGCCGATCCTGGCCGGGGCGGCGGATGTCAACGTCGGTTCGGCCGCCGCCCGCCCCGGCGAGAAAGCGACTGGATTCATTTCGGTCGCGGCCGGCGTGGATGCGGCCACAAACATCCCGGTTATCGTGATTCATGGCATGAAGCCGGGGCCGACGCTTGCCATTGTTGCCGGTTCTCACGGGACCGAGTACGCTTCGATTACCGCTTTGGAAACCTTGGCTCAGGGGATTGACGCCGCGGACGTCTCCGGAACGTTGATTATTGTCCCGCTGGTCAACCTGGCGTCTTTCTTTCAGAAGGTTCCTCATCTCAATCCGACTGACGGTAAGAACATGAACCGGATGTTCCCCGGCAAAGCCGATGGCACACAGACGGAACGGGCGTCATCGGAGATTGCCCGGCAGGTGATCGAAAAATGCGACTACCTGATCGATCTCCACGGAGGAGATCTGGACGAGAATCTTCGGCGCTACGCGTATTGGCCGCAAACCGGCAACAACCACCTGGACTCCGCTTCACGGGGGATGGTGCTGGCGTTTGGTCTCG
The DNA here is from genome assembly GCA_037439565.1 of Acidobacteriota bacterium. GTDB lineage: Bacteria > Acidobacteriota > Terriglobia > Bryobacterales > Bryobacteraceae > Palsa-187. The sequence continues at coordinate 10,737 of JBBIVT010000081.1, read as the reverse complement.
ACCATATCATCATCCAGAAGAATCAGGGTCCGGCGCTATACGGCGCAACCTCGATTTCCCGGTTTGCGGCGGACCGGGGAAAGCCGGCGATCATCGCGGAGGCCGGCCACGCCGGCACGACCGACGCGGCGGATATCGAGTCGCTGGTTCGCGGATGCAAGAACGTCATGCGTCATCTCAAAATGCTGCAAGGAACCCCGGCGCCGGTCGAGCACCCTGTTTGGATCGGCCAACTGACGACCATAAAAAGCGATCGCGACGGCATCTTTTATCCACTGGTGATCCCAGAAGCATACGTCCAGCAGGGAATGATAATCGGCTATCTGACGGATTTCTTCGGGAATCGGGTCGCGGAGATCACGGCTCCCCTATCTGGAGTGGTCACTTATATTTGCGCAGTTCCTTCGATGAAAAAAGGCGACACAGTCGCGAATATTGGTGCGATCTCCGCTGCTCCGTGAGACGCAGTAACAAGGACAATCGGGAATTGACCATGGAGGCGAATGTGATACAGCGACTGGGATGGGTGCTCCTTGGAATGACTGCGGCGCTCTCCGCTCAACCGAATCCCTACCGCACCATCGAGAACTGGTTCAAACTGCCGGAAGGGCGGAGTTGGGGCTCCACCAGCACGGTGGCCGTCGATTCCAAAGGCCACATCTGGATCGCCGAACGATGCGGCGCAAACAGCTGCGCCGGCAAAACGATAGACCCGATTCTCGAGTTTGACGACTCGGGAAGGCTGCTCAAAGGCTTCGGTAGCGGCCTGTTGCTGTTTCCTCATGGAATTTGGATCGACAAGGACGACAACATCTGGCTGACCGACGGGCAGGGAGCGGAGGGAAAAGGCCACCAGGTATTCAAGCTCAACCAGGATGGCAAGGTCCTGATGGCGCTCGGCAAAGCCGGAGTTGCCGGCGATGGTCCCGACACCTTTAATCAACCGAATGCGGTGGCGATCGCGCCGAATGGCGACATTTTCGTATCGGATGGCCACAACCGCGGTAGAGGCAATGCGCGAGTGGTCAAATTCACCAAGGATGGAAGCTTCGTAAAGCAATGGGGAGGCCATGGATCCGGCCCCGGCCAGTTCGAGGTGCCCCACACACTTGCGTTCGATTCGCGCGGACGGCTGTTCGTTGGCGACCGGGCCAATAACCGGATTCAGATTTTTGACCAGGACGGTAACTTCCTCGCCGAGTGGAAGCAGTTCGGCCGCCCCAGCGGAATTTTCATCGACAGCCATGATGTGATCTATGTGGCGGACTCCGAATCCATCGAAACGGGGGGATATGCCGGAAACAATCCTGGCTCCAAACGAGGCATCAGAATCGGGAGCGCGAAGGACGGCAGGGTTACAGCCTTCATTCCCGACAATACGCCCGGGTTGGGAGCCACCAGTGGCGCAGAGGGCGTGGGAGCGGACGGCAATGGTACGGTGTACGGCGCCGAGGTGCTACAGAAAGGCGTGAAGAAATACGTCAAGCAATGATGCCAGGGCTTTAGTACAATTCATGACCAAGACCAGGAGGGCTGGCTCGATGACAGAAACCACGCGACGAACGTTTCTAGGAGCGATGGGGGCTGCGGCGGCTGTGGCTGCGCCGCGGGGATCCAAGACTTCGGGTGCACCGGTCGATAAGTGCATCTTCTATGTGGCCGCCTGCACGCCTTGCGACAAGAATTTAAAATTCGACGAAGGCGTCTACAAAGACATGATGGCGTACTTCAAGGATCAGGGCGCCGATGGAGTGGTCGTGACCGGCACGACGGGCGAGTATCCGTCGTTCTCGGTCGTGGAACGAAAAAAGATCCAGGAGACGGCACTGAAACACAGGGCAGGTCTCTCGATCATTGTCTCGCCGGGCACCTCGAATTTCCCGGAGACGTTGGAATTGTCCCTCCACGCCGCCGCAAACGGAGCCGATGGACTCCTGATCATCCCTCCTTTCTATTACAAGAAGCCACCGCTGGCAGGACTGACGAAGTACTACTCCCTGATCTTCGATCAGGTGAAAATTCCCATTAACCTTTATCACATCCCTGGCACCAGCGCGGTCCCCATCACAGCGGAGCTGCTCCACAGCCTCGAACACTACCCGAACCTGGCCGGCATCAAGGATTCAAACGGCGATGTTCCGGAGTACGAGATGTACCTGAAGGAATTTCCCAAACTCAATATGAGGACCGGCACCGGGAACAACCTTAAAGCAGCGCTGCAAGCAGGGATGGGCGCGATTCTCGCGGAAGGGAACCTGTTCACCAAGCGAATCGCCAACGTGTTTGCTGCGCACCGCCAGGGTAAGGATATCGACGCGCCGCTGGCGGCCCTTCACGCGGCCCAGCAGGTGCTCCGGCCGGCCGGCGCCGGTTCCTACGGTCCGATGAAATATGCGCTCAGCCTGTTGATGGGAACCCGTCAGACGTATCAGCGTCCGCCCCACCTGGATGTCACCGACGAGCAGAAGACGATGATCCAGGCCAAGATCGAAGAACTCAGGAAGATGGCCTGACCGCCAGGAGAACAACCACGTATGTTTCGAATGACGCGGGCGTTTGCCGGGACCGTTGCGATGGCGTTGTGTGCCTTCGCGCAGACCGGCAATAAAAATGGCGAGTGGCCCAGCTACGCGGCCGATCTGGCGGGAACCCGCTACCGCCCTCTGGACCAGATCAACGCGACGAATTTCAGCAAACTCGAGGTAGCGTGGCGGTTCAAGACGGATAGTATCGGCAACCGGCCTGAGTACAAACTGGAAGGGACACCGTTGATGGTTCATGGCGTCGTCTATGCCACCGCCGGATCGCGCCGGGCGGCCATCGCGCTTGATGCGGCGACGGGAGAGCTCCTATGGGTGCACGGCGAACATGAGGGAGAACGCGGCGCGGCAGCTCCACGGCAGCTTTCGGGCCGGGGACTCGCTTACTGGACCGACGGAAAACAGGAGCGGATTCTCTATGTGACTCCAGGCTATCGGCTGATCTGCCTCGACGCGAAGACGGGACAGCCGGTCCCGTCGTTCGGCACGAACGGCGCGGTAGATCTGAAACTTGACGACGACCAGAGGATCCTACCCGACGTAACGACCGGTGAAATTGGGCTCCAGTCCGCGCCTGTGGTGGCTAAGGATACGATCATCATCGGCGCGGCGTTCCGCGAAGGTATGACGCCCAAGAGCATGCGCAACAACAAAGGTTACGTGCGCGGGTTCGACGTGAAAACCGGCAAATGCCTATGGATCTTTCACACCATCCCAACGAAGAACGAGCCCGGATACAACACCTGGCTCAAGGAATCAGCCGAATACACGGGTAACACCGGCGTTTGGACCCAGATTACAGTGGATGAACAACTCGGGCTCGTCTATTTGCCGGTCGAATCGCCAACAGGCGACTATTATGGCGGCCATCGCCAAGGGAATAATCTTTACGGCGAGAGTCTCGTTTGCGTCGACCTGAAAACCGGGCAGATGAAGTGGTATTACCAGTTGGTCCACCATCCTCTGTGGGACATGGACATCTCCTCCGCCCCGATTCTCGCGGATATCAACGTAAACGGGCGAGCCGTCAAGGCGGTCGCGCAGCCTTCCAAACAGGGCTTCCTCTACGTGTTCGACCGGGTGACCGGCAAGCCGGTGTGGCCGATCGAGGAGCGAGCGGTTGAGCAAGGATCCGTTCCTGGCGAGTGGTATTCGCCGACGCAGCCGTTTCCGACGAAACCACCCGCCTACAGCCGTAATGGGGTCATGACGGACGACCTGATTGACTTTACGCCCGCCATGCGCGACACGGCATTGGCGATTGTCGCCAAGTATCACATCGGGCCGGTATTCACCCCTCCTGTGGAGAGCAAGATCGACGGGCCTCTGGCGACGCTTACCCTCGGCACCGCAAGCGGAGGAACGAACTGGCCGGGTGCTTCGTACGATCCGGAAACGCACATCGTTTATGCCTATGCTTGCAATGCGTGCCTCACCCCGATTGGTTTGGTGCGTCCTCCAAAGTCGCTTTCCGATATGGACTTCGTGGCGGGAACGGCAGGACAGGAGGTGCGGAATCGCACCGGCCCCGGGGAGGGTGCGGGGGCCGATTCTCCCTTGCCCAGCCGCGCACCCGCTGTGGGCCGGGGCGGCGCTGCGCCCACAGCGGGCAGTGGTCTGACGGTACAGGGCCTTCCCTTGATCAAGCCACCGTATGGCACGATCTCCGCGATCAGCCTGGATAAGGGCGAGATTGTCTGGCAGATTCCCCACGGGGACACGCCTGACGCGATCCGCAACAACAGCGCCCTCAAGGGCATCAACCTTCCGCGCACCGGGCAGACAGGTTATAACGTCGGCACGTTGATCACGAGGTCCCTGGTGATCGCCGGTGAGGGGCAGAGGACCACCACCCCGGAGCATCCGCCGGGTGCGCTCCTCCGCGCCTATGACAAGGCCACGGGAAAGGATGCAGGCGCGGTGTTCATGCCGGCGCCGGTAAGCGGATCTCCGATGACCTATATGGTGAACGGAAAACAGTACATCATCGTCGCCGTCAGCGGCGGCAATTACTCGGGTGAATATATCGCCTTCACGCTGCCGGCGGCGGAAGAGCACGGCCAGACCGCACAATGAGATCCGGCATTGCGGCTGCGCTTCTGATCGGGCTCCTGGGAGCGCAGGAGGCAACGCGGTCCGTCTGGGACGGCGTCTATACGGAAGACCAGGCGGACCGTGGGCGAGGGCTCTACAATCAACACTGTGCCTCGTGCCATGCCGATACCCTCACCGGCGGGGAGATGTCGCCTCCCCTGGCCGGCGGCGAATTCCTTTCCAATTGGAATGGATTAACGCTGGGAGAGCTGTTTGAACGAATCCGCACCACGATGCCGCAGAACAAGGCCGGGAAATTGAGCCGTGAAGTGAATGCCGATATTACGGCGTACATCCTCAGCGTGAACAAGTTTCCCTCGGGTAAGACTGACCTTCCACATTCGACCGAATTCCTGAAAGAGATCCGGATCGAAAGCGAGAAAAAATAGAGGCCACTTCACTGTCTGCTACAGTGTGGCGAATGGAGAAACGAATGGGAAAGCGCCCATGGATGGTGACGGCCGGATTCGCCTGCCTCTTTTTCCTGCTGGCAGCAGACGCAGCGCCGCAGATTCCCGATGGCTCGAGTCTGGCGGATCTTCCGCGCCTCAAGAACTACTCCGCGCACCGGGTGTCGAGCCAGAATCGCTACGTGGGGAGCAACGACGACAGCAGGAGAATCATGCCCGGCGAAACATTGGTAATGGCCGATCTCACCGGCCCGGGCGTGGTGAGCCACATCTGGCTCACCGTTGCCGATAACGAATTCGCGTGGCCCCGGCTGGTGCGGCTGCGCGTGTACTATGACGGAAAAAAGACGCCCAGCGTCGACGTTCCGCTGGGAGAATTCTTCGCTGTGGGGCATGGCTACGAGCGGAACGTCGACTCGCTGCCAGTCCGCGACACCTCCTATGGGCGTGCGCGCAACAGCTATTGGGCGATGCCATTCCGCAAATCCTGCCGCATCACCGTCACCGACGAGGGCAAGCGTCCGGTAACGATGTTTTATTACCACGTCGACTGGCAGAAGCATCCTTCATTACCGGAGGATATTGCGTATTTTAACGGCTATTACCGCCAGGAACGGCCTGCTGTCGCGGGCAGGAACTATGCCTTTCTCAACATCAAAGGGACGGGACATTACGTGGGCACGGTGCTGAACGTCATTCAGGCCGGGGTGGGATGGTTCGGCGAGGGGGACGATCTCTTTTTCGTCGACGGCGCCGCCAAGCCGCAGATCTCCGGCACAGGAACGGAGGATTATTTGAGCGACGCCTGGGGATTGCGCGTCTCGACCGGGCCCTGGACAGGAACGCCTGTGGCCGAAGGCGAACTGGTGGGCGCGCGCCTCAGCGGGTACCGCTGGCATGTGCCGGATCCGATCCCCTTCACGAAATCGCTGTGGGCGGGCATCGAACACGCCGGCTGGACCTACAACGACGACGGCAAACTGCGCTCCAGCTTCGAACAGCGGCCGGACTATTTTTCGAGCGCTGCCTTCTGGTATCAAAAAGGCGTCAATGAGGATCTGGCCGAGCCGCCTTTCGGAGACGAACGCCTGCCACTGGGCAACGCGATTCAGATCGCGGTCGAGGATTCCCTGGCCGACGTAAAGACAGTGAAGGGCAAGGTGTCGGTGCAGCGCGAAGTGGATTGGGGCCGGGATCTGCTGTTCTTTGAAGGCGAAGGGCCGGGGTCGCGCATCGATGTCCCGATCGATGTCCCCAGCACGGGGCGATACGAAATCCTGGCGCGTATCGCGCAAGCGCCGGACTACGGGAATTATTATGCTCTGCTCGACGGGAAGCCGATGAATCTGGATAGCCGGGAGGCTCTGACGTCGGAGATCCCCGCCACCGGCCCGGCGATTCTGCAGAATTACCAGCCGGAGGTTTATGTCGCCGCCGAGCATCCGCTTGGCTGGCTGAGCCTGGAGAAAGGCCGCCACACGTTGAGCTTCGTTTGCTCCGGCCGGGACGGACGCTCGGCGGGCTTTTATCTGGGCATCAACGACGTTGTGCTGGAGCATATTCCCGAGACCGCCTCGATTTCGCCCGAAGCGGCGCCGCCATCGTCGGGCGCGCGCGTGACTACGGAGGCAGTCTATCGGGGGCGTACTTTGTCCGAATACCGCAAAATGTTGCCGGGCTCGACGGGGGCGAGTCGAGCGGCGGTGCTCCGGAGCATCGGCTCATTCCGGGAAGATGCCGGCGCTGCGGCTTCGGAAGTGGCAGCGATGCTCGCGGACTCCGAGGCCGATGTGCGGGCGGGCGCGGCATGGGCGCTTTCCCAGATGGGACCGGCGGGAGCCGCGGGCGTGCCTTGGTTGACCAAGTCCTTAACGGATCCGAACCCGCTGGTGCGTTCTCTATCGGCGGTTGCGTTGCGCTCCATGGGGCCGAAAGCCGTGGCCGCGGTGCCCGCGTTGATTCACGCTCTGAGCGATCCCGAGCCCACGGTGCGGTCGCCCGCGGCGGACGCGCTTGGGCACATCGGTCCAGCGGCGAAAGTGGCCGTCAGCGCGCTTCGCGACCGGCTCCTGGTTGCTGACGAAGTCGTTTACGTGCTGCGGAGCGACGCGATGGCATTGGGCGATATCGGTCCCGATGCGGCAGCCGCGCTGCCGGCCTTGCAGCAAGTGCTAAAGCTAACCCGGGTTACCGCAACGGCGGAAGAGGCAATTCTGAAAATCACGAGGAAGCCGGTACCCACTTGGTTCTAGGCCAGCCGATGCCGAGGTAACCTTGCGCAAGGCAAACCGTCAGCGTACACGTGATCGCTCCTGATGACGTCTGTTTCTTCTCATTCCGAAATCTGATACTGTTCGAGCTTTCCGTCGCTCGCGGCCCGGACCACAAGGCGCAGCGTTTTCTCGGGAAACACAATCCGGTAGCTCCGTTCGGTGAATCCTCCGCGCAACCCGGCGCGCAGAAGGTCAAAGGTTCCGGGCATGCCCAGGGGCCTCAGGCTGGCGGAATAGTCGCTAAGGACCTCCGCCGTGAAGTACGCATTGCCGTTAGCGGTGAACAGCGTGCGGTTCAGCCGGCCCTCCTGAAGGCCGGTAAAAATCGCTTTGGCTTGTGCGAGAAGCTTCGCCGCATCCGGATCCTGCGCTGGCGCGACCAGCAGCCCTTCCAGACCTTGAGTGATCCGGCCAGGAGCGGTTGACCCGTCTTTATTGGAGAGCACCACGACAGCCAGCTTCAAGTCGGGCCAGATGGTGTTCTGGCTGGTGAAGCCCGAAACCGCTCCGCCGTGACTGAGTCGTGGATGTCCATTTGCATCCGAGACGCCGATCCCCAGCGCGTACGAGGTGGGCGCTCCATTTTTCAGACGAACCGGCGTCATCATCTCATCGAACGATCGCGAGCTCAGCAAGCTCCCGTTAATCAATCCGGCATCCCAGAGCGCCAGATCGCGCGCAGTCATCGCCAATTCGCCGGCGGCGAACAGCCACCCCGAAGCTTCCGGAACCACCGGATGCAGGGGACCGATCGCATAGCGGATATAGCCCGCGGCATCCGATTTCGTCAGCGGCTGGTGATCCAGGTCGAGGACGGATTCCATTCCGAGCCGTGAAAAAATCCGCGTCCTCAGGAATTCGAAGGCAGGAACACCTGTCGCCTTTTCCAGTGCGCGGCCTGCGGCGACAAATCCCGTATTGCTGTACTGCCATGCGGTCCCTGGTTCGAAGTCCAGGGGCTTTGACGCCCAGCGGTCCAGGATGCCTTCGGCGGTGACGGGCTCTCGCATAAACGGAGGCGCATAGTCCTGTGGATAGTAATCCTGATAACCCGCCGTATGCGAGAGGAGTTGGCGAATCGTGATATCGTTGGACCGCGTCAGTCCAGGCAGGTATTTGCCCAAGCGGTCGTTCAGCGACAGCTTGCCATCTTCGGCCGCCAGCAGGATCGCGCCGGCGAGAAATTGCTTGCTCACGGAGCCGATGGAGAAGCGCATCCCGGCGGACGCTGGGGTCTTTGGATCGAGCCGGGCATCTCCATACGCCTTTGCCATCACAACCTTGCCGTCCTTGACGATCGCGACGGATACCGCGGGAGTGCCGGATTCCGCCAACGCTTTCGCGACCACTTTATCCACGGCCGCGGCGCTTTCATCGGAAAGCTGCGCGTGCAAAGAGACGAGGCTAATCGCCGAGCAAACGAAGATTCGAGTCAACAATGGAAACCTCCCTTATCACAGATTGTAAAACTCACGGTACGATGAAGTCCCCTGTTTTACCTGGTTATTGGCCCGATGCCTCGGCCGGAGTGGAGTGGACACTTTCGTTGCCCTTCGCGTCCACGGCGGAGACTTCATAGCGGTACTTTTTGCCGGCTTCGATCTTGTTGTCGCTAAAGGTGGGCGCGGGAATAAGTTCGGCGATTTTGACAAAAGGTCCACCGTCGGCCGACCGGTAGACGTTATAGCCGGCGAAGTCGGATTCGGTGTTGCGGGTCCAGGCCAGTTCCACCGTATTCACCCCCAGAATGGCGGTGAGCGCGCCGGGTACGGCCGGCGGAAAGACGTCCTTGGTCGTCACCTCGGCCGGATCGGAGATGGCGCTGGCGTGAAACTCGTCCGTGAAGGCTTGCACGCGATATCGATAGATCTTGTCATACTGCGTGGCCTCGTCCGTGTACTCGGCCTTGTCCGATTCAGCTATCCGCTCCTGCGGGGCGTCGCCGATGGAGCGGTAGATGCGGTATTTTTGTTCGGTTCCCTGCCAAGTGAGTTTGACGCCCGGTTCGACGTTGTCCGCCTTCACCGCGGCGGGCACAGGCAGAGGAGGGTCCACTTTGAGGGCCTTCATCGTCGCCCATTGCGATGGTTTTCCCTTGGGGCCGACGGAGCGCGCGGAGATCAGAACATCTTTCCCGGCCCAGTCCGCCACCGGGATTTCGCGCGTGAACGGACCGGGCGCGGGCGATGGAACCGGATACGCTTTCGCTGTCAGCGCCCATGCATCGACGGAGAACGGCGTCACGGCGGGACCAACGCGCACCTCAAGCAGCCGCACGTTGCGCAGCGGATTGCCCTCGGTGGTCAGTTCAGGAAGAGTGAACTCGACGATGATTTTGTCGCCGAGTTCGGCCGCGCTCACCGCGGGGATCTGGGAAGGAATATCGAGCAGAGGCGGCAGGACCGGTCCGGGGAAGCCGCAGCCGGTGAGAAACAGGAGCGCAAGGGCAATCCGCATCCGATGGTCGTGGCTCTGTTTCGGCTCTATTGGAACACCGCGGGAAGGGACCATTTTCAAGGAATCGTCAAAGGATGTACCGGCTCAGATCCTGATCCTTCACGATGTCGGCCAGTTGCTTTCTCACGTACGCCGCGTCGACCTTGACGTTTTTCTTTTTCAGATCCGGCCCGTCAAAGGAGACGTCCTCCAGTAGTTTTTCGAGAATGGTGTGCAGGCGTCGCGCGCCGATGTTTTCCGTCGATTCGTTCACCTGCGCGGCAAAGGAGGCGATTTCCTTCAACGCATCCTCGGAGAAGACCAGTTTTATCCCTTCCGTATCGAGCAGCGCCTGATACTGCTTGATCAGCGCGTTCTTCGGCTCTTTGAGGATGCGTATAAAATCCGCCTCGGTGAGCGATTTCAGCTCGACGCGGATGGGGAAACGGCCTTGCAGCTCCGGAATGAGGTCGCTCGGCTTCGAGACGTGAAATGCACCCGCCGCGATAAATAGAATGTGATCGGTGCGGACGAAGCCGTAGCGCGTGTTAACTGTGGTTCCCTCTACGATGGGCAGGATGTCACGCTGCACACCCTCGCGGCTGACGTCGGGGCCGTGGCCGCCCTCGCGCCCGGCGATTTTGTCCACCTCGTCCAGGAAAATGATGCCGCTGCGCTCCACCCGTTCGATGGCGATGCGCGTGACCTGATCCATATCGACGAGCTTCTGCTCCTCTTCCTGCACCAGGTAATCGAGCGCCTCGCCGACGCGCATCTTGCGCTTGCGCGTGCGCCCGCCGAACAGGCCGGGCAGGACATCCTTCAAATTGATGTCCATTTCCTCGAGGCCGCTGGCGGTGGACACCTCAAACGAAGGCCCGCGCTCCTTCACGTCGATTTCCACCATGCGGTCGTCGATTTTTCCGGCACGCAGCTTTTCGCGCAGTTTTTCACGCGTGCGCTCGGCGCTGTCGGTGGTTTCCG
>JBBIVT010000080.1:15422-21574 GCA_037439565.1 Acidobacteriota bacterium | reverse complement strand
CGATCAGGCTAAATAAACCACGCAGTCGCGTCCCTGCCCCTTGGCCATGTACAGAGCATTGTCAGCCACGCGGATCAGCGATTCCGCTGATGTGTCCATCCCCGGGCGCCAACTGGTGGCGCCAAAGCTGCACGTCACCATATGAGGTTTTTCGTTGATGGACATGGCCTGGGTGGAAAGCGCCGCCCGCATGCGCTCCGCCTGGCTTGTGGTGCACGCGGCGTCGCATCCGGGTAGGATGATCAGGAACTCCTCGCCGCCGTAGCGGCCCACCGCGTCGTAAGGGCGCGTGACGGCTTGCATGCGGCGGGCGAACTCGCGCAGCACCGCGTCGCCTGCGAAGTGGCCGTAGGTATCGTTCACCGATTTGAAATGGTCCAGGTCGGCGATCACCAGTCCCACGTGGCGATTTTCACGACTGCCCCGCGAGAGTTCCCGCTGGAAGATATCGAGGATCGAGGACCGGTTCCAGATGCGCGTCAGGAAATCCTTGGTGGCCTGTTCGCGCAGTTCCTCGCGGGCGGCCACCAGTTCGCGCTGCAGATCGATGATGCGCGTTCCGGCGCGAAGCCGGACTTTCAACTCATGCTGATCGAAGGGCTTGGTCAGGTAATCGTCCGCTCCGGACTCCATACCCTCAATCAGGTCCTCGCGCAGACTTTTCGATGTCAGCAGAATGAGATAGGTGTAGGCGTCCTTATCATGGGCGTGTTCGCGGACCCGGCGGCAGACTTCGGGTCCCGTGAGGCCGGGCATCACCCAGTCGAGAATGGCCAGCTTGGGCGCGTCCTCCGCCTGCAGATGATTCCAGGCTTCCACTCCGTCACAAGCCACGACCACTTCGTAGCCCCATTTTCGGAGGGTGGCGTCCAGCAGATGCCGCGAGACAATACTGTCATCGGCAATTAGAATCCGCATGATTCGTTTTCCGGCACCGTAATCTATTATAGCCGGACAAATTGTCCCCCTATTTCTAGGGATATCGTCCGATTCCCCGCGATGTTTAAGCCGGTGGTAAAGTGGGCGGCATGCTGCTGATTCTTCGGCACGAGCCCTTTGAACACTTGGGCCACTTCGCGGAAATTCTCGATCGCCGCGGCGCCAGCTACCGCTACCACGAACTCGGCGAGCCGCTTTTAAACGAGCAATATCAAGGAGTCATCGCCATGGGCGGCCCCATGTCGGCGAACGACGATCTGCCCGGCCTGCGCGACGAATTGGAACTGTTGGGCGACGGACTTCGCAGAAGCCTGCCGCTGCTGGGGATCTGCCTGGGTGCGCAGTTAATCGCCAAAGCATTGGGAGCAAAGGTATATCGCAATCACGAAGGAGAGATCGGCTGGGAGCCCGTCCGATTGACCGAAGCAGGAAGGAAAGACCCGCTGTTTGGAGCATTCTCCTCGCCTGAGACGTTTTTCCACTGGCACAACGAGACGTTCGACCTGCCCCCCGGCGCAGTATGGCTGGCCTATTCGGAAAAGTGCAAACATCAGGCATATCGCTACGGCCGAAGTGTGTACGGGATCCAGTTTCATCCGGAAATCACGCCGGAGATGATTGCCGACTGGTGCGATCAACCGGTAAACTGCGGCGATGTGGCGGCGCTGCCGTCCCCGATCGATCCGTACCGGCACAATCCACGTCCCGCGGCGGAAAGGATGTTTGAAGCGTGGTTAAACTTGCTCTGACGCTGGTCTGTGCCGCTGCGCTTTCCGCGCAGTCGCTCCAAAAATTCCGTACTTTCTATTCCATCGGTGATTCCGCGGTTCCGGCGGAACTGCGAACATCCAACGCGAAGAGCGCGACCGCCTCCGACGGCTCAATCTGGACCGCTGCCGCCCAGGGCCTCTATCGCAACGGGACCGAGTATTTCGCCGGCAAACGATATCTTCCCGACGATGAGGTGCAGGCGCTATCTCCCGACGCAGCGCGAGGCATGTGGGTCCGCACCCGCACCGGCGTTTCGCACATCGAATTGCGTCCCATGACGCTGGAGCAAAAAGCCGCGGCGTTTGAAGATCGCATCCGCCTCCGCCATGACCGCTACGGCATGGTGGCCGATTCGCATCTATTCAAAGCAGGGGACTTATCGACCAATCAACGGGAGGCCAATGACAACGACGGCCTCTGGACCGCCATGTATGGCGCAGGCGAGTGCTTCCGCTACGCCGTGACCAAGGATCCGGAGGCGTTGAAGCTCGGGCGCAAGGCGATTGACGCAGTTCTCTTCTTAGAAGACGTGACAGGAGTTCCCGGCCTGCCCGCGCGATCGTATGTGAAGAAGGGAGATCCGCGCCCCAACGACGGCGTCTGGCACTGGACCAAGGACGGGCAGATTCAATGGAAAGGCGATACCAGCTCCGACGAATCCGTCGGCCATTTCTTCCTGCTGAGCGTCGCTTACGACACCATCGGCGACGACGCACTAAAGGCGCGTCTCAGAGAAGCCGCGCGCCGCATGATGGATCACATCGTCTCGCATGGCTACTATCTCATCGACGTCACCGGAAGGCCGACGACGTGGGGCAAATGGTCGCCGGAATATTTCGCCGGCGCCGGAAAATCCGATAGCCCTCTCAACGCGGCCGAACTCCTGAGTTTCCTGAAGACCACGCAGCACCTCACCGGCGACGCCAAGTACGCCGCCGAATACCAAAAGGCCGCGGTGCGGATGAAGTACGCCGCGCAGGCCGCCCGGTACCTGGAACTGCGAGAGGAAATCAACTATTCGGATGAAGAACTCGCAATGCTGTCCTTTTATCCCTACTTCCGCTACGACAAAGATCCTTCGATGCGCCAGGCGATCGACCAATGGTGGCAAAACTGCCGCCGCGAGAACAATCCCCTGTGGACATACATCTATCGCTCCGCGCGGCCGGATCAGAAGGTGGATCTGGACGCCGCGCTCTCGACCCTCGAACGCATCCCCATGGACCTGATCGCCTGGAAAGTGGTCAACTCCAACCGCAGGGACGTGGCGATGGACAAACAACTCGACCGCGAGCATGAGCCGCAGGCGCGGACGCTGCTCCCTCCAGACGAGCGCCCGGTGATGAAGTGGAACGGCAATCCCTTCGTAGTCGACGGCGGAAACGGGGGCTTCTCCGAGGACGATGGCGGCTTCTTCTTGCTCGCCTATTGGATGGGCAGATACCTGGGCTTCCTGGCGAAATGAAATTGGCCGAAGGGGATAGACCACTGTGTTTCGCCACCTCCAAGCCCCCGTATGAGAATCAGATACGAATTCCAATCGCTCCAACGCCGGAACTCTCCGCATACACTGTTACGTGGCAAGCCTGCTGCTTTTGCGGACTGAAAATAGGAAGCCGCTGATTCAAGGAGGGTTCATTTGCGTTTTTGGGGCGTTATTTTAACGCGAGATGTTTCTGTGGAGCCGAACCGCGTCCAGCCGCAATCACTCGTGAACGCGGAGAGGCCACCGGAGAAACCGGGCACTCGGAAATTTGGCGTATCATTAGAAGCTGTAGGGAGAAATTTTTCAAAATGCAGAATTCGGTACTCGTACCCATGGTGGTGGAGCAGACGTCGCGCGGCGAACGCGCCTTTGATATTTATTCGCGCCTGCTGAAGGAAAACATCATCTTCCTGGGAACGCCGATTGACGACAACGTTGCAAACCTGGTCATTGCCCAGATGCTCTTCCTGGCCGCCGAAGATCCGGAGAAGGATATTTCGCTTTATATCAACTCTCCGGGCGGTTCGATTACCGCCGGCTTGGCAATCCTGGATACGATGCGCCTGGTGGAACCCGACATCGTAACCTACTGCGTGGGCCAAGCGGCATCGATGGGAGCCGTCCTGCTGGCCTGCGGAACCAAGGGAAAGCGGTTCAGCCTGCCTCATTCGCGGATTTTGATTCACCAGCCGTCGATGAGCGGTCTGGCGGGCCAAGCCACCGACATCGACATCTACGCCAGGGAAATCCTGCGAATGCGCGAAACACTGAACGATATCCTGGCTACCGCCACCGGCCAGACAGTGGAAAAAATCGCCCGCGACGTCGATCGGGACTATATCCTGGAGCCGGATCAGGCGCTCGAATATGGGCTGATCGACCGCATCATCGATAGCCGCAAGCTCGCTCCAGTAGCGAAATAGCAGGTCATGAAACCCGCCATTTTGTCCGTGTTGGCTTTCATGGCCCTCCGCGCCGCGGAAATTCCCAAAAACACGCATGTGCTGCTCAAAATGGTCAATTCCATCAGCACGCGCACGGCTCAAGAGGGGGAGCAGGTCTATCTGCAAACCGCCTCGCCCATTTCCGACGGCCACGGCATCCTGGTGCCCGTCGGATCCTACGTGCAGGGCACGGTGCTGATCTCGCGGCGCAGCGGCAAGGTCTCCGGACGCGCCCAACTGGCGATCCGCCTCGATACGCTGACGCTGCCCAGCGGCAAGATGCTCAAATTTTCGCCGCATCTCAGCTCCATCGACGACGGCGAGAGCACGCAAAAAGTGATGAACGACGAGGGCCTGGTGCAACAGGGCAGCACCATCGGCAAGGACGTCGAGCGCATCGCGATCCTGGCTGGGAGTGGGGCAGCCATCGGAGGCATGGCCGACCGCAGTTGGTCGGGGGCAGGCATTGGGAGCGCGGCGGGCGGCGCAGTCGGCCTCGCCACCACGCTGCTCACGCGCGGCAAGGAAGTGGAGTTGAGGCAGGGATCCAGCCTCGACGTGGTCTTCGACCGTCCGCTGCCTATCGAATAGAGGACCGGCTCTCTCTAGGCCTTTCCGAGCGTCCAGCCCTTCCGGTACAGCGGCTTGATCAGCTTATTCGCTTCCGGATTGCTGGTCTTCATCTTCTCGGCATCCCATTCAAGCTTGCCCTCGAAGCGCAGTGCGAGCGTGCCCAGCAGGATCCATTCGGTGAACGGGCCGGCGACGCTGAAATTGGAGCTCGCCGGGATGCCTGTGCGGATCGCCTCCAGCCAGTCTGCGTGGTGGCCGGCTTCGCTGCTGGCGGGCGCGCGGCGCAAAACCGGCATCGGGAATTTGTAATCCTTCATTTTTTCCGCCGGCAGCAGGCGCGTATTTTCTCCATAAGTCCCGGTGGTGATGAAGCCCTTGTCGCCGATGAACAGGCTGCCGTTATAGCTCAGGCGCAGTTTCTTCTCAGGCTCCGGCTGGCCTTCGCGCCGGGGACGCGGCAGATCGCCCAGAATCTCGTCCTGCGAAAGACCGGCGGGCGCGGCAGGAGGCTCCGTCATGCCGTCATGCCATACGATCTTCACCGGAGGCATGTTGCCTCGCGCCGGGAAATTGAAGTGGATGATGGATTTCTTCGGGAACATGAAGCTGGACTTGCCTTCCTGCATCACGCACTCGACCGAGCTCGGCGAGCCCAACCGTAGCGCGACGTTCGGCGCGCCTAAAATGTGGCAGGCCATATCGCCCAGCGCGCCGCAGCCGTAGTCGAAAAATCCGCGCCAGTTAAAGGGCGCGATCGCCTTGGTGTACGGGCGTCCCGCGGTGGAGACGCCGGTCCAGGCGTCCCAATCCATGGTGTCGCGAAGAGGTTCCGCGGCGGGTTCCACCGTCAAGCCCTGCGGCCAGATCGGACGATTGGTCCAAGCCCAGACTTCCTTCACATCGCCGATTTCGCCCGCCCAGATCATCTCCGCGCATTGGCGCGTGCCTTCGTTCGAATAGCCCTGGTTGCCCATCTGCGTGGCGACCTTGTATTTTTCGGCCAAGTGCGTCAGCAGGCGCGCTTCCCAGATGGTGCGCGTCAGCGGCTTCTGGCAATACACGGCCTTGCCGCGCTCCATCGCCCAGGTGGAGCAGATGGCGTGCATGTGATCCGGCGTGGCGACCACCACGGCATCGATGTTCTTGGTTTCCTTGTCGAACATCTTTCGGAAATCGGTATAGCGCGGCGCCTTGTCGAATTTCTCGAACGCCTGCTTTGCGGAAACCGCGTCGGGATCGCAAAGCGTAACAATGTTTTCCTTGGCGTTGCTCAGGATGTTGATGCTGGAGCGTCCCTTGCCTCCCGCGCCAATGATGCCAAAGTTGATTTTCTCGTTCGGCGATTTAAAGCCGAGCATTTTGAGGTTCGGCGAGCTGCCAAATCCAGCCGCGGGAACAGCGCCGGCCAGCAGCGAGCCAAAAAAGAAGTGTCGTCGGGT
>JBBIVT010000080.1:1552-15322 GCA_037439565.1 Acidobacteriota bacterium | reverse complement strand
CAGCCGCGGGAACAGCGCCGGCCAGCAGCGAGCCAAAAAAGAAGTGTCGTCGGGTAAAATTATTTGCCATAGCGGACAGGGCCAGTAAGGCTCTCCTGGAGGAAGTTTATCAAAATGGGAGCGGAGCGGTTTGCCTACTGTTCCTTGTCGCGCTTCGACTTGCCGGAACGCCGCTTCGCGTAATAGAGCACAAGGGCCGACATACTGATGTTCCCTATCAGCGCGGGAAATGAAGGTGAGGTTTTGGGCTCGATCATATAACGGGTTATAGAAATAAGCGGGAGGAGGCAACCCGATATCACCATCACGCGGATCAGCGTCCTTGATGCCATACGTGGCAGTTTATCAGAGTGTCTCTGCGATTCGGGCCGCCGCTAACTGACTTCTTCGCCCGCCGGTGCCATGCCGGATGTCAGGAAGGTCTTCGGCAGTTCGCCTTCGCCCGCGAGGACAAATGTGGGGAACCTCTTAAACCACCTTCCGGCAGGCACGTCGGGATCTGATTCAAGCCAATGCTTTAGCAGCAAGAAGTCCGCGGTCGAAATTCTTCCATCCCGATATCGGGCGACCAGGTGATCCAAAACGCCGGCGGGTGGAGGCTTCCGGAGCTTAGGCATTCTCGAATTGCTTGTGGAAAATCACCCTCTCAAGCTGGCCCGAAAGTTCTCGAATCTCGACAGGATCGTCGGTTTCCTTCAAGCGCTTGAGAATGACGTCGAGGGCGTCGTCAGAGGTATCGGGAGGGGTGGCCGTCACGGCTGAGTCGACGGGTTTGCGGATCTTCCTCACCATAAGTCCATCATACGCGCAAACACACTGGCAAAGTTTGGTGGGCGCGCAGGGACTCGAACCCCGGACCCCCTCGGTGTAAACGAGGTGCTCTAACCAACTGAGCTACGCGCCCGAAGTCCCAGTTTATCAGCCGGCCGGCGATCATGTATCACCTCCGTGTGTTCTGCCCTAGCGCCGCTGTGCCGTATGGCGTGAGCAGCACTGGCCCCACTAAACCGTAAGGCTGCACGACTCCGCGATTCGCGACATCGCTGTCGATCGCTGCTAACCGGTTGTTCAGCGTGGTTGCTACGCGGACGGCAATCGTGTTCCGCCCGGCTTTGAGGTACGGGCCGATGTCGCTCTTGGCGCCGATTTGGTCCATGGGAACCTCCCGGCCATTCACGCTCAGCGTGAAGGTATCAAAGACTTCACCCAGGCTCAGGATCGCGCCGTTTGCGCCGGTCCAGCCGGACGGCAAGAAGAAAGCCGTGGTGTACGTACCAAGACCGGAAGCGTTTTCGAGGCCCGGAATTTGCGGCCAGGGCTTCAACCCGTCGAGATCGATTTCAACGCGGTCCTTCAGCGTCTGCGCTGCCGCAGTTCCGAACGTGGTCATGTAAGGATTCGCTGGCCGCCAGTCTTCGGCCGAGAGATGCCATTTGGCGTGCGTGAGGTCCACCGGCGGCGGCACCGCGCCAATCGGAAGCCGAACCCTGCGTCCGTTGCTCAGCGTGGTGTCATAGGTTCCGGCGGCCGAAGCGCGGATCGACACAACACCCTGATTGATGCAAGCATCATCGGCGGCCGTGCTTGTTACATGGACCCCGGGAGCCGCGATTCCGAAGCGGTCCGGCTGCTCACTCAGCGCGATCAGGACACCGTTGTCCCGCGAGAGCCGGATTCGCAAAGTGACGCGATCGCGGGTCGACGAATAGTTGACGATGGGCGTAATCTTCCCTGACCATGCGTCAAGAACGTACGGCTGCCCGCGCCCTTCGAGACTGAACATCAAATCGACCGGCTCTCCCGTTGCAGGTTCAAAAAGGGTTCTGGGTTCATCGGGAGGGCTTGCGATGCCCTGGTTATAAAAAAAATAATAATCGGTTCGGGTCGCCGCATCCCGGCGCCGGATACTGAGAACGGACGATGGCGTGGCCGGTTCAGCGGAAGGACGAATACCCAGCGAGCGCAACTTGGCGGGCACCTCCGATTCATGAGTCACTTGTGAGACGGAGCCTTGGCGCAGAAGCTCCGCGATGACGCCCCGCAGGGTGGGATCGGCCTCGGGCGTATTCCCCGGAGTCCGATCCGGCGGTGTGCCAACCACGATGACCGGCAGCCCAGCGCGCGCGTACCCCAGGATCTTGCGCGCGACCTCGACGGGCATCGAAGTCTTCACGGGATCGGTGGGAGGACCTTGCTCGGCGTCGATAATCAACGCCTTGTACGCGGGCCCGCTCGCCGCGAGACGCTTTCCCGTCACCGTGGCATTCGGCAGGTCCAGCATGGTTGGATTCAGATAATCCCGTGTGTAGCCCGCCTCCCACAACCTCGGATCACCCCACGCGCGGTACTTGAAGCCCTGCGACGGCGGATACAGATAGTTCTGCATATAGACAGCCACGTCGGTCTTCGCGTTCCCCTGGGTGAGAGCCTGCTGATTCCGCGCGAGATAGTTATTGTAGGCTTGCGCGTCCACCCAGAAGGGATTGCGAGGACCCCATGCGTTGGAGAATCCCGCCTGGCCGAAGTTGTGATAGCCCGGCCATTTCGATGCAGTGCTATCTCGGTATGGATAGACATGGTAAACGAGCTTCGTAATGCCGCCAGCGAAGCTCCTGTGCATGCGGATCACGGCATCCTGGAACGTTTCGGCATAGGCCTGGCCGAGCGCCGCGCAGCACTCTGTTGAATACCAGGGGTTGCCGGTCATGTGATTTGCCGACGCCATTGGCAGGTAGTTGTCCACCTCATCGCCGGTGAACAGGTTTTCATGCTCAGGCCTGTCTACGGCCGCGGCGGCCAGCACCATGTCCGTAATCGGCGTGGTCATGCTCGGCTCTCCCTCCACCTGCACACGAAGCACGTTATTGAATTTCCGCACCCAGGCGCGCAGGGGCCCGATCTGCTTTTCCAGCCAGATGTCGCCGCGAACCGCATAGAAGTCATCCCGCACGCGGGGCGCGCTACCGTCGCTGAAACTGAAAAGATCCTGGAACAGCGCAGGAAGGTTCGGAATCAGCGAGTATTGCCGGCGACTGCGGAACTCCTCGTCCATTTTGTTTGTCCAAAGTTCGTCCGGACTGCCGCGGTCGCTGGAGTGTGAGTCGTAGAACAGGTCGCCTCCGTTGGCCTTCATCAAGTCCTTGACCCCGGCGCTAAGGCCTGTCTCCATGCTGCTGACCAGTTGGGTGTAGCCTTCCTCGCTAAACGGGTCCGGCTGCGCGAAGACCCCCCTGGACCAGAACGCAATCACCTGCCACTGAGCGCCTGGCGGCGACGATGGCGCGGTCCATCGGATGCTGCCGGCGCTTGTGCCCCCGAGAACGCCTTCGGTGTTTCTGCCCGTGACGGAAGGAGTCAGGTCGATCATGGAAGAGCGATCCAGTTCCGCGGGTCCGGCAGACGGACACGGGGTCTGGCTGCAGCGGTAAGCCATCACGGCGATCAATGTCGAGCGGCGGGGTTGCGGTGCCGGTCCTCTTCCCCCGGGCCCACCCCGGCCCCCGGCCCCACCACCGGCTCCTCCAGTTCCTCGCCCGCGGCCGGCCTGCGGCAACCCGCCGAAGCCACTGCGTCCCCCGGCGGTGAATGCAGGCGGCGGCACTTGCGCGTCGAACGTCTCGCCAGCGCCGACCACTATTTTTCCGACGACCAACGTTTTTCGCGCATGGTCGTCATCGATTGAGTACCCCGCAGGATTCTGCGTGGGTCCATGACTAAGGCTGACTTTGATTCCCGCCGCGTTCGCGGCCCTTAGGAGCGCCATGAGCTGCTCATCATTCGGAAACGCGCCCTGGCCGATTTCCACGCCTCCGATGCCTGCGTCACGCATTTGCCGGACCTCCGCGGCAATCTCCGCCGGGTCCGCGGTTGCGGGCAAATTCATTCTCACCCAAGGCAGGTCCGCGACTGGGGGCCGGGCGAAGGATGCCGATGTCAATGGCGTCACCGGGTTGATCTTTATCCATTCCGACCGGCGTATCGTGATGGGCGGCAGGTTCTGGGCTCCCGCTGTCTCCAACAAAATGAGAATCGACAAGACCGCGGCGGGAACGGATGATTTCTTCATGGACGTCCATTCGATTGTCCGTCCAGGTTTGCCGCAGATGCAACCTGGTGGGCGGCGTGGGTGTCCCTTCACACACGCGCTTATGCACAAGCCAAGCTGGGTGCTAGACGGGCCCCCGGTCACACGCCTGACGAACTACTGCTCGGTGGGATAATTTTTCGTGTACCAGTCGGCGTTCATATTGTCGGGAAGGTTCAGGACGCGGATGTGGGTGAAGCCCATCTGCTTGAGCGTACGATATGCCGGGCGAATATTGGGGCAGTGCGTCATCGGGCAACAGCCGCAGTAAATGACGATGTCGGCATTCTTGGGCAGATTCGCGACGGCTTTTTTCAGCGCCTCGATGCCTTCCGGCTTCGATCCTGGCCCCGCGAACTGCGCGTGGGCGATGTGCTTCAACTTGTACAACACGGGGAACGCGACGCAAATCACCTCCGGCGGCTTCGCGCCTTTCAACTGGCCCGCGAGCACGGCCGGGTCCATCAATTCGGGCTTGGTCCAAGGGTCGGAAGCATCCTGGCAGAGGCACAACGTGGCCAGCAACGCAATCATCAGAAAGCTGCGCATGACCGCATGGTACTACAACGCTAAAGTTGATATGATGCCTTCGTTATGAACACCCGATTCACGCGCCGCGCCGCGATGCAGGCGATCGGCGCGAGCGCCGCAGCATTGCCACTCTCCAGCCAGGTTTTGAACGCGCCGGCACAGCCGCAAGGCCCTCCTCCCAAGGGCCCCACGACGTCGACGCCGGAGGATCGGGCGCGCCGCCTGCAGTGGTGGCATGAAGCGCGCTTCGGCATGTTCATTCATTGGGGGCTGTACAGCATCTATGGCCGCCATGAGTGGGTGATGGAAAACGAAGGCATCCCGGTAGCCGAATACGAGCAGGCGGCCAAGCGCTTCAATCCCGTACCCAACGCTCCGCGAGCCTGGGCTCAACTGGCCCGCCGCGCCGGCATGAAGTACATGGTGATGACCACCAAGCATCACGAAGGATTCTGCCAGTTCGATTCAAAGCTCACCAATTACACGGCGATGACCGCCTGCGGACGCGACATGGTGCGCGAATATGTCGAGGCGGCGCGCGCGGAGGGCATGCGCGTCGGCTTCTATTATTCGCTGATGGACTGGCATCATCCAGATGGCGCCCTCTGCGCGACGGACGAGGCCGCGCGCCGCCGCTTCGTCGATTACATCCACGGCCAGGTGCGCGAACTCTGCACCAACTACGGCAAAGTGGATATTCTCTGGTACGACGTCAACTGGCCCCTGAAACCCGAAGGTTGGGAAGCGGTGAAGCTCAACACGATGGTGCGCCAGTTGCAGCCCGATATTCTGATCAACAACCGCACCGGCATCCCAGAGGATTTCACCACGCCGGAGCAGGTGATCCGCGCCTCCGACGAGCCTTGGGAATCCTGCATGACGATGAACGACAGTTGGGGCTATCAACGCGCCGACGACAATTGGAAAACGCCGAAGAACATTGTTCGCAACCTGGTGCGCTGCACGCGCGACAACGGAAATTATCTGCTGAACATCGGCCCTCACGCAGATGGCACGATCCCGATCGAATCCGTGAATATCCTTACCGAGGTGGGCCGCTGGATGGATACGCACGCCGCGCTGATCCACGCGCCCGTCGACCCGTGCAATGTGAAGCGCAGCCAGTTCTGCGATTTCATCGTCCGCGGAAATAAGCTCTACGCCACGGTGCAGTTCTGGCCCGGCTCCGAAGTCTGGATCGGCGGGATGAAGACCAAAGCCCTGGCGGCAAGACTTTACGGCAGCGGCGCGCCAGTGAAAGTGGAACAATCCGATTTCCGGCTCCGACTGAGCGGCCTGC
Organism: Acidobacteriota bacterium; assembly: GCA_037439565.1. Taxonomy (GTDB): domain Bacteria; phylum Acidobacteriota; class Terriglobia; order Bryobacterales; family Bryobacteraceae; genus Palsa-187. The sequence continues at coordinate 9,407 of JBBIVT010000080.1, read as the reverse complement.
CCGCCACGCCACATGACCCGATGGTCTCAGTGATTGAAGTGGAGTTCGACGGACCGCCGGCGCAGGATGCGATGCAGGTACGCCAGAAGCGCGCTCGCCGGATGGTGGGGATTTAATTCAGAGCGTTCACCGACCCGCAACGCCCCGCTACTTGTGACACACTAATATGGTTCGGGGAGGCGTGAAGCAGTGGAGATGACCGGTCGGGTTGTTTCGCATTATCAATTCCTGGAAAAGCTCGGCGCGGGCGGCATGGGTGATATTTATAAGGCCCAGGATTCCCGGCTGAACCGCTTCGTCGCCGTGAAGGTCCTCTCCAGCGCCAGCGCGGGCGACCCTGATCGCCGACGCCGGTTTATTCAAGAAGCACAGGCCGCCTCCGGCCTGAATCACCCCAACATCATCACCATCTACGACATCGTAAACGAGCCGGACGGAGACTTCATGGTGATGGAGTTTGTCTCCGGGAAAACGCTGGTGGATCTGATTCCCAAGGGAGGCCTTCGCGCGGCCCAGGCGTTGAAGTACGGCGTGCAAATGGCCGACGCCCTGAGCGCGGCTCACGCCGCGGGGATCGTGCATCGCGACATCAAGCCGGGCAACGTGATGGTGACCGATTCGGGGCTGGTAAAGATCCTCGATTTCGGGCTCGCCAAGTTGACGGACCGCGGCGGCCCTTCGAGCGTCATAGGAGACAACACGCAGACCATCGCCGAAGCACCGCTGACGGTGGAAGGCTCCATCATCGGGACGGTCAGCTACATGTCGCCGGAGCAGGCGCAGGGCAAGAAGGTGGACACACGGTCCGATATTTTCTCCTTCGGCGTGGTTTTTTACGAAATGCTCACCGGCCAGCGGGCGTTCAGCGGCGATTCGGCGCTTTCCACGCTTTCGGCGATTCTGCGCGACGAACACAAGCCGATGATCGAGGTGGCGCCGGACGTGCCGCCACAGTTGGAATTGTTGATCAGCCGCTGCCTGCGCAAGAATCCGGACGAGCGCTGGCAGTCGATGAAGGATGTGCTGGCCGCTTTGGCGGCGCTGAAGCATGAGTCGGATTCCGGCCAGTTATACCGTTCCCGGATCCAGGCCGTCGACTTGGGTGCGCGGGCCGCGGCGCCGCCGGCGAAAAAATCGTCGCTTCCCCTGATCGGCGTAATCGCCGCGACGGTGGTCCTACTTGGCGGAGGAGGCGGGTGGTGGTGGCTGAAGCATCACAGGCCGGCCGAACCGCAGGGGCCAGTGGTGATGCAGGTTCCCATCGCAGTTCCGGCGCCGGTCACGGTACCGACACCGGTGGAAACGCCGCCCGCAGATGCGACGCTTACCAACAACAGCGTTATTGAGATGGTCACCGGAAAGGTGCCCACCACCGTGATCCTGAGCCAGATCCGATCGTCCAAGACGGATTTTTTGCTTAACTCTTCCGAGGTCATCCGGCTGAGCCAGGCCGGCGTACCAAGCGCGGTCATCGAAGGGATGCGAAATCCGAAGCAGGCCGGCTTGCCTCCCGCGGATACAGGCAGGAAAGCCGCGCCCGTCATCAAACAGGCTGCTGCGCCTCCGCCCGCGCAACCGCAACCGGCGCTTCCGCCGGTGCCGCAGCCCCAGAATGCGAAGCCCACCACTGCGCCCATTCCCGCTCCGCCCCCGGTGCAACAGGCCGCCCCGAAACCGGCCGTTATCGTGAGCGTAGCCGACGGGATGCCCTTCAGTATCCGTTTGGCCGAGGATGTCCCGGCGGACGCCGAGCCGGGCCGGGTGATCCACTTCACGGCACTGGAGGGCTTGAAGGCCGGAGACGCGATCGTGATCGCCAAGGGCGCCAGCGTCACCGGAATGATCGCCGACGCCGCCGGCAAGAAGAAACTCTTCGGCATCGGCGGCAAGATGACCTTCCAGCTAACGCAGGCGGAGGCCGTGGACGGGAAGCAGGTCAAGGTACGCGTTGAACCTTCGCGCGGCAAGGACGGTCCGGCGAAGCGCCCCATCGAGGCCGGCGCCAAAGGCAAGACCAAGGAAATTGCCGCCGCCGCAGGAAGTCTGTATGTCGCTTACGTCGACGGCGAGCAACCGGTTTCGGTGCACAAGTAGCCGGGCGACGTCATTTTTGGGGCGCCAGTCCGGCCAGAAACTCCCGCGCCTCGGGAAGTCTCGACACGCCGAGGGATAATTCGATCGCGCGCTTCATTTCCGGGCTGCGCTCGATCCTCCACCGCGCGATGAGCGCCTCCACGGCCAGCGTGTCCGGGCATTCCCCCAAGGCCGCGGCAGCCTCAAAGCGCAAATCCGGATTGGGCGAAGTCAAGAATCGCGCCACGAAGGGGACCGATCCGGGCGGGTCCATTCCCAACAACGAAAGAAAGCATTGGCCTACGACGGCGGGTTCCGCATCGCCCGCCAAAGCCTTTACACGCAACATCAGGAGGCTGTCGCCGCCGGGCAGTTGGGCGACGGCGCGCGCCGTGTCGATCCGGACGCGCATTTCCGGGTCGGCCAGAAGATCGGCCAAGCGAATCAGGATGGCATCGCGGGGCAGAGCGCACGCCACCAAGGCCAGGGCGCACGCCCCACGCAGTTCCGCCGCCGCATCGGCGTGGCCGCCCCAGACGGGCTCTAACTGTACGTGCGCCATTCCGGTGAAATATACCGCCGGATCGTCGTATGCCAACTCCTTCAACGCCTTGATCACGGCAACCTTGGCCCAGCATTTTGGGTCTGTTTTGGCTGGGTCTTTCAGAAACCGTTCAAACGCGGCGAGCAGGCTGGGAATCGCTTCGCCGAGCAGGAGATCGCCGGCCACTTTCGCCGCTTTTGCGCAGACCACGTTGCTGCGATCCATCAGCGCCTTCCGCACAGGTTCCAGCGCGGAGGAAGGCGAGAGGCGCAACGCATCCAGCGCTGCAATCGCCTCCCCGATGGCGTCCTTTTTCACGAGCCTATTTCGCGAAGGTGAAACGCAACCCGGTGGTGAAGAGGATATCGTTGTCCTTACGACCAGGCAGAGGGTTGCTTAAATACCGGTCACTGGCCGACACGTGGAACCCCATCCATTTCTTGATCGCGGCCACGGCCGTGATGTCGAAATTCATGCGATAGTTTCCGGTGGCCGTGACGTTGGGAAAGAAGGCCAGCAGTTCATGGAGCGAAATCGTTTTGCTGAAATTGTGGGAGAGTTCCTCGCTGAGCAGGACTTCGCCGTAGGTATGCGTGACGCCCGCAGTGCCCATTGGAGATCCCGGCGGAGCGGAGAAAAATTCCTTATCCAACGAGGCGCCGCCGGAAAGATCGAACGTCGTGTCCTTCGTCTTCACCGCGTGATAGCCGAAGCCGCCCGCCGGAGCGAATCGCAGATCCAGGCTCTGGAACTCATCGTTTTCCAAACTCACCAATCCGAACACAAAGACCTTGGGGGCGATATTCAGATTGTAGGCGATGCCGCCGCGCTTGGCGTTGGCCGTGGTCAAACTTGTCCCCGATGCGTTGCTGTTCGAATAAATCTGATTGTAAGTCACGGTAATTTTGTCGCGGGATGTCGCTCGCACCGCGTTGGCGACCAACGTGAATGTCGCCGTATCCGCATTGCCACGGGTTTCAGAGAACCCCAGGTCGAGCGTGCCTGCCCACAAATCCACCAGGCGCGGGTTGCGGAACCGCTCGATCTCCGTGTCGTAGGCTTTCTGCTCCGCTTCGGAGCGGATGCCCACCACGGTTTCGCGGGCGGCCGTGACTGTGCCCGTGTCTTTCGTGGCGATGTTAAACTTGGTCCCGTCTGTGGTCACCACTCCCACGAGTTTCTGTCCGTCCTTCAACATCACGTTCATGGGCTCCGAGGACGTCACGGTGGTCACGTTGTCCCAAGGGATGGTCACATCGCCCGCCTGCTCCGATTTGATTACCAGATTCTTCCCGTCATACTTAATAATGTTTCCCGTGATCAGATCGCCGTTCTTGAGCCTGATTTGATCGGCAAGTAACACCTGCGTAAGGAGATAAGAGACAAGAATGATTTTTCGCATATTCGCCGTTCTTTCCATCCTACTATTGTTTGCGGATTCGCAAGGCCGGGCGCAGACCGGGACCTCAGACCCTCTTGGCCGAAATACTCCTCGCGGAACCGTATTGGGGTTCCTCAATGCGGCGCACAAATCCGATTGGCAGACCGCCGAGCAGTACATCGAGCCTACCCGGGGCGAGGATCCGACGGAACTGGCCAACGAGTTGAGCGTGGTGCTGGATCAGGGACTGCCTGCGAACCTGAATCAACTGAGCGATCAGCCAGACGGCGATTTAGCCGATAACCTACCTCCCAACAAAGAGTTAGCCGGCATCATCGCAACCAACGGCGGCCCGCTTCGCGTTGTGCTCGAACGGGTCCGCCGCGGCAATCAACTCCTCTGGCTGTTCCCGCCCGAGACCATGACGGAGATCCCCGCCGTCTACGACGAATTCAGTTCGTCCTGGATCGTCGATCTGGTACCGCACCCGCTTTTGCGACGCGGATCGCTCGGGATCCCCCTTTGGCAGTGGCTGGTGCTCCTGATCGGCGTCGGACTGTCGCTGGCAGTCGCGGCTTCGATGCGGAGAATTTCCGGTCCTGTTCTGCGCCGCATGTTCCGTTCCCTCGCCGAGCCTGAGGACCAGTTGCTGCTCGACCGCCTGACGGGGCCCTTGCGCGGCCTGGTCGCGCTACTTCTGTTTGCGGCGACGATCTCCCTTCTTCATCTGCCCTGGTTTGCGCGCCAGCTCTGGTACTACCTCGGCGGGGGCTTGGGAATCCTGTTCGCCGGATGGCTGGCCGCGCGTGCCATCTCCGTCTCCGGCCGGCTTTATAGCCGCCGTCTGCAGCAGCGCGGCCAAGCCAGCGCTACTGCCGTGATCCGATTGTGCGAGCGGACGCTCATTGTGATCACTTTCGGCGTGGTGACCGTCCAATTGTTACGGCTGGCGCATCTGGTAAAAGATGTTTCCACGCTGGTTGCCGGCGTTGGCGTGGGTGGCATCGCCATCGCGTTCGCGGCGCAGAAAACACTGGAAAACCTGTTCGGAGGTATTTCGATCATCTTCGACCGTACCATCCGCGTGGGCGACGCGTGCCGGATCGGCGATCAGACGGGCACGGTGGAGGATATCGGCCTGCGTTCCACCAGCCTCCGCACCGACGCGCGTACGGTTCTGACCGTGCCGAATGGCCAACTTTCCGCCATGACCGTGGAGAACTTCGGGATGCGCGAAAAAATTTATTTCCGCCACGTGGTGGGGCTTCGATACGAAACCACCGCCGCGCAAATGCGCGCCCTGCTGGAAGCCCTCCGGAAGCTTCTGGCCGAGGATCCACGCGTCGAGCCGAACAGTTCGCGCGTCCGCTTGTTCCGCCTGGCGGCATCGTCTCTTGATCTGGAAGTCGCGGCCTACATTTCCACCACCAACTATCTGCAATTCCTCGAGACTCAAGAGGATTTGCTGTTGCGCATCATGGACACCATTGAGAGCCTGGGGGCGGCCACCGCGTTCCCGTCGCAAACCTTGTATTTGAACAAGGATCGCCCACCTTCCGCCGCGGGGGTTTGAGGCCGGCGTCTATTCCCTCGGAGAAAAGTGGAGGGCTCATCCCACTATTTAGTACCCCCATGAGGGCACATAAATGGTAGGAATTCTCCTCCTCGTCTTCGCCGTGGCTCTGACGGCGCAGACTCCGGACCCAGCGTACGCTCCTCTTGAAAAAGCCTACGAGGCCCTCCGCGCCAAGGACTACGACCGCGCCGTCGCGGCATTCCAGGAGGCGGTGGCCATCGCGCCGGACCGTCCCGGCATGCGCAAAGACTTGGCCTACACGTACTTGAAAATCGGCGAGAATGAGGCTGCCCGCGACCAGTTCGCCGAGGTGATGCGCCTGGACCCTCGCGACGACCATGCCGCGCTGGAATACGCCTTCCTTTGCTATGAGACGAAACAGCAAGTGGAGGCGAGGCGCATCTTCGACCGTATCCGCAAAAACGGCAACCAGACCGCAGCCGAGGCATTCGAGAATATTGACCGCCCGCTGCGCGAGGGCATCGCGCGATGGACCAAGGCGCTCGAATTGTCGCCTGGGAATTTCAGCGCGCACGAGGAACTGGCGCGCCTGGCCGAACAGCGCGACGAACTGGCGCTCGCCGCGGAACACTACAGGAAGGCGTGGGCGCTGCGCCCCGACCGGCGCGGGCTGCTGCTGGACCTGGGCCGCGTCTATCGTGAAATGAAAAAGACGGACGATGCGGACGCCGCGTTGCTGGCCGCCTCCCGCGGCGCCGAACCTCGCGTGGCGGAGGAGGCTCGGGAACTGCTGCCGGGGCGCTATCCGTATGTCTATGAATTTCAGCGCGCGCTGGAACTGGACCCTCGCAACATCGAACTGCGCCGCGAGCTGGCGTATCTGCACATCGAAATGAAGAATCGCGCCGAGGCGGAAAAAGAGTTCAAGGCTCTGGTCGAGATCGCGCCGAACGATCTTCCCGCCGCCGCGCAGTTGGGGTTGCTGCGCTGGACACGTGGCGATGAAGAGGGCGCGTTGCCTCTGCTGCAGCGCGTGTTTTCGAGCGGGGACGCGGCACTGGCCGAGCGCGTCCGCGCCGCGATGAAGACGCCGCACGATCCGCCACGCGGCGCCGGGGAAGTGCGCGGAGACTCCGCCAGGGCTCGCGAAATGGGCTTCAAAAGCCTCGAAAAGGGATATCTGAAGGACGCGGAGAAGTATCTGCTGATCGCCCATGAGACCGACCCCGGCGATTACGGCGTGATGCTGAAGCTCGGATGGGCCTACAACATGATGAAGGATGACAGCGAGGCCGTGAAGTGGTTCAGCCTGGCGAGCCAGAGCCCGGATTCCGATATCGCCGCCGAAGCCTCGCGCGCCTATCGCAACCTTCGGCCTTCAACGGAGCTTTTTCGGACCACCGTCTGGGTGTTTCCCATGTTTTCCACCCGCTGGCACGATCTGTTCGGCTACGCGCAGGCGAAAACCGAGCTGCGTTTGAAAACTTCGTGGCTGCGACCGTATCTTTCCGTGCGCCTGGTGGACGACGCGCGCGGAGCGGTGGAATTCGCCAGCCTGGGCGCGCAATATCTGAGCGAGCAGAGCGTGATCGTGGGCCTAGGTATCGCCACCAAAGCAGTCTACGGCGCCATGGGATGGTTTGAAGCCGGTGAATCCCTGCGGTTGAGTCCCACCGCGGCCGACCCCGGCCGCGCGCTCCCCGATTATCGGGGAGGAGTGTCTTTTACGAAGGGTCTGGGCCATCTGCTTGCAGGCGGCGCGCACGGATTGTTCGCCGAGACGAACGACGATGGCATTTATGTCAGCCGCTTCAACAAGGACACACTGCTCTATTCGCAAAATCGCGCGGGCCTCACGCTCCGCGAATTGGAGACCTTCGGCGGCTTGCATACGCAGTTCTATTGGAACGCCAACCTGACCGCCGACGCACAGGGACAGTACTGGGCGAATTACGTGGAGACCGGCCCTGGCGTGAAATTTAAATTTGAGCGCTCCCGCGTCCCGCTGCTATTTTCGGTAAACCTGCTGCGTGGGGTTTACCTGATGAATCAGGGGAATCCGCGCGGCCCGAATTACAACGATCTGCGAATCGGAGTCTGGTATGCGTTTACTCATTAGCCTGTCGGTTTTCGCGGCAGCGGCCGCCGCGGCGCCGGCGCTTTCTTATCACGTGACGGGAAACGATCCGGGGTCCTGGCCGGCGATTCTTTCCTCGATTGGCTTGCATGAAGGCGCCTCCGCCGACGTGCAGGTGATCCCGGCGGGCGCGCAAACGTCCGCCGCGGAGTGCGAATCGATGCTGGAGCGCGGCGTGTTCGT
>JBBIVT010000080.1:0-1452 GCA_037439565.1 Acidobacteriota bacterium | reverse complement strand
GGTGCTGTGGGTCGCCGCGCCGCCAGGGCTTCACGGGTATGAGCGGTTTCCGTACATTCTGCAGGCGCTAGCCGATCTGGGCCTGGAAGCTCCGTTCCGTTCGAGACGGCTGTGGGCGTTTTTCGATTCCGCCTACCGCTCGCGCGTCGATCCGGATTACTTCGCCGCGCGGTGGAAGACCGCCGGCATCGGAGCGCTCCACGTCGCAGCCTGGCACTACTGGGAGGAGGACGCGCAAGGCGACGAATATCTTCGCACCTTGATCGACGCTTGCCATCGCCACGGAATCGCGGTTTACGCGTGGCTGGAATTGCCTCACGTCAGCGCACAATTCTGGGAGCAGCACCCGGAGTGGCGCGAAAAGACCGCGCTTCTGCAGGACGCGCAGCTCGACTGGCGCAAGCTGATGAACCTGACGGATCGCGACGCATTCGCCGCCGTCTCCAAGGGGCTGCGCGGCCTGATGGGCCGTTTCGACTGGGACGGAGTGAATCTGGCCGAGCTGTATTTCGAATCGCTGGAAGGGTTCGATAATCCGGCACGTTTGACACCGATGAACGCACGCGTGCGGGCCGAGTTTCGCGCCAAGGCCGGCTTCGACCCCGTCGAACTATTTACTCCCGGCCGCCCGCGGCCGGCTGCCGATCTCGCGAAGTTCGCTGAGTTTCGCGCCGATCTGGCCCGCCGCCAGCAAGCCGAATGGCTGGAGCAGATCGACGCCATCCGCAAGACAAAACCGCATCTCGATCTGGCGCTTACCCACGTGGACGACCGCTTCGACGCTTCGATACGCGAGAAGATCGGCGCGGACGCCTCGCGCCTGCTGCCGTTGCTCGGCATGCACAATTTTACTTTCCTGATCGAAGATCCGGCGACCATCTGGAACCTCGGGCCGCAACGCTATCCGCAGATCGCGGCCCGCTATGCCGGTCTCACGCCGGCGCAGGACAAGCTGGCGATCGACATTAACGTGGTTGAGCGCTACCAGGACGTGTATCCCACCAAACAACAGACCGGGACGGAATTATTCGAGCTTGTGCACACGGCGGCGGCAGCGTTTCCGCGGGTGGCGCTCTACTTTGAAAATTCGATTTTGCCTGCCGATCTGGCGCTGTTGTCCTCTGCCGCAGCGCCGGTTGACCGCGCGGAGGTCGCGGGAGGGAAATTGGTCGTCGATTCGAAGCGCGGCGCAGGAGTCCCCTGGCGCGGACCGGCCCTGGTGGACGGAAAGCCCTGGCCGGTGCTGAACGGAAAGACAGTTTGGCTGCCGCGCGGACCTCATTCCATTGAAGCGGCGCAGAAACCAACATCCGCGCGGATGCTCGACTTCAATGGCGAGTTGAAGTCCGCCAGGGCAGTTGGGGACGGGATCGAATTCGCGTATCAAAGCGGCAGCCGCGCGATGGCCACGCTCGAAAGAACTCCGCGCAAGCTGGAAATCGACGGCGCGGC
>JBBIVT010000079.1:14362-21582 GCA_037439565.1 Acidobacteriota bacterium | reverse complement strand
ACGGCGGCCGCCAGGGAAACCCAGGGCTTCAACTGCAGGCCGCGAATCGTCATCCACAAACCAACCAGGATGAACAGCACCGGAAACAAGGGATAACAGAAGCTGACCACGCGCAGCTTTCGCCAACCTTGCTGGCGGCGCAGGCGGATGAGCGCGGCCACGCTCATCACCGCGAAAATATTCAGCAGGAATCCGATGTAAATCACCAGTTGGGGAAACGGTGTCAGCGTCATCACCATGGTGCACGCCCCTTGCGCGACAATGGCCAGCACCGGCGTGCGCCATTGTGGATGCACCTTCGCGGCGGCAGCCAGAAACGCGCCGTTTTTCGCCATGGCGTAATACACGCGAGGGCCGATGGTCACCATGGCGTTGACCGTGGACAGCAGCGACAAGGCCATCAATCCGCTGAACACGCCCGCGATTCCCGGTCCGAACAATCGCGACGAGGCGAGCGCGCCCACAGCGATGTGTCCTTTCAAATCCTCCAGCGGAGCGGCATAAATGAACACGACGTTCAGCAACAGATAGAGCGTTGCCACCAGCACCGTGCCGATGCCCAGCGCGGCGGGCAAGGTCCGCGAAGGCTGCCGCAATTCCTCGGCCACATACGTCGCCGCGTTCCATCCGGAGTACGCCACGTAGATCCAGAAGAGGCTGATGGCGAACTGCTCAGGGATGGTTGTAGACGCCGTGCGCGTGGCGTTCATCGACAGATTCCCCCAGGAGCCTTTTCCGATGGAAAACGCCAGCACGATAAGCCCGGCCAGCATCAGCACCTTCACCGCCGTCAGTACATTCTGAATACGTGAGACGCGCCGCACGCCGACGCAATTCAACACTGTGAACACGGCCACCAGAACGCAGGCCACCACTTGCGCCCCGCCGAAGTGAAACGTCCACTCGCCCGATCCGGCCAGGACGCGGGCGTTCTCCTGCTTCACTTGCGGAAAGAAATAGCCCAGGTAATCGGAAAACGCCAGCGCGGCGGCGGCGATGGGCGCGGAGAATCCCGCGAAGAAGGAGACCCATCCGCTCATGAATCCCCAGGTGGGCCCGAAGGCTCGTGTCAGATAAACATACTCACCACCGCTCGAGGGAAGATTCACGCCAAGCTCTGAGTAGCAGATCGCGCCAAGAAATGCGCAGATCGCGCCCACCACCCAGATCCACAGCACCAGCTTCGGACTGCCCAGATCGCCGGCGAGAAATCCACTGGTGGTGAAAATACCAGTGCCGATCATGTTCGACACCACCAGCGCGGTTGCGCTGACAACTCCTAGCTGTCTGAGTAAAGAAGGCCTGGTGGGAGCGACCACTTCGCTATTCTACCGCGCTCGTCATGCCCCGCAGCACTTCTTATACTTCTTGCCGCTGCCGCACGGACAAGGATCGTTGCGTCCGACCTTTTGCGGCGCGGCTGGCGGAGCGGTTTCTTCTTCAACCTCGCCGTCGTCCTCTTCGGAGAAGACCGGCTTCAGCCCATGCAGCCGAAGCCTCTCATCCAGCGCGAACATCACCAGATCCGTCTCGGCCTGGTCGAGCTCGGCGAGCGAGTCGACTTTACGCAGCATTCCCCGGACGCGTCCGCGCGTTGTTTCGCCGGGCATCGCTAGGGCATAAGCGAACAGCGCATCGTCGCGCAGCGTGGCCAGCTTCCCTTCCCGGTCGAAGTACGAGGCGATCTTCTCGGCTTCTTTCGTCAGCCGGAAATAGCCCGCGCCGCGAAGCGCCTGGCGAAGCACGGAAATTTCCTCGGCGTCGTTCAGGTGGGGAGCGAAATATTTTGCGTAAGGCTCCCACAGGGATCGCCACATGGCTTCCAGCGCCTTGGCGCGCGCTGCGCCTCCCAATTCGTAAAGATCTTCGACGCCCTTCCGAATCTCATCCCGATCGGCGAAGGCGTACAGGCCGACGGCGGCTGATCCCCGCTCCTCGGCGGGTTTTGAGGCGTCCTTCATCGCAATGATGAGCGCACTTTGAATCGCCTGCTGGTCGGCTGCGCCCGAAAGAGACTCCCAGGCTTGCATGCGGACCTTCAAGTCGGGATCGGTTTGCGCCAGGGCGAGCAGTTTATCGCGCGCCTCGGTGGTCAGATCTTCATTGAAGAAGCTGTGCGCCGCGCCAGCCCGGACGAGCGGATCTTCGGAGGCGAACATGGCCAGGCGCTCGGCGTCCGGAAGCAGATCGAAAGCCGGCAACTCAACTTTCGGATATTCCTTCAAGATGTCAAACGGTTCGGGCTCGTACTTCGGCTCCGGCGCGTCGAGTTGTTCGAGCGCCCGCGAAAGTTCCAGGCGCAATTCCGGATCGTCCTCGGGAATTTCGGCGAGCATTTTTTCGAGCGCCGGACGCGCCGCCTTGTCGCCGTACAAACCGAGCAGAAATGCGCCGTCGCCGGCGTCGTATTCCAGGCGATCGAGCAAAATCTGGAGCACCCGCGGGTCGCGGATTCGCAGGCCTGCGAGGATGAAGGCAACGTCGCTTCCCTGCTCTTCCCCTAATTCGTCGTAAAGCGCCAGCAGCGGCGCAGCCGCTTTTTCGCCGAACGGAAGGAAGGCTTGAACTAGGTCGTCATTGACTTCTTCCGGCTGGCGCCGAACCGCCTCGATGTAAAAATCGAGCGCGGCATCGGACTTCCAATAACGGAAAAGGTCAATCAGGAGCGGATCGAGATCCAGGCGGTGTTCGTCGCGCGGCTCGCGCGAAAACGCCAGGACTTCGAAGGGAGCATCCGGAGAATCGAGGATGGTTTGAATCAGGCGGCGGTCGACGCCCACGCGTCCCGCCGCCGCCTGACGGAGTAATTCAAGAACAGAAGACATTGGTAAGCCCCTGGCGCCCTGCGCCCGGCGCGTGAAGCCTAGTCTTCCTTCACAACGTGCACCGGAATCTCCACCGAGACTTCGCGATGCAGCCTCACTTGAGCCTTATAGTCGCCAAGCTTCTTGATGGGTTCGTCCAGTTGGACCTTCCTGCGGTCGATCGTGTAGCCCTGCTTTTCGAGCGCAGTGGCGATGTCTCCGGCGGTCACCGACCCGAACAACTGGTCGTTCTCGCCGGCTTTGTGAGCGATGGTCACCTCGACGGCGGCCATCAACTTGGCCAGATCCGCCGCGTCCGCGGCTTCCTTGGCTTCGCGTTTCAGGTGCGACTGGCGCTCCTGCTCCACGATTTTCTTGTTGGCTTCCGTCGCCGCCACCGCCAAACGCTTCGGCAGCAGAAAATTGCGCGCGTAACCCGAGGCGACCTTCACCACTGAGCCGCGCGAGCCGAGCTTTTCGATATCTTCCCTGAGAATGACTTCCATGACGAGGTTTCCTTAGATAGACGTTGCAAACGGAATCAGCGCGATGTTGCGGGCCTGCTTGATGGCCTCCGCCAGACGGCGCTGATGCGGCGCGCACACGCCGGAAATGCGGCGCGGCGTGATCTTCCCGCGTTCGGAAATGAACGACGACAGAAGCCGCACTTCCTTGTAGTTGATATCGTCGATCTTGTCGACGCAGAAACGGCACATCTTCTTGCGCCGGAAATATTGCTTCTTGCCGGCGATGGCTTTATCGCCGCCGGTGGGCCTCATTGAGGCGCTGACTGGTCTTCCGCCCTTGGTTTCCGCCATGATCGTTATCCTTTCACCTCTTCAACAGCAGGAGCAGCAGGCGCGGGAGCGGCCGGAGCCGGATGCTCGGGCGCGATGGCAACCGGAGCCGCACCGGGAAGTCCTGGAGCTGCGCCCGCCGGTTCACCCGGCAGCGCCGGAGCCGGCGCGGGAACGGCCGGAGCCGCCTGCGGAGCGGGCTTGCGCGCGGCGCGCTTCTCGCGGGCTTTCTTCCTCTTGTCGATCTTCTTCTGCTTCTCATCGATGCGCACGGTGATGAACTTAATCACCATATCCGTCACGCGCATGCGGCGCTCAATCTCCTTCACCGCTTCCGGAGAAGCGCCGAACTGGATGAGAATGTACTGCCCTTCGCTGCACTTGGCCACGCGATAGGCGAGCTTGCGCACGCCCCACTTGTCGACCTTGTCAACGGTTCCCTTGCCGTTGGTAATCAGCGTCTTGAGCTGGTCGATGTACGCATCGACCTCCTCTTCCACCGAATCCGGCTTCACGATGAACAACTCTTCGTAGACTCTCATTCTTCCTCTTGTTGTAAGCCTCCAGCGCGACGATTAAACATCGTCATGGCCTTTTCGACGCCTTCAGCGATTATGGCTTCCACGGCGGCACAACCTCGCGCCACCATTTCCGCCACGCCCTGCATCTCGCTCCGCTTGAACGGCGCGAGCACGAATTTTGCCCCATCCCCGATCGGGTGATCGGGTTTGAAGCCCAACCGGACCCTGGTGAATTCCTGCGTCCCCAGTGCCCCAATCACGCTTTTCACTCCGTTGTGACCCGCCGCCGACCCCCTGGGCCGGATGCGAATCTCCCCGTAGGGAAGCGCAAGCTCGTCGTACACCAAAATCAAGCGGTCGTGTTTCAATTCGTACCGCTCGAGCAAAGCCCGAACCGCGGGCCCGCTCAGATTCATAAACGTTTGAGGCTTGGCCAGCGCCACTTGATGCTGCTTGATGGCGCCGTGCCCCACATAGGACATATTTTCCTTGCGGCTGATGCGGATTCCGTAAGCTTCCGCGAGAGCGTCGGCCACCCGGAACCCCAGGTTATGCGGCGTATTTTCGTACTCCGCCCCGGGATTCCCAAGGCCCGCGACAAGGAAATCCACGGCCTACTTTTTCTTCTTCTTGTCGTCCGCCGCCGGAGCTGCCGCCTCCTCTTCCTTCTTGCCCTTCTTGGCAACTTCGGGCTCGGCTGGCGCTGCGACCGCGGCCTCGGCCGCCGGAGCCTCTTCGGCCTTCAGCGAAACGACGTGGGCAATCACCGCGTCCGGATTGCTCAGCAACTTGATGGAGCCGGTCAGCGCGATCTGCGAGGCGCGGATATTTTCGCCGATCGATAATTCCTTCACATCGACCAGGAATTGCTCTGGAATATCGTCCGGCAGACACTCGATGTCCACTTCGCGGGTGATCAACTCGAGCAAGCCGCCTTGCAGCTTCACACCTTTGGCCTCCCCCGTGGTGTGGACGGGAACGCTCACGCGCAGACGCAGCGTCAGGTCGATGCGCTTCAGGTCGACGTGCAGCAGGTTGTCCTTCACCGGGTCGTTCTGCCAGTCCACCACCATTACCGGAACGGTCTCGCCTCCCTTCACGCTCAGCGTGAAGATGGTGTTGTAGCCGGTATTGCTATGCAGAATCTTGTTCACTTCCTTGGGACTCACCGCCACTGGAACAGCGTCCCCTCCCGCGCCGTACAACACGCCCGGAGCCTGGCCCGCCGCGCGAAGCCGCCGCGCTTCGTTCTTGCCGCGCGAGGACCGCGGTTCCGCCACAATCGTAATATCTTTTCTCATAATCGCCCTTCGTTAAGATTGCCTAAACAAATAATGTGCTGACGGATCCGTCTTCGTGGATCGATTGAATCGCCTTGGCCAGCATCGGAGCCACCGAAAGCTGCTTGATGCGACGGCAATTGTCCGCCGCGCCGCGCAGCGGAATCGAATTCGTCACGATGACTTCCTGAATTTCCGAATTTTCGATTCTTTCCACCGCCGGGCCCGAAAGAACCGCATGCGTGGCGCAGGCGCGCACGCTCGCCGCCCCCTGCTTGAGCAGAGCCTCGGTGGCCTTCACCAGCGTGCCCGCCGTGTCGATCAAGTCGTCCACGATCAGGCAGTGCTGCCCTTCCACCTCGCCGATAATGTGCATCACTTCAGCCACATTCACTTCCGTCCGCCGCTTGTCGATAATCGCCAGCGGCGCATCCAGCCTCTTCGCGAACGCGCGAGCGCGCTCCACGCCGCCCGCGTCGGGCGAAACCACGGTCATCCCTTCTCCGCGCATCTCGTCGAAGTAGTCGATCATCACCGGCATTCCAAATAAATGGTCCACCGGGACATCGAAGAAGCCCTGTATCTGCGCAGCGTGCAGATCGAGCGCCAAAATGCGGTTGGCCCCGGCGCGCTCCAGCAAACTGGCTACCACTCGCGCCGATATTGGCATGCGAGGCCGGTCCTTCCGGTCCTGCCTTGCATACCCATAATAGGGTAACACTGCCGTGATGCGCTCTGCTGAGGCCCTCTTCAGGGCGTCCATCATCAGCAGCAGTTCCATCAGGTGCCGGTCGACAGGCGTGCAGGTGGGCTGGACCACGAAAACATCGCACCCGCGAACGTTTTCCTGGATTTGAAGGTGCACCTCGCCGTCGGAAAATTCGCGCACCCGCACCGCCCCAAGCTGGCAGCCGAGCTCATAGCAAATCTCCGCCGCCAGGGCTGGATTCGCGTTGCCCGTGAACACCTTGAAATGATTGAACCTCATGGTTGCCAGTACCGGCTTCGGGGCGGCCATACATCGTCCTTAGCGGGCAACAGATGGTCCTTGAGCTGCCTGCGCCACAGTTTCCGGTAAGCGCGCCTGCTCACCAGTTCCGCGTCCATCACCCGGCATCCCTGGATCATCCGGTCCACACTCAAATCCGCCAAAGCGCGCTCCCGGTCCCTTTTGGACTCGAACAGCGCAAAAATTGTTGAACCGCTCCCGCTCATCCTCACGCCGGGGCTGGAGATCCGTAACCGTGCCGCGATCTTCCTGAGCTGGGGATACTGCCTGAAGACAACCGCCTCGAAATCGTTGGCGCCGAGCGCGAGTGCCGCCACCAGATCGCGCCCGTCACCGATGGCGCGCACGAAGGCCTGGAAATTATTAATACTACTTGACGAACCGGTGAATGTCAAACTCCGGCCGAGAGCCTTGTAGGCGGGTCCGGTAGCCACATGGATATCCGGCGTAACTAATAGTAAAGGCTTTGGTTGTACGTCCGGTTGCGGGTATAGTTCGGTGCCCGCGCCGAAGCCCAACTGCGTCCCTCCGTGGAGGAAGAACGGCACGTCGCTCCCGAGCTTCTGGCCAATCTCCATCAACCGCTCCATGGCGATCACTTTCCCCGCCAAAACCGGCAGGGCGAGCAGCACGGATGCGGCGTTGCTCGAACCTCCCCCCAGCCCACCTCCCATCGGGATGTGCTTTTTCAGGCGAAAATGGACCCGGGCGGCCACCCGCATCTGGTCGAGCGCGGCATGGGCGGCGCGGACGATCAGATTGTCCGGAATGCTCAGCGCATCGTCAATCGAAACGTCCCGGCGGCGGGC
>JBBIVT010000079.1:4739-14262 GCA_037439565.1 Acidobacteriota bacterium | reverse complement strand
CTAGTAATGCAGCAGCGAATGAATCTTTTGCCCCGGCAACCGTTCGCGGCCCTTCAGGAAATCCAGCTCGATCACGAAGCTCAAGCCTACCAGATTGCCGCCTAGCTGCTCGATCAGTTGCGAGACCGCCTTCGCGGTGCCGCCAGTGGCCAGCACATCGTCGACGATCAGAACTTTCTGGCCCGGCTCGATGGCGTCGCGATGAATCTCCAGCACGTCGGTGCCGTACTCCAGATCGTATTCGACGCGCTCGGTTTCCGCCGGCAGCTTTTTCGGTTTTCGCACCGGCACGAAACCGGCGTTTAACGCATAGGCGACGGCGGGCGCGAAGATGAAGCCGCGGGCCTCAATCCCCGCGACGATATCGATCTGCTTGCCGCGATAGGTCTCGCCCAGATCGTCGATCACGGCGCGCAACCCTGCTTGGTCTTTTAGCAACGTGGTGATGTCGTAAAAATTGATCCCCGGCTTGGGAAAATCCGGCACTTCCCGGATGAGAGATTTCAGATTCATGTAGTTAGCGGATGGTAAAGCCCTCTAATTCTAGCACCGCTGCATCCTGCACCTCGACGCCGCGAACGTCCGCGAAACGTGGGCCCTGGCGCAGGCGGGATTCGAAATCTTCCAGGCGCGCCCGCGTGCCATTGGCGTGCACTTCTACCCGTCCATCGTCCAGATTGCGCGCCCAACCGGTGACGCCGGTCTCGTGCGCCGCGCGCTCCGCGAAATAGCGGTAGCCGACGCCTTGTACCCGCCCGGAAATGAGGAATCGCCGCGCCGCCATGTATTCTTAGAATATTACGTGCTGACACTAAACCCCGGCCTCGCCCTCCTGTTCGATCTTGACGGAGTCATCGTCGACTCCATGCCCCTCCACACGCTCGCCTGGGAGCGTTACCTGCAACGCCATGGCATCGACCCGGCGAACATTGAAGCCCGCATGCACGGCAAGCGCAACGACGAGTTGGTGCGCGACCTGTTTGGCGATCACTTAAACGCGGCCGAGGTTTTTGAGCACGGCGCAGCCAAGGAGCGCCTGTTTCGCGAGATGATGGGCGGCGCGCTCGAGTCTCTGCTGGTGCCGGGCGTCCGCGAATTCCTGCGTGACGCGTCGGCCAGCGCGGCCATTGGCCTGGGCACGAATGCCGAGCCGGCGAATGTGGATTTCACCCTGAACGGCGCGGGCGTCCGGCAGTATTTCGGCGCGATTGTCGACGGCTCCCAGGTAAAGCGCGCCAAGCCCGCGCCCGATGTATATTTGCGGGGAGCGGAATTGCTGGGTGTCGCCCCGGGAGATTGCATTGTGTTCGAGGATTCGCCGGTCGGCATCCAGGCCGCCCGCGCAGCGGGCATGCGCGTCGTCGGGCTGCTGACGCACGCATCGAGCTTGGCGGATGTAGACGCCGCCGTCCCCGATTTTCGCGATCCGGAGCTTCGACAATGGCTATCCGCACAATCGGCTTCCTCCACATCCTCCCGATAGCGCTGCTGGCGTCTTGCGCCTGGGGCCAGGAGGAAGTGTCGCTGGAGCAGGCGGCATCGCGAATCGCGCCGGATTTTGCCCCCGCCTACCAGGGCCGCCAGATTACCGTCCGGGCGCAGATCGCCGCGCCGGCGATTTGGGCTTCTGGAATGTATTACCTCGCGCTGCGCGACACCAGCGACCACGGCCTGATTCTGCGCGGCGAGCACGATCAATTCTCAGGCTATGAACCGGGCGATTGGGTGGAAGTCCGGGGAACAATCGAAAGCCGCGCCGGCCTGCCGCTGCTCGCCCCAACTTTTATCGAGAGAGTGCGCCATAGTGCCCCTCCTCCGCCAAAATCGCTACATCTCGCCGAAGCCGCGAATCTCCGCTATGTCGGCTTGCCCGTCGAGGTCAGCGGAAAGGTGCTCAATATTGGCCCGAACGCCGGCGGCACGATGGTGCAACTATCCGACGGCGGCGCCAGCCTGCGGGTCTTCTTGCCGCGCTCTGCTTCGACCTCCGCCGGCCTGGAGACGCGCGTTCACATCGGCGACCGCGTCCATGCCTCAGGCCTGTTGACGCAGTATGCTCCTGAGGCCCCCTTCAGTGGCGGCTTTCAGATAATCCTTGCTTCGCCGGGCGATTTGAAAGTGTCTCGCGGAGTGGTATTCTTCTCACCTCTCATCGTCACGGCGGCGCTGGCCTTTATCGGGCTGGGGGCGAGCCTCTGGTGGCTACGCAAACGCCGCGCCGAGGCCCAGTATCGATCGACGCGCACCTTTCATACACTTTGCGAGGAGATCATCGCCGCCTCCTCCCCGCCGGAGATCGCCGAAAAACTGATGACCGTGCTGCCGTCCATCACGCAGGCCACCGGTGCGTGGCTTTACATTTTCAACCGCCGCACAAAATCCCTGCATCGCGTGCCTACCGTCGCGGACCCGGAACCTGTCGCCGTGCCTGCCGATACGCAGCCTGGAGATCTGGTGAACGGAGCCGCCGCCTGCTTCCAGAATCGCGCGCAGCTGAACATCCCTGATGTGCGGCGCAGCAAGTACCTCAGCACCAGAACGCGGCAGAGCCCTCCCCGTTCTGCCATGATCGTGCCGCTCGCGACGCAGGGCGATGTGCTGGGCGTACTTGAGGCGGGAAATGCCGGCCGGCTGGGATTTTTCAGCATCGAGGAGCAGGCTTCCATCCAGCACCTGGCCAACCAGGTGGCCGCGGCGCTGAAATTGCAGGAGCAGCGGGCCATCCGCGAGCAGCTCTTCCGCAGCGAAAAACTGGCCGCGACGGGACAACTGATTTCCGGCGTCGCCAGCGAATTGCAAGCCCCGCTCGAAGTGATTCTTCATCTGTCGCTCCAACTGGCGGCGCAGCTCGCCAGCCCCCCGCGCGAGCCAGCCTCCGAACGTGACCTCCGCTTGCTCGCCGGCGAGGCCCAGCGAGCCTCGGAGATTGTCTCCCGGCTGGTATCGTTTGCGCGGCCCGAGGACTCCGAAACCCGGAACTTCGACGTGAATGCCCTGTTGGCGGGCCTCGCCCGCTTCCGCGAGCCCGAGTGGAAAGCCCTCCAATTGCGATTGCAGAACCGTTTATCCCCCGAGGTTGCGTTCGTGCTCGGCGCGCAGGGTCAGATCGAGCAGGTTTTTCTCAACCTGCTGGTGCACGCCGAACAATCCGCCGCGGAAGCTCCTGCAAAGACCATCGCCATTGCCACCAGCGTGATCGCAGGCCGGGTTCTGGCCGAAATCGGATACTCCTCCCCCGGTGAGCCTGAGACAAATGATCCTTTCGCCGAAGGCCGCAAAGGCGGCGAAGGCGCAAGCGCAGTATCCCTGGACGTTTGCCGCACCATCGTGAATAGCCACGGCGGAACGCTCTCGTTCCACTCGCGTGCTGGTCTCGCCTATTTCGAGGTGGACCTGCCCTTGGCTCGCGCGGAGGCTTCACCCGAAACGGGGCAGACGGGAACACCGGGGCGGGCGCTCACGCTGATGCTCGTAGACAGCGATACGGTGGCGCAGCGCCAGCTCCTTGGCCTGCTGAGCGTGCGCGGACATCGCGTGGTTCCCGCCGCTCCGGAAGAAGCGGCCGATCTGGCCCAACGCCTTCGCTTCGATGCGGTGCTCTGGGCGATGCGCGCCTCCGGCTCCTCCAGTGCTTCGCGATGGAGCGAATTTCAGGAGCGCACTCGCGATTCCATCGGCGCATTCGTGCTCGTCAGCGAGGGCTACGATGCGGAGCTGGCGCGCAGCATCGAAGAGGGCGGCAATTTTCTGCTCGGCCGCCCCGTGCAGGATGGCGATTTGGATCGGATCCTGCGCCGGATCGGGGCGAGGGGCCTCTAGCCGTGTTCCGGGGCAGAATGGCATCCTGCGCGCCTGTTTCCAACGGGTTCCGGCCGCCGTATTTCGCGCTGCAGGCTCGCGCCGCTGGTTACCTCGCCGCCAACTGCCGCAGCACGTACGGCAAAATGCCGCCGTTGCGATAGTATTCCGACTCCTGCGGCGTATCGATCCGCACCACTGCCTCGAACGTTTTCGTCGCGCCGTTGTGCGACGCCGTCACCCTTGCCCTCGTCTTGCCGCTCGACTCTACTGCCGCCCGAATCCCTTCGATCGCGAAGGTCTCAAAGCCCGTCAGTCCCAGCGACTCGCGATTTTGCCCTTCCACGAATTGCAGCGGCAGCACGCCCATTCCCACCAGGTTGGAGCGATGGATTCTCTCGAAGCTCTCCGCCAGCACCGCGCGAACCCCCAGCAGCAGCACGCCTTTAGCTGCCCAATCGCGCGAGGACCCGGAGCCATACTCCTTGCCCGCAATGATCAGCAGCGGCACGCCCGCTGCCTGATACTTCACAGACGCGTCGTAGATGAACATCTTCTCGCCGGTGGGAACGTACGTTGTCCAACTGCCCTCGGTTCCCGGCGCCATCTGATTGCGCAGGCGGATGTTGGCCAGCGTGCCGCGTACCATCACCTCGTGATTGCCGCGCCGCGCGCCATAGGAGTTGAAATCGCCCGGCTTCACCCCCAGCGAGATGAGATATTTCCCCGCCGCGCTCTCCACAGCGATGTTGCCGGCGGGCGAAATGTGATCCGTGGTGACCGAATCGCCCAGCACCGCCAGCGCCTGCACGCCCGTCAAATCCTTCACGTGCGTCTTCGGGTCAACCATCGCATCGAAATACGGCGCGCGCTTGATGTAGGTCGAAGCGTTGTCCCACGCGTAGCGATCGCCCTCGGGAACTCGAATCGAGTTCCAGCTCGCGTCGCCCGCGAACACTTCGGAGTATTCTTTCTCGAACATCTCGCGTCGCACGGATTTTTTCACCGTCGCCTGCACTTCCTCCGTCGTCGGCCACAGCTCGCGCAGGAACACGTCCTTGCCGCTCCGATCCTGGCCGATGGGATCCTTCACCAGATCGATGTCCACGCGCCCTGCCAGCGCGTAGGCCACCACCAGCGGCGGCGACGCCAGATAGTTCGCCCGCACCAGCGGATTCACACGCCCCTCGAAGTTGCGGTTGCCCGAAAGCACGCTGGCCACCGTCAACTTGTCCTTCTGCACCTCCGCCGCAACCTCCGGCGGAAGCGGCCCGCTGTTGCCGATGCAAGTGGTGCAGCCGTAGCCCACCAGATTGAACTTCAGCTCTTCCAGATAGGGTGTCAGACCGGCGTCGTTGAGATAATCCATCACCACTTTCGATCCAGGCGCGAGGCTCGTCTTCACCCAGGGCTTCGATTGAAGCCCGCGCTCCACCGCTTTTTTCGCCACCAGCCCCGCCGCGACCAGCACCGACGGATTCGACGTGTTCGTGCAACTGGTGATGGCCGCGATCACCACGCTGCCGTCGTGCAGCGTCGCGCCCGGCTTTGGCTCCGCCCCCAGCGAGGCGAGAAAATTCTGCTTCACGTCCGGCAGATTGATCCGATCCTGCGGGCGCTTCGGCCCGGCCAGCGACGGAACCACCGTCGACAGATCCAGAGACAGCGTGTCGGAATAGACCGGCTCCGGAGCGCCGTCGACGCGGAACAGGCCCTGCGCCCTGGCATACGCCTCCACCAGTTCGATCTGTTCCGGCGGACGATTCGTCATGCGCAGGTAATCGAGCGACGCGTTGTCGATGGGAAACACGCCGATGGTCGCACCATACTCCGGAGCCATGTTCGCGATCGTCGCGCGGTCCGCCAGGCTCAGCGCGCTCAAGCCATCGCTATAGAATTCCACGAACTTGCCCACCACACCCTTCTTGCGCAGCATCTGCGTGACGAACAGCACCAAGTCGGTGGCCGTCGCGCCTTCGGGCAGCTTGCCCGTAAGCTTGAAGCCCACCACTGCGGGCAGCAGCATCGTCGCCGGCTGGCCCAGCATGCACGCCTCCGCCTCGATCCCGCCGACGCCCCAGCCAACCACCCCCAGGCCGTTGATCATCGTCGTGTGCGAATCGGTGCCCACCACCGTATCCGGATACGCCTGCCCGTTCGCGCCGAACACGACCGGAGCGAGGTATTCCAGATTCACCTGGTGCACGATGCCGGTATCCGGCGGCACAGCGCGGAAATTCTGGAACGAGGTTTGCCCCCAGCGCAGGAACGCGTAGCGCTCGCGATTACGCTGAAATTCCAGCAGCGCGTTTGCGGCGAACGCGCCCTTGGTTCCGAACTCGTCCACCTGCACCGAGTGATCGATCACCAGATCCACCGGAATCAATGGATTCGCCTTCTTCGGATCCGCGCCCATTGCAGCCAGCGCGTCGCGCATCGCCGCGAGATCCACCACGCAAGGAACGCCCGTGAAATCCTGCAGCAGCACCCGCGCCGGGCGGAAGTTAATGTCGCGCGCCGGAGCCTTCGGGTCCCACTGGGCCACATACTCGATGTCGCTCTTCTTTACTGTCGAGCCATCCTCGAACCGCAACAGGTTTTCGAGCAGGATCTTGATCGAATAGGGGATGCGCGAAAGCTTGGCGACGCCCGCTTCCTCCAGCGCGGCCAGCCGGAAATACTCGTAGGAGCGGCCGCCAACACGAAGCTCGCCCGCGGCGTGGAAAGAGTTCAAACTTGTCATCGGTAATCCTATATTATCCAAGCATGGGCGCCAAGACTATGGTCTCCATGGAAGGGTTCAATCGCCCCACTGGAACACCGCCCTCCAATCGCCATATCGGTCTTCGCCGAAGCCCGGCCCACGGACGTTTTTCAGGGCTGTTTCCTCGCGCCAACAAATACTGAATTGCCAGCCGATTCAACCACATCGCGGTTTCAAAAGCCTGAATCCCCCAAATTACCCCATACCCTTCAATCAAGAGTTCATGCGCTCTTTCAACGGAGAGCTGAATCGACCGGAGGGGCTGCCTAGGGAACGGCTCCGACGGTCTGCGCGCGTTGGACGTCACGCCGGACGATACCGGCCCCTCGCCGTTGCGGGCTAAAGAAACGGATTTCGCGCCAGGCGAAACAAAAACTGGCTAAAGGGCCGGCCCGATAAATCGTTCTTTGACATTTTGTGGGGTCATGCCAGGTGCAGCCTACATGTACTCCGGCACTTCAATCCCCAACACCCCAAGTGTCTTTTCAAGCTGCGCCCGGTAGTACTCGGTCAGCCACAACAGGAACGTCTTCTTTTCCAAGTCCGTCTCCGAAAGTACCGGATAGTCGTGATAGAAATTGCTGAACGCCTGCGCCAACTGGAACGCATACCGGGCCACATGCGCAGGCTCTCCGCTGGCCACTGCGCGGTCGATCGCCGAGCCCGCCTTTGATGCCGCCAACAGCAACTGCCAGCACGTCTCGTTCGCCAACTGCCGCGCCATGGCGTCGCGCGATAAAGCGCTCGCGAAATCCGGCAGCGTCTCGCCGCGCTCCGCCAGCTTGCGCAAAATATTGCGCGCCCGCACCGCGGAATACTGCACGTAGGGCCCCGTCTCGCCCTCGAAACTCAGCGCCTCCGCGAAATCGAAGGCAATCACCGAATTGCGCGTGAACTTCAGCATGAAGTAGCGCAAGGCGCCGATCGCGATACGCGACGCCTCGCGCCGGCGGCTCTCTTCCGGCTCCTCCTGATGGCGCGAGGTCACCTCTTCCAGCGCCTTTTCAATGAGCTTATCGAGAAGATCGTCGGCCTTCACCCCCAAGCCCTTGCGGCCCGAAACCTCCACGTACGGGCGACGCTTATCTTCTTCCGACAGCTCGATGCCCATCTCAACGCAGGTTCGCGGCGACAGGGCCACCATCTCGTAGTTGAAGTGGATGCTGTTGGCGGCTTGCTCGTTGTAATCCAACGCCCGGAGCCCCGCCACCACCACATCCTGCAAATAAGACTGCCGCGTGTCGATCACGTTGTACACGCGCGAGCCATTGCCGAACCGCGGCGTCCCCGTTTGCGGAACGTCGGTGGACGCCCACAGCTCATACGGCTCGCTCTGCCACTTGCGGTAATAAAAATCCTTGCCCAGCAGGCCGAATTTCCAAAGCTGATACGCGATGTCCTTGCCGACGTAAGTCACGGTGCCGTTGGACCGCACGATCACTTTGCTGTCGTCATCGCCCTCGACAGATCCTTCACGGAACGCCGAGCCGGGCATCACCCAGCAGCCCTTATTCTTGCCCTCGGTCTCGAAGTAGATCGCCTTGCGCTCCTTCAACTGCTCGAACGCCGTGGCCCAGAACTTCAGATGCAGGATTTCGCTTTCGCGCGGCAGCACGTCATAGGCAATACCCAAGCGCCACATCGTCGCGATATGCGCGTTCACGATCGCATCGGCGACAAGATGCGCCAGCTCCGCCTCCACGCCTTCGCCCGCTTCGATGGCATGCAGCGTCGCATGTCTCCATTGCAGCGCGTCCTTGTTTTCGTCGTAGTATTGCGAGATGCGCGCATAAACGTCCCAGCAGACGTAATCGAAGCGCGGCCCGGCAATCAGCGCGCGCACCTCATCCAACGATTTCTTTTCCAGATGCTGGAAACCGGCCACCACATCGGCCACCTGCACACCCGTATTGTCGATGTAATTCTGCACTTCCACGGTTTCGCCCGATGCGCGCAGCATGCGGACGAATGTATCGCCCAGGATCGCGTTGCGCAGGTGGCCGATGTGCGCCGCTTTGTTGGGATTGATATTGGTGTGCTCGACGATTATTTTAGTCGCGTTCTCTCTTGCGAACGCTCCCTTGCCGTGCAACACCGCGTCGCCATAATAACCGCGGTCCAACCGCACGTTCAGATAGCCGTTGCCCGCGATTTCCATCGCCGCGACGCCTTCAATCGCGCCGCCTGCCGCATCGATTTCCGCCGCGATCGCCTTGGGCGCCTTCTTCAACTGGCGGGCAAGCTGAAATGCCGCGGGCAGAGCCAGTTCGCCGAACGAGGACTGCTTCGGCTGCTCAATCTGCACCGCCGTTTCGAGGCCGTAAAGGGTCTGAATCCGCGCGGAAATAGCGGCTGCAATGCGTTTTTCAAGGAGAGGAAACATGAAAAATCCAGTATGACAGACGCTACAATAAGAGTGTGCCCAAAGTTACGTTTCTTCCCGAGGGGAAGACGGTCGAATTCGAATCCGGTAAGCTGCCCTACGATGAACACGGCAAGCCCGAATCATTATTAGACGTCGCCATCAACTTCGGTGTTCACATCGAACACGCCTGCGGAGGAAGCTGCGCCTGCACCACCTGCCACGTGATCGTGAAATCGGGCGACGGCAGTTTAACCGAAGCCAGCGACGACGAACTCGACCGGCTGGATCAGGCCCCCGGCCTGACGCTCCACTCGCGTCTGGCCTGCCAGGCTGTCGTGAAAGGCGACGTAACGGTTGAGATTCCTCTGTGGAATCGCAACTATGTGAGCGAAGGCGGCGGATCTACCAATCTGGGAGCGGCAATCCCGGCGCCGAAGAAGTAACTTCACCGAAGGAGACTGACCACTCCGTCCCGAATACCACATCGCTCTGCGCCCCGTGGAGAGAGCGGTCCCCTTCGGGTCCTCGAATGCAGCTCAGTGCCCTCGCCCCGTCCACAGATTCACGAACTGATCTACCACGTTCTGCGGCACATC
>JBBIVT010000079.1:0-4639 GCA_037439565.1 Acidobacteriota bacterium | reverse complement strand
GCCCTCGCCCCGTCCACAGATTCACGAACTGATCTACCACGTTCTGCGGCACATCGATGTACAGCCTCACACGCTTGTCCTGCGCCGTCACCCGGATTCCGTCCCAGGCCGATTGCAGTTCCTTCTGATTGGCCGGCGTATTTAAACGCCCCAGTCCGATAAAGGCTTTCAGCGCTCCCTGCACCTCTTCCGCGCTCTGATCCGTCGAGCAATCGCCTGCCGCGACGCCGTTCAATCCCGTCCGCAGGTCGAAATACAGGCTGCCGGATTGAATCGAGCTAACCAGTTTCGAAATATTCGCCAGATTGCCTTGAAACGGCAGATCCACCGGGCCGCCCGCATACGCGGCCCAGAATTGCGCGTCGGAAGGAATTTCCTTCATCAGCGCGGCGATGCGCTCCGGAGGGCCGTCGGCCGAGCCGCGCACATCCAGCAGATGACGCAGCGACGCCGTCGGCCCAATCGCCGCCGTGCTGCCGCTTAAATACAGCAGCGCCGCGTTCTCGTCGCCCACCAGATTGTAGCCCTTGTAGTTGAACCGTTTGCCGCGTCCTTTTCCAAAGTCCGGCTCCATTTCGTTGGCGAACTTGCCGCGTCCCAGCAATACGTTGTCCTTACCGTTGGAAACGAACAGCAGTTCCCACAAATCCTTCGTCGGATCCAGAGCCGTCTGGCGCGCGAACTCTTCCACCTGCGGGAACTTCCGGTTGGCGAAATACTTCTGGTACACCGGCGTGCGCTCGAGCGCCTCCAACCGCGTGCCCACCACCAGCGTCGTATCCGGCGGAATCAGCGTGGCCAGCGCGGGATCGATTTTCGGGCCCACTGCCGGCTTGCGCGCGCACGCGCCGATCGTTAAAACCAGCGCGCAGAGAACGATTCGTTTACTCACAATCCTATTATTTCCCGGCTGCGGCTTCGACGGCGCGCATCACTCGCAGCAGGTTGCCGCCATAGATCTTGCGGATGTCCTCGGCCGTGTAGCCTTTTTCCAGCAGCGCGCGGGTCAAGTTAGGGAATTTCGACACGTCGTCCAGGCCCTCCGGGGTGCAACCGATGCCGTCGAAATCGCTGCCGATGCCCACCGCATCGACGCCGGCGATCTTCCGCACGTGGTCGATATGCGCCACCACGTCCGCCAGTGTAGCCCGCGGGCCCGGTTGGACGCCCATCTCCTTACGGATCTTCGCGATCAGCGCCTGTATCTGGTCCGGCGTCAGCGATTTGCCTTCCATCTCCTTCATCATCCGGTCCCGCAGCGCCGCGTTTTGACCGCGATTTTCCGCGTCGGCCACGGCTTGCGAGAGAAAATCGCACGAAAAGTTGATCTGAACCACGCCGCCCTTTTTCGCCAGCGCGACGATCATCTCATCGGTCATGTTGCGAGGAACGTTCGAAATCGCCCGGCATGACGAATGCGACGCGAAGATTGGCGCTTTGCTCACCTCCAGCGCGTCCCAGAACGTCTTGTCCGCCACATGCGAAATATCCACCATCATGCCCAGCCGGTTCATCTCCCGCACCACATCTTTGCCGAAATCGGTCAGCCCACCGTGATGCGTCACGTCGTCGCGCGTGAAATCGCCCGACGAATCCGCCCAGTTATTCGTGTTCGAATGTGTCAGCGTCATGTAGCGGACGCCCAGCAGATAGTAGTCGCGCAGCAGCCTCAGGCTATCTTCAATCGCGTGGCCGCCTTCAATACCCATCAGCGCCGCGATCTTGCCCTTCTTGCGGGCTTCCTCGATCTGCGCCACCGACGCCGCGAACATAAAATCGTTCGGATGGCCGTCGATAATGTCGTGCCGCACGGTGTCGATCATCTGTAGCGTGCGATTCGCCGCATGATTTCCGTTGACGTAGCCCGCGCCTACATACACTGCGAAAAACTGCGCGCCAATGCCGCCTTGCTTCATGCGGACCACGTCCGTGTGGCCCGACGTTGCCAGCGGCCCGATGTCGAACCCGGCGACTGTCCTGCTGGTCACGTCGTTATGCGTGTCAATCAGCAGCGCGGACCGCTGCACGCGCATCAACTCCTCATCGGTGACCTTCCGCTGACCGAACGCCGCCAGGGAAACCGCGCAGAACAAAAACGTCTTCATTTGAGATTCCTATCGAAAAAATCGAGCATGCTGGAGTTCATCTGCTCCGCCGCTTTCCCGCCCACGCCGTGCGTCTTCTGCGAATACAGCATGTACTCGAACATCTTGCCCGCGTTCTGCAGCGCATTCGTCATCTGCAGCGAATTCTGAAACAGCACGTTGTCGTCCTCGTAGTTATGCACCAGCATCAACCTGGCTTTCAGGCTCCCGGCCTTCGGCGGCAAGGCGGTATTTTTGTACGCCTCGGCGTTTTCCTTCGGCAGGCCCATATAGCGCTCCGTGTAAATGGTGTCGTAATTGATCCAGGACGTAACCGGCGCGCCGGAAATTCCGCAGCGGAACACATCCGGAGCGTTCAGCAGGGCGTTCAGCGTCATGAAGCCGCCGTAGCTCCAGCCGTGGATGCC
The DNA here is from genome assembly GCA_037439565.1 of Acidobacteriota bacterium. Taxonomy (GTDB): domain Bacteria; phylum Acidobacteriota; class Terriglobia; order Bryobacterales; family Bryobacteraceae; genus Palsa-187. Next base: position 2,127 of record JBBIVT010000079.1, on the reverse strand, counting down.
GACGCGCTTTTCGTCCGCGTACCCCAGCGAGATCAGATACTTCACGCCCGCCACCTGATCCGCCAGCTCCGCCGCGCCCAGGTTGCGGAAAATCGCCGACTCGAAGCGATGCCCTCTGCCCTGCCCTCCGCGATTTTCACACTCCCAGATGACGTAGCCCTTGTGCGCCAATACCTGATCCATGCCCACTCCCGGCCACCGGTTGGCGATGGGCAGCGGCACGCCCGGGCCTCCATAGACCGTCACGATCACCGGATATTTTTTACCGGCCTGAAATCCGGCAGGCTTGATGATGCGGCCGTGCAGCTCGGTGCCGTCGGCTCCCTTAAAGGTCACGATCTCAGTGGGCAGAATTTCGTACTCGTCCATCACCTTGGTGTCCGCCTCGCGATAGACCCCGAGCTCCGCGCCGTCGCCCGAATGAAGCGTCGTTCGCGACGGCGACTGCAACGTCGAAACGGTATCCAGGTAATACACGCCGCCCGGCCCCATGGAGACGGAATGAAAACCCTCCGTCTTATCGAGCTTCTGCTTACCTCCGCCGTCAAGTTTCACGCTATAGAGATGCTGCTCCAAGGGATTGCCTTCGGTGGAAAGATACAGCACGCGCTTATCGTCCATCGTCAGTACGCGGCGCACCTCCCAATCGCCCTTGGTCAACTGCTTCAGCTCCTTGCCCTCAATCGAATGGAGATAAAGATGGCGATAGCCGTCCTTTTCGCTCGTCCACAGGAACCTCTTGCCGTCTTTCAGAAACCTCACCGCGCCGTCCAGGTTGATCCAATATGGATCGGCCTCGCGCAGCAGCAGCGTCGGCATGTTGGATTCGACGCCGATCGACAGCAGTTCCAGGCGATTCTGCACGCGAGGCATCCGCAAGATGTACACGCTGCGGGAATCCGGCATCCAGCCGGCGCGTGCGATTAAATAGGTATTGCGCGTGTCGCCTACTTCCAGCCAGCGCGTCGGGCCGCCGCTGGCCGGCACCACGCCCAGATGCACGTCGGCGTTGTTTTCCCCGGCCTGCGGATAGCGCTCCGGCTCATATCTTGCGCGCACGCCGAGCACGTCTTCGTGCGGAACCACCGGCTCACGGCTGGTGTCGAATTGCAGATACGCGATCGACTTCGAATCGGGCGACCACCAGTAGGCCGTGGACAACTCCAGTTCCTCCGGATACACCCAGTCCAATTCGCCGTTGAGCAAAGTCTCCGATCCATCGCGCGTCAATCGCGTCTCCTTGCCCGTCGCAATGTCGAGCGTGTACAGGTCCGACGCGCGCCGGAAGGCGGCCAGTTTTCCGTCGGGCGAAAGCTTGGCGTCTTCCTCGGCTTCCGGAGTCTTGGTCAACTGCTTCCATTTGCCGTCCTCGATATGAATCAGGAAAAGGTCGCCGCCGGTGGAATACAAAAGATCCTTGCCGGAGGCCGAAAACTCCACACCGCCCGATTCCACGTAGCGATTCGTCCATCCATACGCGCCCTCTTCCGGACCCTTCACCGCCGCCGCTTCCAACGCGTCCAGCGATAGCAGTTCGCGCGACGTCTTCGACGCCGGATCGTAAATCCGTAGCGTCTGCCCGCGCTGGAACAAAAACGTCTTGCCGTCCGGCGCCCAGGTGGGCGGCCCGTCCATGGGAACGGCCGCGGACCCGCGCATCGCCTTGAGCGATTCGAGCGTCACCGGTTTTTTCTGCGCGAACACCGGCAAAATCGTCGCGATGAGGAACAGCAGGCGTCTGGTCATCGTATATTGAATAATTGTGAAGATAACATTTTGGGGCGCCGCCAGGACTGTGACCGGCTCCATGCACCACTTGGAAACGGGCGGCAAGAGGTTCCTTCTCGATTGCGGACTGTACCAGGGCAGGCGCCAGGAGTCCCTGGAGCGGAACAGCAACATCCCCTTCGCGTCCTCTGACATTGACGCCGTGATTCTGTCGCACGCCCACATGGATCATTCCGGCAATCTTCCCACGCTGGTGCACAATGGATTCTCAGGGCCAATTTACACCACACCCGCTACCGTCGACCTGTGCCTGGCGATGCTGGCCGATTCCGCGCACATCCAAGAACAGGACGCCGAATTCTGCAATAAGCGCCGCTCGCATCGCAAAGCGAAGGGCCT
>JBBIVT010000078.1:7326-21700 GCA_037439565.1 Acidobacteriota bacterium | reverse complement strand
CGAACAGGAGAGAAGGGTAGCGGATTTACTTTCGGTACTTTTCGAGTATAGCACGTGCTTCCAGTGGCTTGTTGAAAAGCCGACTGCTCTGCCCACGCCCATCCTTCTCCTTTTTCGACCTCCTAGTGAAGCATGGGAAACAATTGGCGGATTCTCGCTTCGTCCGGCCGAGCGCCGTACTCGCAGATTTCGAACGCCTCGTAATAGCGCACCGCGCTGCCCGCCTTCGCGCCGGACCACTTCTCCAGCGAGGCGCGAACGTCCGGGCGGATGGGCCGCGTGCGGGCTTGTTTCAGCCATGCCTTGCGCTCCGCCGCGCCTTTGGGGACATCGCCGAGCTTGCCGTCGACCCAGGGCAGCCATTCGTAGAATTGCGACACATGCGAATCCAACGCGTCGATTTTCTTGTCGATCACGGAATCGATGTTCACCGCAATGTCCGGGCGGAACGGATTGGGGCGCTGAAAATTGTCCTCGTAATAAAGGAACACGGGGTTTTTGCGCAGCGCGGGGACCTCAGGGACGAGGCTCGGCACCACCACCATGTACGCGGCGTCCTGCACCAGCACGCCGGTGTAGCGATGGTCGGGATGATAGTCGTTGGGGCGCGGCGCGAGCACGATGTCGGCGTTCCATTCGCGGATTTCACGGATGATCTGGCGGCGGACCTCCAGCGTCGGCAGCAGCTCGCCGTCGTGATTGTCGAGCACGTCGTATTCGATGCCCAGCCGGCGCGCGGACTCCCTGGCCTCGGCCAGGCGGCGGGCGGCGAGCGCGGCCCCGTGAATCTCCATGTGGCCCGCGTCGCCGTTGGTCACGGAGACGAACTTCACCTTGGCCCCGGCGGCCCGGAACAGCGCGGCGGTGCCGGAGGCGCGGATGTCGCAATCGTCGGGATGGGCGCCGAAAGCGATCACGTGAACCGGTTGTGCGGAAAGAACAGTCATGGTGGCGGCGAAAACGAACAGCTTCATTCCGCTATTGTCATATTTATGCAAGAGAAAAAGCGGCTGCGCAGCGAGATCTGGTTCAACGACCGGGCCGACCCCGGCGAAACCGCCATTTACATTGAGCGATTCACCAACTACGGCATCACCCGCCAGGAGATGCAATCGGCCCGGCCGATCATCGGCATTGCGCAGACGGGCAGCGATCTTTCACCCTGCAACCGCATCCACCTGGAACTGGCGGCGCGCGTCAAGGCGGGCATTCGCGACGCGGGCGGAGTGCCGTTCGAATTTCCCGTGCATCCGATTCAGGAATCGTGCAGGCGGCCGACGGCCGCCCTGGACCGCAATCTGGCGTATCTGGGCCTGGTGGAGATTCTGTGCGGATATCCCTTCGATGGCGTGGTGCTCACCACCGGCTGCGATAAAACCACGCCCGCCTGCATCATGGCGGCGGCGACGGTGAACCTTCCGGCCATTGTGCTGTCCGGCGGTCCGATGCTGGACGCGTATATCGACGGCAAACTGGCCGGATCCGGCGCGGTGCTGTGGGAAGCGCGGAGGCTGGTGGCGCAAGGGTTGATCACGGTGGAGGAGCTGGTGGACCGGGTAGTGCGGACCATCCTCAGCGCGGGCCATTGCAACACCATGGGCACGGCTCTTTCGATGAACTCGCTGGCGGAGGCGCTGGGCATGTCCCTGCCCGGCTGCGCGGCGATCCCCGCGCCCTACGCCGAGCGCGCCAAAATGGCCTACGAGACGGGACGCCGGATTGTCGAGATGGTTCACGAGGATCTGACGCCATCGCGCATCCTGACGCGAGCGGCGTTTGAGAACGCGATTGTGGTGAACTCGGCCATCGGGGGGTCGACGAACTGCCCGCCGCACATCGTCGCGATCGCGCGGCACGCGGGGGTTGAACTCGATATTCAGGATTGGGAGGAGATTGGCCACAAAGTACATCTGCTGGCCAACATCGCGCCGGCGGGCGAGTTTCTGGGCGAAGCGTACCATCGCGCGGGAGGCGTTCCCGCCATCGTGGGAGAGCTGATGCAGGCGGGCAAGATCCGCACCGATGCGCTGACGGTGACGGGCAAGACGATGGGCGAAAATTGCCGCGGCGCGCGCAGCCGGGATCGCAACGTGATCCGCGCCTACGCCGAGCCGCTCAAGGAACACGCTGGATTATTGGTGGTTTCCGGCAATTTATTCGATTCAGCGCTGATAAAAACGTCCGTCATCAGCGAGGATTTTCGAAAGCGCTATCTCACCGGCAACTGTTTTACCGCCCGCGCGATTGTGTTCGAGGGGCCGGAAGATTACCGGCGCCGAATCGAGGATCCGGCGCTGAATATCGACGAGACCTGCATGCTGGTGGTGCGCGGCGCGGGTCCGATCGGGTATCCCGGCTCGGCGGAGGTGGTGAATATGACGCCTCCGGGCCATCTACTCGAAAAAGGCGTGCGCATGCTGCCCTGCATGGGCGACGGACGGCAGAGCGGGACGTCGGAAAGTCCGTCGATTTTAAATGCTTCGCCGGAAGCGGCGGTGGGAGGCAACCTGGCAATCCTTGAAACAGGCGACCAGATCCGCGTGGACCTGGACGCGCGCCGCGTGGACGTGCTTCTGACGGACGAAGAAATCGCGCGCCGGCGCAAGGCGTTGAAGCCAGCGGAGCTGCAACACGATTCTCCCTGGCAGGAGCTGTATCGGGCTCACACCGGCCAACTGGCGACGGGCGCGTGCCTGGATTTCGCGGTCAACTATCGGGATCTGGGCAGAATTGTGCCGAGGCATTCGCATTAATTGCGGCGATCGAGGTGCGTGAAACGGGGATGAGCAGGGATTTCATCTGCCCCGGCTTCCCAATCGCAGCTGTTCCATGCGAATGCTGAAGGGGGCCTGGGCGGCTAGCATCCATCAGGGCTCCTTCTGCTCGGGCTCGAGAGGAAGTTTCTTTAGGAGGGTCCACCGATTATCCCGCCAGAGGAAGTAGTGCCGGAAAAGCGGCACTGTCGCCATATGCGCTTCGAACATATTTGGACATGGAGTCATCACGACCAGTTCGCTATCCAGCCGGAACTCAACCGATGCCTGCCATGGGCCACCGTCAAGCCAAGGAACAATCAGTCCTTTCGCAAGCGGGAGACTGTAGACCTTACCGGTCAGCGCGTCCACGATCGCCATCATGTGGCAGGGCGAACCGCAATCGAATTCCACGATAGTGTAATGTCCGGCGAAATTTGGCCCAAATTGTTCTCGGCCGTCACGCCACACTCCTTCTCCCTTGCTCACGCCTTTACGGATTCGTGTCCTATACGCTCGCTGCTCAGCGGTAGCAAGTATCGGAGGCGCCGGAGCGCCCATAAAAACCTTCGTGCTCGGGTAGTCCTGAAATCGGAGGCCAGTCACAGCGGGCGGCGACGATAAGACGGTCTGGGACAATGCGGGCAATACAATCGCGCAGGCAATCACATGGAGCGAGGACCTCATCGGCCCCGGCCTTCGGATCGATCTCGTCCCAAACGGCTCGAGGCACGCCCGTTCCGGCCAGTCAAGATCGCCGCGATTTGTCATACTGCCATTCTATGGACTCTTGCCTCCGCTACGCCAAGCAGCACCAGAAGGACATCGTCGCGCTGATCCGGGAATTCGTCGAATGCGAATCGCCTTCCGGCAGCCCGGCTGACATCAAACGTTTTGTCGATCTTTTGTCGGCGCGCGTTGCGGACATCGCGAAGGTGAAGCGCTTCGAGGGCGGGCATGCCCGCTTCGAATTTGTCTTGCCGGGGGCGAAAAAATCGGGGCAGGTTCTGGCGCTGGGGCATTCCGATACCGTCTGGAGCCTCGGCACGCTGCGTACCATGCCTTTCCTCGAAAAGAAAGGACGCTTGTGGGGGCCGGGCGTGCTGGATATGAAAGCGGGCATCGCGTTTTTCATCTTCGCGATGCGGGCGCTGCGCGAACTGGACGTGCCCGTCGCGAAAAAGGTCGTGCTGCAGGTGAATGCCGATGAAGAAGTGGGCAGCGACTCGTCGCGCGCGCTGACAGAAGAAGCCGCGCGGGCCAGCGACGCCGTGCTGGTGCTGGAGCCGGGCACCGGCCTGGAAGGCAAGCTCAAAACCGCGCGCAAAGGCGTGGGCGATTACACCATCACGGTGCGCGGACGCGCTTCGCATGCCGGCGTCGATTTCGCCCAGGGGGCGAATGCGATTGTGGAGATGGCGCGCCAGTTGGAGCGCGTAGCCGGATTCACCAGGCTGGAACAGGGCGTCACGGTGAGCCCGGGCGTGATCCAAGGAGGCACGCGCAGCAACGTGGTGCCTGCCGAGTGCCGCGCCGAGGTGGACATCCGCATCCCGCGCATACGCGATGAGGCGTATCTCGAAAAGAAATTCGGGTCGTTGAAACCGTTCGACAAGCGCTGCGCGGTGGAAGTGACCGGAGGCTTGAACCGTCCTCCGATGGAGCGCTCGGCCGGCGTGCGCAAGTTGTACCGGCTCGCCGAAAAGCTCGCCGCGGAACTTGGCGTTACGCTGCAGGAATCGGCGACGGGCGGAGGCAGCGACGGAAATTTCACCGCCGCGCTGGGCGTCCCGACGCTGGACGGCCTTGGCGCGGTGGGCGAGGGCGCGCACGCTCCGAATGAGAGTATCTTTGTAAACCGGATCGCGGACCGTACGGCGCTTCTCGCCAAACTTGTCGCGGCGCTATAAATTATGGTCGTTACCAGCCTGCCCATCGCGATTCTGTTTTGCGTGGTCACCATGCTTGGTTGGGGCTCCTGGGCCAACACCCAGAAACTCGCCGGCAAGGAGAAGTGGCCCTTCGAGTTGTTTTACTGGGACTACGCCATCGGTGTGTTTCTCTTTTCGATTGTGTTTGCCGTGACGCTGGGCGGGGGGTTCGCGATCGCCGCCGCGGCCACCATCCCGGCGTTGATCAGCGGCGCGATCTTTAACGTGTCGAACCTCCTTCTGGTCGTCGGCATCGACGCGGCCGGCATGTCGGTGGCGTTTCCCGTGGGCGTGGGCCTGGCACTGGTCATCGGCACGGTGGAGAGCTATCTGGAAGCGCCGAAGGGCAATCCGTCGCTGCTGTTCGCCGGCGTCGCGCTGATCCTCTTCGCCATGATCATGTCGGCGGCGGCGTACAATCGGCTGCCCAAAGCAGGCGGCCGGAACCGTATGAAGGGGCTGATCTTTTCCATCATCGCCGGATGCACCATGGGCCTGTTTTATCCGCAGTTGATGCGCGCCATCGGGCCGGATAAGCTGACGCCCTACGTCGCGCTGGTGTTTTTCGGGCTGGGCGTGCTGGCGAGCAACGTGATCGTCAATACGGTGTTCATGAAGGCCGGAGGCGTCGCCTACGCGGACTATTTTAAGGGCCGCGCGAAGCTGCACTTCATTGGAATCCTGGGCGGATGCATCTGGATGGTGGCTCTTTGCCTGAACGTCATTGCCGCGCATGTGGCCGGACCGGCGATTTCCTACGCTCTGGGCCAGGGCGCAACGCTCATCGCAGCGATTTGGGGCGTGTTGATCTGGCGCGAATTTCAAGCCGCTCCCAAGGGCACGATGCAGTACATCGCCCTGATGTTCATTGGCTATCTTAGTGGGCTTATTTTGATCGGCGCTGCCACTCTGTAGCGAACACGTCCGCTTTCACGAAGGATTTCTGCGTGCCGGTGTTCAGCGTCGACAGCGCGGCGTAAAGATTGGCGCGCGAAATCGCCTCGCGTTCGCCGTAGCCGCTCGAAAGAAACACGGCCAGGCTGCCGATAAACGCGTCGCCCGCGCCGGTTGTATCGATGGGCTGCACTGGGAAAGCTTCCACGTGCATCTCCGGCTCCATGAGAAGCGCGCCGTTCGCGCCCAACGTGATGATCGCGCGGTTCACGCCACCCGAGAGCAGCTTCTTGGCGCACGCCCTGGCGTCATTGAAAGTCGCCACGGGCATGCCCGTCAATACTTCCGCCTCGGTTTCGTTGGGGATCACGTAATCGGCGATCCCGATTTGCTTCAAATCGAGCGCCTGCGCCGGCGCGGGATTGAAAATGGTGCGGACGCCGTGGCGCTGGGCTAGCTCCAACGCGGCGATCGTCGTGGCCAGGGGAATCTCCAACTGAAATACCACCATATCCGCGCCTAAAATCACGTCCTTCGCGGCTTCCACGTCCTCCGGCGTCAGACGGTCGTTCGCGCCTTTTACGACGAGAATGCGATTCTGTCCGGAGCTTTCCACGAAGATCGGCGCGACGCCGGTGGACACGCCCGAGGTCTTCATCACGCGGCTGGTATCGATGCCGTAGGACTTCAGATTTTCGATGGTCGCGTCGCCGAACATGTCGTCGCCGACGCGGGCGATCATCGTCACCTCGGCTCCGCAGTTACGCGCGGCCACGGCCTGATTTGCGCCCTTGCCGCCAAAGCCGAGCGAGAAATCGCGGCCGAAAATCGTCTCGCCGGGACGGGGGAACTGGTCGGTAAACGTGGTGAGATCGATATTCGCGCTGCCGATCACAACGATGTGGGGCATGGCGCTATTAAAACACAGGCAATGCATCCCGATTTCACCACTCCTGATCTTTGGACAGGAGAAGAAAATCGACGCCGGCAGTTGCGGATTCGACCGTCGATCCGCCGCGGCTACAAGGGGGTGGAAGCCTCTGCTGCGCCGTGGCGGATGCCATGACACACTTCGGCTGTGGAAGTGCCGTGCGCGGCCGGAGCCCCGCGGATAAGGCGGGAATGTGTCCGGCCGCCGGTGGATCGGGCGGCGTCTAGCGAGGGGTCCCAGGGCTTACCTATCACTCCCCATTTTTTATCCCTGCTTTGACGCTCGCCCTCTGAAAACTCCCCTGCAGGCGGCGATACGGGCTATCCGCTCAGCAGTGTTGTTACGGGATCGATCCCGAGGTTCCTCCGTCGGCGCCATGCTACGAGCTGGCGCCGCAAGGGCGGCAAAGCCCCCGGAGACTCAGGTCCACTGCAATACGACACTTCGTGGCCACGAAGATTCTAATTGAGCGTAAACGTGGCGCGCGGAGAGCGGTTCGGAAGAAAACTGTAAAATGCACAAAAAAGACGAAATACGTCCCCAGATTCCGCGGAACATTTTAGAAAAGAGTCCGTAACTAGCCCTATGCGCACGCTGGTTTTCCTCCTGTTGCTTCCTGCCGCGTTCGGGCAGGATTTGTTCAAAACGATTTCCACGCTGGATACGGCGCTGTTCGACGCCTACAACTCCTGCAATCTGGAGAAGTTTAGCGCCCTGTTGGCCGACGATCTGGAGTTTTACCATGACGTGACGGGCCTCAGCACCGGCAAGCAATCCACCGTTGACGCGGTAAAAGTCAACATCTGCGGCAAAGTCCACCGCGACCTTGCGCCAGGGACCTTGAAGGTCTATCCGCTGAATCACTATGGCGCGGTCGAGACCGGAATTCACTTTTTCTGCAGCGCGAAGCTGGACAAGTGTCCGGAAGGCAGCGGCGCGGGGCGGTTCATGACGATCTGGCAGAACAAGGATGGCGCGTGGAAAGCGACGCGGATTGTCAGCTACGACCATTGCAACAACTGTTCCACGATGACAGCACCGGAGTTCAGGAAGTGAGCTTAGCCTAACGCGGCACGAGTCCCGCGGCTTGCACAGGGGCTGCGGTACAGACGAAAGCGGGGATTAGGCGCGTCTCAAAAAACGGCGCTACCATATGTTTCATGATTGAACTGCGCGTCAACGGTTCTGCCCGGAAATTCGACGGCGACGGCGACATGCCGCTGCTTTGGTACTTACGCGACGAACTCAACCTGACCGGCACGAAGTTCGGTTGCGGCATGGGATTGTGCGGCGCCTGCACGGTCCACGTAAATGGCGCGGCCGCGCGAAGCTGCCAAACGACGATGAAGGCCGCGGCGGGCAAATCCATCACCACGATTGAGGGGCTTGCCAACGGCCATCTGCATCCGGTGCAGGCGGCCTGGGAAAAGGGCAACGTGCCGCAGTGCGGATACTGCCAGAGCGGCCAGATCATGCAAGCGGTGGCGCTGCTCAAGGAAAAGCCGAAACCCACGGATAAGGACATCGACGACGCGATGCAGGGCAATATCTGCCGCTGCGGGACGTATCAGCGCATTCGCGCAGCGATCAAAGTGGCCGCGGGGGTGAAGGCATGAGACAAGACATGAACCGCGTCGAATTGGTTGTCTCGCGCCGGGGTTTCCTGGGCATCTTTTCCGCGGGAGCGTTCGTTCTGGCCACTGACGGCCTGGAAGCGGACGCCACCTGGCAACCCAGCGTCTATCTCGGCATGGAGCCGAGCGGCCTGGTGACGATCGTCGCGCACCGTTCGGAGATGGGCACGGGCATCAAGACGTCTCTGCCGATGGTGGCCGCCGACGAACTGGACGTCGACTTCAAGAATGTCCGGGTGGAGCAGGCCATCGGCGACGCGAAGTACGGCTCCCAGGATACGGACGGCTCCAATTCCATTCGCAGTTTTTACGAGGCGCTGCGGATCGCGGGCGCGACGGCTCGCACGATGCTGGAGCGAGCCGCGGCGGCGCAATGGAGCGTGCCGGCGGCCGAGTGCAAGGCTCGCAACGAGCAAGTGGTCCACATGCCGAGCGGCAAAAAGGCCTCCTATGCGGCGCTGGTGGCGGCCGCCTCGAAACAGGCGGTGCCCAAGAAGGAGGAACTGACGTTCAAAGCGCCCTCCGAGTACCGCTACATCGGCAAGGCGCTGCCGATCGTGGATTTGAATGACATGTGCACGGGCAAGGCGGTCTACGGCATCGATGCAAAGATGCCGGGGATGGTCTACGCGTCCATCGAAAGGTCGCCAGTGATGGGCGGCAAGATCGTCTCGGTGGACGATCGTGAGGCGCGCCTGGTGAAGGGGGTGCTACAAACGGCGACGATCGACCCGATGAAGCCTCCCTACGGATTCCAGGCGCTGGGCGGCGTCGCGGTGATCGCCGACAACACCTGGGCCGCGATGCAGGGCCGCAAGAAACTGAAGGTGGATTGGGACCTGGGCGCAAACGCAAGCTTCGATTCCGGCACATTTAAAACCATGCTGAGGGAATCCGCCCGGAAACCGGGGAAAGTGGCGCGCAACGTGGGCGACGTGGACGCGGAGTTCGCCAAGGGCGGCAAGATCATCGAGGCGGACTACTATGTTCCTTTGCTGGCGCACACGCCGATGGAGCCTCCCGCCGCGGTGGCGGAGTTCAAGAACGGCAAGGTGATCGCCTGGGCCGCAACGCAGAATCCACAGGCAGTGCAGGCCACCGTGGCGGCGGCGGTCGGCATCAAGCCGGCCGATGTGACATGCCACGTCACGCTGCTGGGCGGAGGGTTCGGGCGTAAATCGAAGCCGGACTACGTGGCCGAAGCGGCGGTGCTGTCGCAGAAGACCGGCAGGCCGGTGAAGGTGGTCTGGAGCCGGGAAGACGATATTCACTTCGATTATTTCCACTCGGTGGCAGCGATGTACATGAAGGCGAGCGTGGACGCGAAAGGCCGCCCCACGGCGTGGCTGCAACGCAGCGCGTTTCCCCCCATCGAGATGATGTTCGACCCGAAAGCGGAATACGGAACGTCGCAAATGGGGATGGGCTGGAACGATGTGCCTTTCGACATCGCCAATCATCGCGCGGAAAACGGTCCGGCGAAGGCCCCCGTGCGCATCGGATGGATGCGCTCGGTGGCGAACATCTATCACGCGTTCGCCGTGCAGACGTTCGTGGACGAACTGGCGGCGGCGGCGAATCGGGACCGCGTGGAGTATCTGCTGGACCTGCTGGGACCGTCGCGAATCATCGACCTGCCGGGGGATAAGCGCTATCCGCTGGACGTCGCGCGGCTGCGGCGCGTGGTGGAACTGGCGGCGGAAAAGTCCAGGTGGGCGAGCAGGAAGTCCGGCCCGGGCCACGCCTGGGGCATCGCGGTGCACCGCAGCTTTTTGTCGTATATTGCCGCGGTGGTGGAAGTGGAGGTGGACGCCAAGGGCAAGGTGAGGATCCCGCGCGTCGATATCGCCGTTGACGCGGGCATGGTGGTTCATCCCGAACGCGTCACCGCGCAGTTTGAAGGCGCGGCGGTGTTCGGCACCAGCGTGGCGATGCTCGGCGAGGTGACCTTAGCCGATGGCCGCGTGCAGCAGGGGAATTTCAACAACTACCCCGTGGCGCGGATGCCCGAAGCGCCGGTGATGACGCACGTCCACATCGTGCCGAGCGACGCGCCTCCGGCGGGCGTGGGCGAGCCGGGGGTTCCGGTGATTTCCCCCGCCATCTGCAACGCGATTTTCGCGGCGACCGGCAAACGCGTGCGCGAACTTCCGGTGAAGAAGACCAAACTTGTCTAAGAAAGTGAACCGGCGGGCGTTCATCGGCGCGATGGCGGCGGGATCGTTCGCGCGCCTGACCGCGTCGGACGAGCCGCGCGTCACCGCTGCCGTGCTTCAGTCCGACCTGACGGAGCTCAGTGCGTTTGGGCGTCCGGAGGGAGGTACCTTCCAAAGCGGCGTGAGCCGGGTGGGATATTCCGACGCCGACATCGCCGGACGGCGCTTCGTGACGGACCTGATGCGGCGGGCCGGAGCCACGGTTCGCGTCGACGCGGGCGGAAATATCTTCGCGTCGCGCGCGGGTTCTGACCCGTCGCTGGCGCCGGTTCTGTTCGGCTCGCATATCGATTCTGTTCCGAGCGGCGGCAACTTCGACGGAGACCTCGGATCGCTTTCCGCGATTCATATCCTGCGCTTACTGAACGAGCTGGGGATTCAGACGCGCCGCCCCCTAACCGCGGTTGTATGGGCATGCGAGGAAGCGAGCTTTGCGGGCCAGGCTCTGAACGGCAGCCGCGTGGCGGCGGGGAAGCCGGGCAGTCTTGAGATTATGTCGCGCGGGATCACAAAAGCCGAGGCGATCCGCCGGATTGGGGGCGATCCAGCCAAGATCGAAACGGCATTTCTCCACAAAGGCCAGTTCCATGTCTACGTAGAACTGCACATCGAGCAGGGAGGCAAGTTGATCCGTGAGGGTGTGCCGGTGGGAGTTGTGGACGGGATCGTCTCCATCGACGACTATGAGGTGGTGGTGACGGGTATGGCAAATCACGCCGGAACAACGCCGATGCCGGACCGGCAGGACGCGCTGGTCGCCGCATCCGAGTTAACGCTCGCCGTACGGGAGATCGTCATGGCCGAGAGCGGCGATCAGGTGGGGACGGTGGGGCATTTCGAGGTGAGTCCCAACGCGACCAACGTGATTCCGGGTGAAGTGCGCATGACCGTGGAATTGCGCGACCTCTCGTCGGCGAAGATCCAGCGGCTGGGAGCCAGGATTCGGGAACGCGCCGCAGCGGTCGCGGCCCGGACACGGACGGCAATTTCAATGACGCAACTCGTCCACCACGAAGGGGCGACGGCATCGCCAGAAGTGCAGCGTGTCATCGAAGCCGCCGCGGCGAGGAACCGGCTCGATTCGCGCCACCTGCCGAGCGGCGCGGGTCACGACGCCCAGATGATGGCCACGCTGATGCCGATGGGGATGATTTTCGTTCCCAGCGTTGGTGGCATCAGCCATTCGCCGAAGGAGTTAACGTCCTGGCAGGACTGCGCAAACGGGGCGAACGTCCTGCTGGAGACGGTCCTGGAACTGGCCCGTTAGCCACAAGCAAAACTTGCGGTATCATGCGGGATTGTCTCGCGATTCTTCCAAGTTTGATGCGCTGCCGGTGTTGCTGCTGCTGTTTGCGGGCAGCGGATGCGCGGCGCTGATTTACGAGGTGGTCTGGTTCCAGTTGCTGCAACTGGTGATCGGGTCCTCCGCCGTTTCCCTGGGCGTGCTGCTGGGTACGTATATGGGCGGCATGTGCCTAGGGAGCCTGCTGCTGCCGCGCCTGATTTCGCGGCGCGAGCACCCGCTCCGCATCTATGGCCTGCTGGAATTAGGCATTGGCTTTTTCGGTTTGGCGGTTTTGTTCGTCCTTCCGATGTTAAACGGGATTTATACGGCCGCGGTAGGGGACGGATTGCCCTCCATCCTGCTGCGCGGCCTGGTGGCTGGCATCTGCCTGCTGCCTCCCACGGTGCTGATGGGCGCATCTCTGCCGGCGATCGGCCGCTGGGTGGAATCGACGCCGCTGGGCGTCTCCTGGCTGGGGTTGTTCTACGGAGGCAACATCGCCGGCGCGGTGTTCGGATGCCTGTTCGCGGGATTCTATCTGCTGCGCGTGCACGATATGGCCGTTGCGACGTATGTGGCCGCGGCGATCAACATCGCGGTGGCCGCGGCCAGTTTTCTCTTGCGTCAACAAGCCGCGTATGAGGCTCCAGCGGAAGACGCGCCGCCTGCCGCGAGACCCGAAAACGCCTGGCCCGTGTACGCGGCGATCGGATTATCGGGGCTCGGCGCCTTGGGCGCGGAGGTGGTGTGGACGCGTCTGCTGGCCCTGATGCTGGGCGCGACGGTGTACACGTTTTCAATCATTTTGGCTGTATTTTTGATCGGCCTCGGAATCGGTAGCAGCGGGGGATCGGTGTGGGCGCGAAAGCTGAAGCGTCCGCGGTTGGCGTTGGGCGCGTCGCAACTCGGGTTGGCGTTCGCGGTGGCGTGGACGGCGTACGCGGTCACGGAATTGATTCCGTCATGGCCCTTTAATCCGCTTGCCGTGGCCGATCCGTGGCGATTGTTCCGCATCGATTTTCTGATGTGCCTGATCGCGATCCTGCCTCCGGCGCTCCTCTGGGGCTTGAGCTTCCCGCTGGCGCTGGCTTCGCTGGCCGGACGGGATGAAGACAGCGGCGCGCTGGTGGGCGAAGTCTACGCGGCCAACACCGTGGGCGCGATTCTGGGCGCGGTGGGCTTCAGCATCGTGCTGATCCCGTGGGTGGGAACGCAAGGCGCGCAGCAGACCCTCATCGCCCTGGCGGTGGTGGCGGCGCTCATCCTGTTTTACAAATCCGGGCTGACGGGATCGGGCTATTTCGGCGTGGGAGCGGCGACGGTGGCCGCGTTCATTCTGTTCGCGACGGTTTCCGAAGCGCCGTGGCTGGCCATCGCCTACGGCCGCAGAATGTCGTTGCAGACCGCGCCGGGCAAGCCGCTCTATATCGGCGAGGGACGAAATTCGTCTGTCGTGGTATCGCAGCTCGACGGCGGACAGATCTATTTTCACGTCAGCGGAAAGGTGGAGGCGTCCACTGAGCCGTACGACATGCGGTTGCAGCGGATGCTGGGGCACATTCCGGCGCTGATTCACAAAGATCCGAAATCGGTGCTGGTGGTCGGCTTCGGCGCGGGCGTCACGGCGGGAACGTTCGTGGCGCATCCGGAGGTCGAGAACATCACCATTTGCGAGATCGAGCCGCTGATTCCGGAGGCGTCGTCGAAATATTTTAGCGCGGAGAATCACAACGTCTTTCACGATCCGCGCACGCGCATGATCTACGACGACGCGCGCCACTTCGTGCTGACGACGAAGGACAAGTTCGACATCATCACCTCCGATCCGATTCATCCCTGGGTGAAGGGCACCGCGACGCTCTATTCCAAGGAATATTTCGAGCTGGTGAAGCAGCATCTGAATCCGGGCGGTGTAATCACGCAATGGGTGCCTCTGTACGAGAGCGATTTCGAAACGGTGAAGAGCGAACTGGCCACGTTTTTCGACGTGTTTCCCAACGGGACGATCTGGGGCAACGACATTAACGGCGAAGGCTACGACATCGTGCTGCTGGCGCAAGTGGAGCCGGCGAAGATCGACATCGACGCGCTCCAAAAGCGTCTGGAGCGCGACGACCACAAGCTGGTGAGGCAATCCCTGGCCGAGGTGAATTTTCATTCCGCGCCGCAGATGCTGGGAACGTACGCGGGCCGCGCCTCGGATCTGCGGGATTGGCTCAAAGGGTCCGCAATCAACCAGGACTTGAATCTGCGCTTACAGTATCTGGCCGGAATGGGACTGAATTACGACAAACCCGGTTACATTTATAGCGAGATGCTCCAGCGGCGGAAGCCCGCGCCCGAGATCTTTTCCGGGTCCAGCGAAATGGTGCAGGCCTTTTTCGCCTCGCTGGGCCAGCCGTAAAGAGTTCATGGATGCCCGTTCACGCCGCCGTCCCACCGAAATCCTAAACTCAATCTTAATCGCTTCCATCACATCGGCGAACGCCTCGCAACCGCGCGCCTACTTTATAGGCAAGGAGTTCGGTGCTCTTCCAGCGGAGAGCCGGATCGACCAGGAGGGGCCGCCTCTAAAGGGCCGGCCCGATAATAATCGCCACGTGGCGTACCTTAGTCTGCAGCCGCGGTATCTGACGGCAACTGAAGTTGCCGCTGCAAGCTGGAAGCTTGCGCCACATCACACGCCAATTTCTGCAAGTAAGTACTAGAATGAGAAACAATGTTTCGTTC
>JBBIVT010000078.1:2061-7226 GCA_037439565.1 Acidobacteriota bacterium | reverse complement strand
CATCACACGCCAATTTCTGCAAGTAAGTACTAGAATGAGAAACAATGTTTCGTTCTATTGCCGCGCTGGCCGCTTGCGCCTTCTCCCTCTCCGCTCAAACGAAATTCGAGTATTGGCCGGGAGCCGTCTACGATCCCGCTGTGCCGACGCACAAGAAAGTGCTGGGCTACGAGCCGGGCGATCGCGTGTCGTCGCACGCGCAAATCATGGCGTACATGGACGCGCTGGCCGCCGCCTATCCCAATCGCATGAAGGTTTGGGAATTCGCGAAAACGTGGGAGGGCCGCAAGCTGGTTTACGCCGCCATCGGCTCGGAAGCGAACATCAAACGCCTGCCGCAGATCCAGGCCGATATCAAGCGCCTGGCCGACCCGCGCAAAACCTCCGATGCCGATGCCGGGCGCATCATGGCCAATCTTCCCGCCCTTGTGTGGCTGGCCTATGGCGTTCACGGCAACGAAATTTCCTCGCCCGACGCCGCGCTGATGACCGCTTACCATCTGCTCGCCTCCAAAAACGACAAGATGGTGGAGGAGATCATGGCGAAGACCATCGTCATGATCGTGCCGCTCCAGAATCCCGACGGGCGCGAGCGCTTCGTTTTCAATTACGACGTCAACGCGGGCCTGGAGCCGGACGCCAATCCCCTGGCCGCCGAACACTCCGAGCCCTGGCCCGGCGGCCGCACCAATCATTACTACTTCGACATGAATCGCGACTGGCTGGCCATGACGCAGCCCGAGATTCGCGGCCAGATTCACGCTTTACAGGACTGGCTGCCGCTGATCTACGTCGACCTGCATGAGATGGGCACGGACGCGTCCTATTACTTCGCGCCCGACGCCAATCCCATCAATCCTCATCTCACCAGGGCGCAGGAGGAAAACCAGAACTGGTTCGGCCGGAATAACGCGCATTATTTCGACAAATTCGGCTTCAGCTACTTCACCCGCGAAACCTATGACGCGTTTTATCCGGGCTACGGAGCCAGTTGGCCCGCCTACTACGGCGGCATCTCCATGACCTATGAAAACGGGTCCACGCGCGGGCTGGTGGTGCGAAAATCCGACGACAGCATTGTCACGTACCGCGAAACCGTGCGCCGGCACTTCATCACCTCCATCGCGACGTGCGAAACCACGGCGCAGCATCGCGCGGAATTGCTGGAGGAGTTTTTCCGCTACCGCAAATCCGCGATTGAGGAAGGCTCCAAGGAGCCGGTCCGCGAGTACATCCTGGCACGACGAGGCGATGTGACGACCGTGGATAAGCTCGCGCAGTTGCTGGTGGATCACGGCGTCGAGGTGAAGCGCGCCACGGCGGCGTTTACCAACGGAGGCAAGCAGTATCCCGCCGGCAGCTACGTCATTTCGATGGCGCAGCCCGCCAAGCGCCTGATTCACGTATTGATGGACAGCCAGGTTTCGATGGCCGGGGATTTTCTGAAAGCCGAGGAAGCGCGCCGCAAGCGCCGCCAACCGTCGGAGATTTACGACGTCACCGGCTGGAGTCTCCCGCTGCAGTACAACGTCGAGGCCGCGACGGCCAGCGTTGCCTCGGAGGGAAAATTCGAGCCGGTGGTGCTCGGCGCCGCGCCGAAGGGAGTGGTCAGCGGCAAGGCCGAGGTCGCCTATATCGTGCCGTGGGGCACCTCTGGCGCAGCGAAAATGCTCACCGCGCTGTTGCGCGCGAATTATAAAGTCGTCAGCAACGATCGCCCCTTCACGCTTGACGGCAAGCGCTATGAACTCGGCGCGCTGGTGCTCAAGGTAAAGGACAATCCCGCCGCGCTTGAGCAGGATCTCCGCCAGCTCGCCGAATCCACCGGGGCCGGCGTCGACGCGCATAACTCCAGTTGGGTGGACGATGGACCCACCTTCGGCAGCAGCCATTTCAACGCCCTCCGCAAGCCCGCCATCCTGATTGCCTGGGACCGGCCCACGCAGGGAGGCTCCGCGGGGCAGGCCCGCTTCGTCATTGAGAGGCAGTTCGGCTATCCCACCACCGTCATCCGGACGGAGCAGATCGGCGCGGCGGATCTTTCGAAATTCCAGACCATCATTCTGCCCGACGGCGGCGCGTATGCCGCGTCGTTGGGCGCCAACGGGGTTCGCCGGCTGAAGGACTGGGTTCAGGCCGGTGGAACCGTGGTCGGCATCGGCGGCGCGATCCAATTCCTCAGCGCTCCGGCCACCGGGCTCCTATCCACAGCCGAGGAAAATGCGTTCCGGCCCGGTGGCACTGCTCCCGCCAATGGGGCCGCGGCCCAGGCGGGTGGCAGAGGCGGACGCGGCGGAGGGGCCGCGGAGACGACCGCGCCCTCTGCTCCAGCGCCGGCGGAGGCCGCGCGCGTCGCGCCGAAGATTTTCACCACGCCCGCCGATCTGGAAACGGCCACTCTGCCCGCCGATGAGCTGCCCGGCAGTCTTCACGGCGCGCTCGCCAAGGTCAAGGTGGACCGCGAGCATTGGATCTCGGCCGGGGTGCCGGAAACCGTCTACGCTCTGGTGGCGGGCCGCGCGATTTATCAGCCGGTGCACGCCGATCAGGGCGTCAACGCCGCCGTTTTCTCCGGCCCGGACGAGGTGCTGGCCAGCGGCTACATGTGGGACGAATACCGCAAGCAGCTCGCCTTCAAGCCCTTCGTGATCGTGCAGCGCAGTGGACGCGGAAACGTCATCGGCTTTACCGCCGATCCCAATTACCGCGCCTACATGGACGGACTCAACGTGCTGTTTTTAAATGCTGTTTTTCGAGGCCCGGCCCACACAGGCGGCGGACGCGGCGGCCGCCAGTAAAGTTTTCCCTCGAACCGCCGATGGACGGCCAGAGGGAGATAACTGCCTGAAATGGGAATGACGCAAGCGATCCTCAGCAGTGTCATGACGATTTTCTTTTATGCCGTCGTGGCCGCCGCGCTTTGGAAGCTGTTTCAAATAGCCACCGACCTCGGCGAGATCAAGACGATGCTTGCCGATATGCGCCGGGCTCAGGGGAGCTCTTCCGTGCGGCCCACCTCCTCCATCGCGCCGCCCAGCGGACCCATTTCGCTTGAATCGGCGGAGGCGCTCCTCCGCGAAGTGGCCGCCGAAGCGCACGACGCGGTGAAGCCTACCGTTTAAGCGGATCTTCCACCCAAGGCGGCGTGGCTTCCATCAGCCGCCCCAGTTCCGGTTCCAGTCTTTCCATCGCGCATTTCATGTCCCAGGCGACTTTGCGGTAACTGAAGTGGCCCTTCACGCCGCTGCGTAGGCGCGCGATGTACTCGGCTTCGGCGAAATCCATCTTGAACAGGAACCGGCTCCTGGCTCCGAACGGCAGCAGGTAATGCGACCCCGGCGCAGGCAGCGCCTTCATCGCCGCGAACGCCTCCTTCATCGCCGCATCGTAGATCGCGCCGGCGCCGCACTCCACGAAAGCCTCCGGCGTGTCCCATCCGAGCTGCCCTGCGTAATCCTGCCGGTATTGCTGGCATCTGCGGTGCCGGTGCATGTCGCGATACGCGCCGACGTCCATCACGATGTCGAATGCGTACAGCCCTCCGCGAAAACCGCGCATCAGTTCATCGCGGCGCGTCCGGGACCGCAGCGCGCAATCGATCACCTCGTTCCGCCGCGCCGCCGGCCAGGACCGCGTCAACTCATACAATTCGCGGAACGGCCAGTCCGTCACGGGGAATAGCAGCGTCGCCGCGATCTCCGCGTGCATGTCCATCGGACGGGTCAGATCCATCGATTCCAGGTGTGACGTTCCCATCCAGCTTGGAAGATTCTGCTTCGCCCATACGCGCAAATCGGACCTGGACTGCGCCCAATGCTCATCGGCGTCCACATGGCGCGCCAGCGTCGGCGCGACCGGCTCGGTGGCCGATGTCTGGTCCCAGGGGCAAGCCGGAGCCGCCGAGCAGGCTGCGGCAATTTCGCCGGCCACCTCGCGAATTTCGGGGTATTCAGAGGCTTTCAGGCGGCGAATTTGCCGCTCCAGCGTCCGGATGCTGGTCACCTGGCCCACGCCGGTGGGGATTCCCAGGAAGAGCGCATAGCGCGCGATGTCGAACGCCCGCGCCGTGATGTTGCGGTCGTAGGCGTCCTCCTTCATATCTTCGGGACGCGGCAATCTTTCGTTTAGATGCTCTTTCGCGCGCGCGTGAATCTCGTGATAGGCGTCCAGCAGCTTGTGGGCCGCCTCGGCGTAGGCCGCGGCATCGGTGGGCGAAAATCCCGGGGGCGTGACGAATCCCGACTTCGAGAAATCTTGATACCGCGAGGATCGCGCCTGTCCGTCCCACAACTGTTCGTCTTCAATTTCCGCCGCCGCCAGTTCCGAGATGCCCTCGAAGCACAGCACCACATGCCCCAGGTCCGCAATGGAGGCGTGGCCGTACTGAAAATAGAAGCTCTCCAGGAACTTCGCCGAATCGTGCGTCCGCACCCAGTCGATCGATTTCTGGATGGAATCCGGAGAACGGCTATAGCGTGCCAGCGCATACGCGCTCTTTTCGGGAGGCATCGGCGCGACGGCCAGCACGCGGGAAGTTTTTGGCGGGTTCAAACGGTTATCATAACGTTTCCCAGCCATGAAAATCCGCATCAAGAAACTTCATCCCGGCGCATCGCTGCCCGTCTACGCCCACGGCCCTTCGGAGGACGCCGGGCTGGACCTCCGCGCCGTCGAATCCGTGATTCTTTCGCCCGGCGCAGCGCAGGCGGTGCCCACCGGCATCGCCATCGAACTTCCTCCGGGCTATGAGGCGCAGGTGAGGCCGCGCAGCGGCATGGCTCTGAAGCATTCGCTCACCGTGAACTTCGGCACCATCGACCCCGGCTACCGCGGCGAGATCAAGGTGGTGATGTTCAACCTGGGCCGCGCCGACTATAAAATCGAAGTTGGGGACCGCATCGCGCAGCTGGTGGTCGCCAAATACGAGGCAATCGATTGGGAGGAAGGCGACCTCGGCGGCTCCCTCCGCGGCGAGGGCGGCTTCGGCTCCTCCGGGAGGTGAGTTGACCCAAAGGGTCCAATCCGTCGACGCTCTCCGCGGCCTGATCATGATCGTGATGGCGCTCGATCATACCCGCGACTATTTTCACTCCGCTGCCCTGCTGTTTCCGCCGGAGGACCTGGCGCGCACCACCACGGCGATTTTCTTCACCCGCTGGATCACC
>JBBIVT010000078.1:0-1961 GCA_037439565.1 Acidobacteriota bacterium | reverse complement strand
CCGCTGAAGGTCGACGGGCAGGAGGTAATCTCCGCTGGCGCTCCCATGGAGGGCACGGTGATTTACTCGAAACCCTCCGGCCGGTTTAAGGGCCGCGGGGAGCTGGCCATCCGGATTGATGCAGTGGAGTACCACGGCCAGATGGTGCCGGTGACCACCTCTCTCGATAGCCGGGTGAGCGCCGCCCATAAGAAGCACGACCTCTACTTCATCGGCGGAGGCGCGGCCAGCGGCGCGGCTATTGGAGCCATGGCGGGTGGTGGCGCGGGCGCGGCGATCGGGGCGGGCGCGGGCGCGGGCGCAGGATTCCTCGGCGCGGCCATCACCGGCAAGAAGCAAGTGGTGATCCCCGCGGAGATGGTCTTCACCTTTCGCCTAAAGAGCCCGTTGGAACTGGCGCGCTAATCTCGCGGATGCGTCCGGTGTTTGTATACTCCTCCATGGGGGTGCTTCGTGAAACGCATCGTGAAGTGGATCGCAATTGTTGCCGGAGTTCTGATTCTGGCCGTCGTCAGTTTGCCGTTTCTGATCAATGTGGATCAGTTCCGGCCAGCGCTCCAGTCCAATCTCAGCACCGCTTTGGGCAGAGAGGTGACGCTGGGCAACCTGAGCCTCAGCATTCTGGCGGGCCAGGTTAGCGCCGACGATCTTTCCGTGGCCGAAGATCCCTCTTTCGGCAAGCCTGCGTTCATCCGCGCGAAATCCCTGCACGTCGGCGTGGAGCTTTGGCCGTTTCTGATGTCTCGAAAGCTGATCGTCACGGATCTGGCGATCGACCAGCCGGAAATCGCCCTGGTGCAAGCGCCCTCGGGCGACTGGAACTTCTCGAGCCTGGGCGGCAAGTCCAAGCCGGCGGCGGCGCCGGCCGAGGCGAAGACGCCGCTGGATCTTTCCGTGAAGCTGGTAAAGATCACCAATGGCCGGCTCAGCCTCAGCCGAACCATCGGGCACTGGAAGCCGTTGGTTCTGGAGCAAACCAACCTGGAACTGCGCGATTTTTCCAGCTCCTCCGCGTTTCCCTTTACGCTTTCCGCGCATGTTCACGGTGGCGGCGAGATCGCGCTGGATGGCAAAGCGGGGCCGATCAATCCCTCCGATTCGGCGATGACGCCGGTCAACGTCAACCTGAAGGTGACACAGCTCGATCTGGCCGGATCCGGCGTGAACGACGCAACGCCCGACCTCGCCGGCCTGATTTCCTTCGATGGCAGCGGTGAATCGGACGGCGCCGTGATGAAACTGAACGGCAAGCTGAAGGCCGACAAGCTGAAAATCGCTAAAACGGGAACGCCGGCGACGCGCATGGTGGAGGTCGACTTCGCGGTGCAGCACGATCTGCGCAAACATTCCGGCGTGATCCGCCAGGGGGATATTCACATCGGAGCGGCCATTTCCCACTTGACCGGAAGCTATGCCGAGCAGGGCGAATCCATGGCGTTGAACCTCAAGTTCTCCGGCCCGGAGATGCCGGTGCAGGAACTGGAGGGGTTGCTGCCGGCGCTGGGAGTGGTGCTGCCGGCGGGAACGTCGCTCAAAGGCGGGACGGCCAGCGCGGACTTCGCGATGGAGGGTCCGGCAACGGAACTGGTGACCACCGGCTCGGTTTCTCTCAACAACACGACCCTGGCTGGCTTCGATCTTCCCAAAAGGATGGCGACCATCGAAAAGCTGGCTGGAATCAAGGAAGGGCCGGATACGCAGATTCAGGTTCTGAGCGCGAACCTGAGGTCCGCGCCCGAGGGCACGGCCGCTCGCGATATGAAGCTGATCCTGCCGGCCATAGGCGAGTTAAACGGCGCGGGGACGGTCAGCCCCGCCAATGCGCTCGACTTCAAAATGAGCGCAACCGTGCACGCATCCGGACTCCTGGCCGTAGTCAGCGGCACAGCGATTCCGTTCACCGTCACGGGCACCAGTTCGGAGCCGGTGTTCAAACCGGATGTCGGCGCGGTGGTGAGGGA
>JBBIVT010000077.1:9720-21768 GCA_037439565.1 Acidobacteriota bacterium | reverse complement strand
CTACGACGGTTTAGCAAACCGCTGCTTTCGACCACTCAGCCACCTCTCCGCGAGGGATGTGAGCACTTCTTCGAGCATGGTACCACAGAACACCTCCCGGGGCGAAGCGGGTCGTTCTGGCGCGCGCAAAGCCCCCAGAAACGTAAAATGCTCACCGGTGAAGGTGAGCATTTACGAACCCTGTTTTTGCAGGGCGATGTACATGGGAGAATCAGATTCAACGGCATCGCAACCGTCAAAACCTGTGTGATTGGATATTAGGGCGTGCGGCAAATGATGTCAAGGGAAAAACTCCCCGCCATTTGTAGCCATTCAATGTATTGATTAAAAAGACTTTATCGCCACGCGGAAAAATCAACCGTATGTGGAAAACGTGTGCGAAAGCGCTGGAAACCACCCTCGTTTCCAGTCTAAGGGCCACAACTGCCAAGGCTTAACGGGCCTACGATTTGCCGTCGAGCCCGAGCGTGATCATCGCCTCCGGATCCACTTTTCTGCCCATCTTTCGCGCTAAAATTCTGAATCCGCCGAACGCGATCCCCGCTACCAGGCACATGCCCAGGACAATCCCCGCCAGCACGAAAATATTCAGCAGCGTGAGCGCAAACCCTTTGACTTCATTGGTCGGGACCTTCTGGCTCCAGGTCAGGTTCGCCTCATATTTTACCTGCGCCAGCAGCCGTTCGGCGGCGTCCAGGTCCGGAGGGTCGATCGTCACGGCCACCAGTGGCCCAGCGCGCTTCGCCATTGCTCCAGGGATCTTTTGGAACTCGGCAAGACGGTCCCGGGCCATCGATGGCGTCGGATAATAGAAGATCGCCAGGCTCAGGGGACCTTTCGGGCTGGAAAATTTACCGAGTTGTGCCTCAGCCCCCAGGTGAAACCCCGCGACGGATGGGGAGATCCTTGGTTCGAACCGGTCAAGCGAGACCGGCCCCAGCACATAGCGCTCCGAGTTAGGGATCAGCCCGGCCGCGGGCAAGTAGCTTACCAGCGTCGGCAGCGGCGACTGCTCCAACTTGGGCAACTGCGCGTAAACGGGTTGGAAGTCCTCCTGCGGAGGAACTGCACCGGTGAGCTGAAACACATAATTTCCGTATGTATAAATCCTTCCATCCGATGTAATTACCGACAATTTTAAAAGTGGCGCTGGAGGCGCGGCCGGAGGGCGGTGCGCCTGAAAAAACGCCATGGCCCCAGTGGAATCCTTGAAGCGCCAGGCAGTAGCCGTAAAATGCTTCTTTTCGGGCGATTTGTACTCAGCCTGCTCGGTGGCTTCCAGGCCGAATTCTGCCAAAAGCGCCCGGTCGGGGGCGGAGGCTGCCGCAGGCGCTCCTCTTTCGAATGTCCCGATCTTGTCCGGGAAAATCGCCGCCGGGGCCAAGGCCGGCAGGATTAAGAGAAGTGGAATTCTTAGGCCTTGCAGCATTTCTTATACTTCTTCCCGCTCCCGCACGGGCAGGGATCGTTCGGTCCCACTTTTTTGGCGGCGATCTTCGGCTGCTTCGGAACCGAGGACTCGCCTCCAATGAATTGTAGCGCGGCCAGTTCCTTTTCCTTCTTGCGCTCGATGTTGCGGGTAAAGTCAAGGACGGAATTCTGCGCGGCTCTTTGTGCCGCGGCCTGACGATCGTCGACAGGAGACGCCGCCACGCCGACGGGCTCACCTGCTTCCTCGTCGTCTGGCTCATCAGACCAGACTTCCGGGTAGGGGACATTCGACTCGGGCCCGCCGTTTTCTTCCACCCGCTGAAGGAAGAACAGGTAGCGGATGGTCTCGTCCTCAATGCGGTCCATCATGTCCTGGAACAGGCTGAAGGATTCCTTCTTGTACTCAATCAGCGGATCCTTCTGGCCGTAGCTGCGGAGGTTGATGCCTTCCTTGAGGTGATCCATCGACAGCAGGTGGTCCTTCCACTGGTTGTCGATGACGTTCAGCATGATCATGCGCTCGGTTTCCCGGAGCAGGGGCGCGCCGATCATTTGCTCCTTTTCGGCGTACTTCTTGAGCAACTGATCGTTGATGGTTCCTTCTACTTCCCGCCGGTCGAGATTCTTCAACTCGTCGACGCGGATCTTCACGCCGAACTGTGTGAGGATTTCTGTCTCCAGGCCGGTCCAATCCCACTGGCTGGAGTGGCTCTTTTCCGGGCAGCGCAGGTCGATGACGGAACCCAGAATCCCGCCGACGATTTCCGTGATGCGCTCCTTCTGGTCCGCCCCTTCGAGCAGCGCCCGCCTCATGCCGTACACGGCCTGACGCTGCTTATTCATGACGTCGTCGTATTCGAGGATGTGTTTGCGAGCGGCGAAGTTCTGCGCCTCCACCGCCTCCTGAGCGGCCTTGATGCGCTTCGAGATCATCTTGCTCTCGATCGGCACATCTTCTTCCATGCCGAGCCGCAGCATCAGGTTCTGCATGCGCTGGCCGCCGAAGATGCGCATCAGATCGTCCTGGAGAGAGAGATAAAAACGCGCGCTGCCGGGGTCGCCCTGGCGTCCGGCGCGTCCGCGAAGCTGATTGTCAATGCGGCGCGATTCGTGACGCTCCGTACCCACGATGTGCAGGCCGCCGAGAGCGACTACTTCGTCGTGCTCTTTCTCAATCTGCGTTTTCACCGTGGCGAGCGCCGCGTCGAACTCTTCCTTGGGGACCTGATCGGGATCCTTATTCTCCTTGCGCAGACGCGCCCGGGTCAGAAACTCGGCGTTGCCTCCCAGCAAAATGTCAGTTCCGCGGCCCGCCATGTTGGTGGAAACCGTGACCGCTCCCTTGCGTCCGGCCTGGGCGACAATTTCGGCTTCGCGCTCGTGATTCTTGGCGTTCAGAACCTCATGGCGGATGCCCATGCGCTTCAAAATACCGCTGAGCTTTTCCGATTTTTCGACGGAGACGGTGCCCACCAGCACGGGCTGTCCGGACTCGTGACGTTCCTTGATCTCCTTGGCCGCATTGCGGAACTTTTCTTCCTCCGTGCGGTAGACGACGTCCTCGTATTCCTTGCGGAGCATCGGCTTGTTGGTCGGAATCTGCGTGACATCCAGCTTGTAAATCTTCTCGAACTCGGCCGCTTCCGTATCAGCCGTTCCGGTCATGCCGGCTAATTTTTTATACATGCGGAAGTAGTTCTGGAAGGTGATGGTGGCCAGCGTCTGATTTTCCCGTTGGATCTTGACGCCTTCCTTCGCTTCGACGGCCTGGTGCAGCCCATCGCTCCAGCGGCGCCCCGGCATCAGGCGGCCGGTGTGCTCGTCGACGATGATCACTTCGTCGTCCTTGACGACGTAATCCTTATCGCGCTGGAAGATCACGTGCGCCTTGAGTGCGGTCTGCACGTGATGATTCGTTTCCATGTTCGTGGCGTCGAACATGTTGCTCAGCCCGAGGAGCTTTTCAATCTTCAACACTCCCTCTTCGGTCAACCCCACGGCGCGATGTTTCTCATCCACCGTGTAATCGCCGGTGGTCCACTTCTGTCCAGGCTCCTTGCCTTCAATCACCTCGCCGCGGTTGAGGAAGGGAATGATGCGGTTGATTTTGTAATACTTGTCTGTCGATTCCTCGCTGGGGCCGGAGATGATCAGCGGCGTGCGCGCTTCATCGATCAAAATGGAGTCCACTTCGTCGACGATGGCGAAGAAATGCTCGCGCTGCACGCAATCGGAGATGCGGAACTTCATGTTGTCGCGCAGGTAGTCGAAACCGAACTCGTTGTTCGTTCCGTAGGTGATGTCGCAGTTGTAGGCGGCTTTGCGCTCCTGGTCGTCCAGGTCGTGCACGATCACGCCGACGGTCAGGCCGAGGGACTTATATATGCGGCCCATCCAATCGGAGTCGCGGTGCGCAAGATAATCGTTCACCGTAATGACGTGGACGCCCTTTCCCGCCAGCGCGTTGAGGTACACCGGCAATGTGGCGACGAGAGTCTTTCCTTCCCCCGTTTTCATTTCCGCGATCTTGCCGCGGTGCAGCACCGTGCCGCCGATCAATTGAACGTCGAAATGCCGCATGTTGAGCACGCGGCGGCCCGTTTCGCGGACGGCGGCGAAGGCCGGAATCAGCAGATCGTCGAGCGTCGCGCCCTGTGCCAGTTGCTGCTTAAATGCGACGGTCTGCGCGGCCAATTCGGCGTCGGACAGCTCCAGCATGCGCGGTTCCAGGTCGTTGATGGCCGCGATGATCGGCCGCATCGCCTTCACTTCGCGCTCGTGCTTGGTGCCAAAAATCTTGGCGAGAACGTTATCCAACATATTTCAATCCTCCAGGAGTTTATGAATCTGCAAACGAACGGTCCGGGAAAGGACGGCGATTAGCAGCGGAGGAATTCGCGCAGATGGCGGCGCTCGATGGAATCGATCGCGACGGTGCTCGCCACCATGCGCAAGCACCAATAGGAGGGAACGCGCGTGATCAAACAGGACGGGGCGTGGGCGAAGGGCATCTCCAGCGGAGCGTGCTCCGCAGCGGAGAGGACAAACGGCGCCACCAGCCGCAGCGCAGCCTCCTGGCTAGGCCGGGACGCCGGCGCCGGAGCCCCGGCAAGGAGGCTGGCCAACGCGGACAGGCTGAATAAGATGCGGGCGGTCAAGAAAAATAATCCCTGAATGATTTTAGCATGCCCGTGCGTTGATTACGGCCAAATCGTCCGATGTAGTGATGGCGGATAGCGCCAACCAATCGAACAGCGTTGGCGTCCCGAGCCACCGTCGGGTTGTAATTCCGGGAAAGGGAAGAGCTTAGCTGGATTTGAGGAGTTTCCCGCGGTGAATCTCAGGGAAATGCCTCATCGTATCCGCCGAGAGGCTGCTTTAAACTTCCTAGGAGACCAGTACCGGCTTCAGCCGGGTCCGGGTTCGCGCGCAGGGTGGAATAGAGAATATGAAGGCAATCTCGAGACGCAAAAAAAAGCAGAGCGGCAGCGCGATGTTGGAGTCGGCGCTCTGTTTTTTGCCCATGATGGCAATGTTTTTTGGAGTGATCGACGTCTGCTACGCGCTTTCGATCCAGAGCCTCTTCTCGCAAGCCGTGCGCGCCGGCGCCCGTTGGGCCATCACGTACCAAACCAGCTACAACGGCACCGCTTGCGCGTCCCAGGCCACGTGCATCGCGTCGGTGGTGCAGGAAAACGCTGTGGGGTTTCTTGCCGGAACAAAGTCCAACTACGTCGTGGTGAACTATTACATCCCGAATAATCTGGATACTCCCATCGAAACCTGTTCCGGTGGAACCTGCACTCCAGCCACGAGTCCGACCTTGCCCTACACCTACACTGCCACGACGGCTTCCGGAAATTCGACGGGTACCACAAGCGTGACGATCCGGTACGCGAATCAGCCGGGAAACATCGTGGAAGTATCCATCCCCTCCTTTCCCTTGTTGTGGATGGTGCCGATTACCGGGTATGGAGGTTTTGGCTCAACCGGATATACCGCCGGGAGCCAAGTGACCGACACGAGCGGGAAAAAAGGGCTTGGACTGACGCTGTCCGCGTACGCGGACGATGTGCTCGGCGGCCTGACCGCGGGAACCAGCATTCCTCCAAACCCATGAGAGTCATGATGAAACGATCCACGTCCGAGTCCGGCCAAGCGCTGTTGGAATTCGCCATCGTCACGATTTCCCTGACGTTGATGTTCGCTGGCGCCTTCACGGTGGGCGCTTATTTAACCAAGGCCCTGCAGGTGAGCAACGTCACGCGCAGCGCGGCGGTCCTGATGGTCCGCGCGGTGACCGACACCAAGGCGAATCTGAACCTGGCGCTCACGCAGAACCAGCGCATCCTGATCCGCGAGGCGAACGGATTGGGAATGGCTTCCGATACGAGTTTCGATCCCAGTTCGACCGGCAACGGCGCGATTTTCCTGTCCAAGATTGTCCTGGTTGGCGACAACGAGTGCGCCGCCGGCGTAACGCCGATGCCCTCGGGGGTTCCGCCCTGGAGCACGGCTTCCTGCCCCAATTACGGCAGCTACGTTTTTGCCTACTTCGTGAAGATCGGCAACACGACGCGCTGGTCCAGTTACTTTGGCGCGCCTCCCTCGACCGACGTTGAGACGGACGGCACAATCACGGCCAAGAACATCGCCATGGACACCGCGGCGCAAGTGAGCGGGCCGACCATGACGGCGGTGATCACGCTGTCGCCGAGCCAGTACGCATTGATTTCCGAGACGTATGCCGATGTGAGCAGCATCTCGGTCTTTTCCCTTTTCAAACCCCCGGTGCTGTATTACCGCACGGTGACTTAAGGAGCGGCTTATGAAGGAACCAAACAACGCGGCGGCAAACAGGAAGCGCAGCGGCTTCATTCTCCTCACGCACGCCATCATGCTGATGTTCACGGTGGCGATGATTGGCCTGGCGGTGGACGCCGGCACGATGTACGTGATCAAAGGCCGGCTTTCCTCGGCGGTGGACGCGGCCGCGCTGGCCGCCGGCCGGTCTGTGAATCTGGCGAGCACCGTGACCGCCGCGGCGGCCGCGGCGCAGACCACCGCAACTCAGTTCTTTCATGCCAATTTTCCCAACAATTACCTGGGCACGGGGACGGTCACTCTGGCAACGCCCACCTTCACGCAGGAGACCGATTCCAATGGCAATCCCAACGGCGTGCTGGACATCGCCGTCAACGCCTCGGTCCCCGCGCCGACCTATTTCATGCAGATTTTCGGCGTCAAATCCGTGACGGTCAGCGGGGCGGGCACGGCCTCGCGCCGGTCGACCGTGATGATCATGGTACTGGATATTTCCTCTTCCATGAATTCCGGAAGTCCGGTCACGGCCTGCGCCGCCATGAAGAGCGCCGCGCAGCAGTTCATCACGAATTTCAGCCCCTATGACACCATCGGCGTCGTCACTTTTGACTTCACCGCGCGGGTGCTTTACGCTCCCAGTACCGCGTTCGGAAGCGGCACACTGAACGGCCTTCTGGGCGGCATTAGTTGCAACAACAACACAAATACCACCAGCGCGCTGTGGCTGGCCTACGAGCAGATCAAGAGCGTGGCCCTGCCGTTGGCCTATAATTCCATCGTCCTGTTCACCGACGGCTCGCCCAATGGGATTTCGGCAAATTTCCCGGCGCGCGCGGCTTCCGATGTGCGCTACGGGCCCGATGTGACGGGCACGTGCACTTCCTTCACTAGCCTCTGCACCATGCCGGTGAAGTGCACCAACGCCGCCGCGACGGTCACCGGGACCATCCCGCAGTGGACCACTCAGACTGACATGGGCAACACACCTGGGTTATACCTCCCAATTGACACGGACCCAGCGATTTCCTACCCCACGACCTGCGACGCAACCCTACGCTCCTCGCTTCCCGGTTCGTACATCCGCCAACTGGTCGCCTATATTCCCGATTTTGATCTGTATGGAAATTCCACTCACGGGGTCCCGGCGACGTCTACCCCCTCGACCTGCCCGGGTAATACCTGCACGGTGGCCACGGTGACGTTGAAGTCCAGCGGCGCGTCGTACTTGTACGACACGCGCGATTTCTGGCGGAACCAATGTAACGAGGTCTGCACCGGCGCGACGGGATCCGCGGCGGTTGCCTGTTCGACCGACTCCACTCCGGGCCATCAATACGAGGGAGGTGTCTGGGCGTCGTTCCCCGCCGACTCCGGATCAAATTTCTTCACCTCCGGTCCGTACAAGGGTTTTATGAGGCCGGACCAGGGTACAACTATCGTGGCGGCGACGATGAACACCGCCATGTCGGAAGCCTACTTCATCCGCAGTGACGCCTCGGGCTGCGGCGGCGCGGGCGGCAATGGCGTGGCCTGCGCAACTAAGTTTCATCCGGTGATCAATACCATCTACCTGTTGGGGAACGCTGGCGACGCAGCGGACCACGAGTTCCTGCCGATCATGAGCAACACCCAGGAGATCCCGGCATTGCCGTACGATTCGAGCTGGACGCCGTATACCAATCCCGCGTTTCAAAAGGATCAGGAGCAGGGCTTATACCAGGTGACGGCCGATAAGACCCAATTGTCTGCGTTGTTTCAAAAACTGGCGTCCGAAGTCCTGCGCCTCAGCCAATAGAATCCATGCGAATCCTGCTTTTCTCTCTATTCTCCGCCTCCTGCGCGCTGGCAACCGTGCAAGTGCGCGACGGATGCGGCGAAGACGCCGCGTTGGTGGCCACACTTCAGGATTCCGACACGATCCGCGTGGAACACGGAGTGCTGGGAGAGGCCGCGCCCTGTTACGCGGTGACGGTGGAACACGGCGAAAGCACGCTGCGCGGATACATCTCGGATGCGACGCTGCCCTCGGTGGTCGAGTTTGAGCGCAGGAGGGCGTTGGAGTCCCGCGTCCCTGTTCCCGAGCCGCCGCCACCGCCCCCTGGGGTGAAGAAACCCGCGGCGCCGCGTCCTACGGGTCCTCCGTTCGCGCCGTGGTCCGGGGCTGATATTAAGGGCCGGCGCTTTCGCATAGGCGACGGAACAGCGAAGGTCACACTGGTGACGTTCTGGTCAGTCACGAGCGCGAAGGGCCGCCAAGCTGCGCAGGAGCTTGCAAAAGCTGGCGACGAGTTCCGAGCCAAGGGTCTCCAGGCGTACGGGTTGGTACAGCCGATTGATCCAGGGCGGCTGGGGATGTATTTGGACGATATGGGGTTGGACTGTCCCGTGGCGTATGACCGCGAAGGGCTGGCTGCGAGGTACGGCGGAGATCCCAACAAAGGCACGACTTTGGTGATCGATTCGGGCAACCATATTGTGGCTTCCAGCACGAATCCGGCGGAGATTCGCGCCATGGTAGCAAAGTTGGTATCCTCGGAATAGTTTGTTTCCGAAACTATTCACCATCGGCAGCTTTTATCTGCCAACGTATGGCGTGCTGGTAGCGTTGGGATTCCTGGCGGGCCTCTCGATTACTGTCAAACTGGCCCGGAAGAGCGGCCTGGACGCAGAAAAAGTCACCAATCTGGCGGTCTATGTGGCATTGGCCGGACTGATCGGGGCGAAGCTGCTGATGATCGCTTTCGATTGGCCGGATATTCAGATTTTCTCCCTCGCCACGTTGCAAGCGGCCGGCGTATTTCAAGGGGGGCTGATTCTGGCCCTCATCACGGCGATTTTGTACATTCGGCACGGCAAGTTACCTGCGCTCGCCGTTTTCGATGCGTTTGCGCCCGGAATCGCCATCGGCCACGCCATCGGACGCCTCGGATGTTTCGCCGCAGGGTGCTGCTGGGGCAGGGAATGCCACCTGCCGTGGGCCGTGACGTTCAAGAATCCGGACGCCAACGGGCTCACCGGGGTGCCGCTGGGGGTGCCTCTGCATCCCGCGCAACTCTATGAATCGGCGACAGAAGCGCTACTGTTCGCGTTTCTGTACTGGCGCTACGGCAAACCGCACAATCCGGGGCAGATCATCGGCCTTTACCTGCTGATCAGCTCTGTTATCCGGTTCTTGATTGAGTTCGAGCGCTTCCACGAACAGGCGCTGCCGTTCGGCCTGCCTCTGTCGATCACGCAGTGGATCGCCATCGGCCTGGCAATTCTGGGCGCGATTCTACTGGTTCCTAAAGCTCCCCCTCTGGTCAGCCGTTCTGTATAGAGATGGTTTCGAAACGGCGGGGCTTCGTGTTGATCGCGATGTCCGTCACTATGCTCCTGCTGCTGGCGATGATGGGGCTTGCCTTCGATGTCGGGCGCATCTACATCGCCCGTAACGAGGCGCAGGTGTTCTGCGACGCGGCGGCGATGGCGGCGGCTTCCAAACTGGACGGCACCGCGGCCGGGCTGGATCGGGCTCGCGAGGCGGCGCTGCGCATCCCCATGCGATGGAACCTCGGCACGCAGGAGTTCCGCAACGTAACCGTCGAGTTTGATTCCAAGGATCCGGCCAGCGTGACCCTGGCTCGCGTGACGGCTCCGGACAACAGCGTGGAGATCACGTTTTTGCGGGCCGTCGGCGGTCCGAACTCCTTCACGGTTCCGGCTCACGCGGCGGCCGCGGCACATCCGGTGAGACTGGTCGAATGAGACGCGACCGCGGACACGCGATGCTCGAACTGGCGCTTTCCGCAGGGCTGATGATCTCCTGCCTGGCGGGGACATTTCAGTTCGGCTATGTCTTTTACGTCTACAACCAACTGGTGACAGCCGTGGGCAACGGAGGCCGGTATGCCGCCCTGCGCACGTATCGCGGCGCCGGCGATGTGGATCTGGAAAAAGCTCGCGCGGCGATCCGCAACATGGTGGTGTACGGCGACGCCAGACCGACCGATCTGACGCCCGTAGTGGCCAATCTTCGCCCGGAAAACGTCGAGGTCGAGTGGGTGAAGGATGCGTCGGGCGCGCCGGCTGCGGTCCGCGTCGCGATCCGCCATTTCCCGGTGAACGCGATCTTTCGGACGATCTTGTTCGACGGACGGCCGGGCGTCGAGTTCCCGTTCGTGGGCCGCTATGCGCCGATGGAGAGCGAGCCATGAGGCGCGAAAAAGGGCAAGGGCTGATTGAGGCGGCGTTCGTGTTGCTGGCGTTCTTCGCGCTGCTGCTGGGCACCATCGACTGCGCACAGGTGCTGTTCGCGCATCAGGCGCTGGTGGAGCGCGTCCGATCTTCGGTCCGTTGGGGCGTGGTTCACCAATGGCAGGGACCGGAGCCTATCGCCAATTTAATTCTTTACAACCGGACGGATGCGCCGAGGGCCGCCGCGCCGGGATTCCTGGGCCTGAAGCCGGAAAATGTCGTGGTTCGGTATCAAGCGCCGACGCCGGAACGTCCCGACGACGAGACCCTGACGGTGGAGATCGTCAACTTCGAGTGCCATTTCTTCACTCCAGTGATTGGGAAGACGCTGGTGAATCCAAGGCCGGTGAAAATCAGCGCTCCGGTGTCCTTCAAGACGCAGTAAGATTGCTATCTTAAATAGTTGGCCACAGTAAAACCTTTCCAACCGTTCCGCTATCAAGCGAAGGCCGGGGATCCGGCGAACCTGCTCACGCAGCCCTACGACAAGATCAGCCCGAAGATGCACGCCCGCTACCTTGCCGCGAGCCCGTACAATCTTGTCCGTGTCATCCTGGGTGAAAAGCGCGAGTTTGACAACGAATCGGAGAACGTCTACACGCGCGCGGCGCGGTATCTTGACGATTGGATCCAGGAAGGCATCCTGGCGCAGGATCCCGTGCCGGGCTTTTACGCCTATTCGCAGGAGTTTTCGGTCCCCGATTCAGGAGAGACGCTCACACGGAACGGCTTCATCGGGCTCGGGAAGCTGGAGGATTACTCAGCAAACATCGTCTATCGGCATGAGCAGACGCTGACCGGTCCCAAGAAAGACCGCCGCGAACTGCTGAATCACACCCGCGCGCACTTTGGCCAGATTTTCATGCTGTACCCTGACCCGGCGCGCGCCGTCGACGCGCTGCTGGCAGCCGCGCAGAAAGGCGCGCCGGTTTTGGACGTGCTCGACGAGTATCAGGCCCGGCATCGCGTGTGGGCGATCACCGCGCCGGCGGACGTGGCCGTGATCGAGTCGCTGATGAGCGACAAGAAGCTGCTGATCGCCGACGGGCATCACCGCTATGAGACGGCGCTCGCGTATTCGAAGGATCATCACGGCGATCCGGCGGCGCAATACGTCATGATGACCTTCGTCAATATGCACGCGCCGGGGTTGAAGATTCTGGCCACGCATCGCGTGCTGCGCGGCATCGATCCGAGCGGATTTCACGAGAGGGCGAAGAAGCATTGGAAGGCGACGGCGCTGCCGTCGGTGGACGAACTGAAACGCGCGCTGTCGGTTTCCGATAAGACGCTGGTACGGATCGGGATTGTCACCGGGGCGGGGCAGCACCTGCTCGAAAGGCCGCGGGCCGAAGGCGAACTGGACGTGCCGGTGCTGCATAAGGACATTCTGGGCGGGCTGCTCGGCATCAGCGAAGAGGACGTCAAAGCCGAGAAGCACATCCAATACGTCCGCGGCATCGACGCGGCCGTGGCCGAAGTGCGTCAGAGCGACGCCGAGGTAGCCTTCATTTTGGAAGCGACGCCGATCGAGGACATGGCGCGCATCGCCTTCGC
>JBBIVT010000077.1:2650-9620 GCA_037439565.1 Acidobacteriota bacterium | reverse complement strand
AGCAAGTGATCCAATGTGGTATATTGACACTGGTATTGGTGTGCTTCCGCCCCTCCAACTCGATCCCACCTCGGTGACGCCGTTATACCGCCAACTCCATGAGCAGATTCGATCTTCGATCCTGAGCGGCGATATGGCCCGGGGCGAGAGAATTCCACCGACCCGTGAATTGGCTCAGTCCATTGGGTTGAATAGGGCAACCATTACGGCGGCGTTCGACGTTTTGGAGTCCGAAGGATTAATCCGGCGCGAAGTCGGGCGGGGGAGTTTCGTCACCGGCTCGCCGGAGGCTCCTGAGGCGATCCGTTTTTCGGCGTCGAGGCCATCGGAAATGATGTTCCCGATGGACGAATTTCGCGATACCTGCCGCGAGGTGATCGATTCGCCGGAGGCTTCGCATATTCTGCAGCTCGGGCCGGCCGGCGGCTATGGACCGCTGCGGAGATATCTGCTGAGCGAGGCTCGGAAGCGCGGGACGGCGGGGCCGGATGACGACATTCTCGTAACCAGTGGATGCCAGCAGGCGTTTGACCTGATCCAGCGCGTTCTGGCCGCGCGCGGCGAAACGGTGCTGATCGAGGATCCGGTGTATCCGGGCCTGCGAAACGCGTTTTTGAGCGGCGGTGCCCGGTTGCTCGGCATACCGGTGGGCCGCGAAGGTGCGGACGTGGACGCGCTGGGAAATCTGCTTGACCGCGAAAGACCCCGGCTGATCGTCCTGACGCCGAACTTTCAAAATCCCACCGGAACGACGCTGCCGATGGACGCCCGGCGAGCCATTCAGGCGATGGCGAAGCGTGCCGGAGCGATTGTCGTCGAGAACGATTTATATAGCAACCTGCGGTATCGCGGCGCGGAGATTCCGGCGATGAAGAGTCTCGATCCATCAGGCGAGACGCTCCTGCTGGGGAGTTTTTCCAAGATCGCCTTTCCTGGCCTGCGCGTGGGGTGGGCCATCGGACCTAAGCATCTGATCGCGCGATTGACGGAGGCGAAAGAGGCTTGCGATCTGCACTCGGATCAGTTGTCGCAGGCAGTACTGCTGCGTTTTGCCGAATCGGGACGGTTGGCTGGGCATCTTAAGAAGATGCTGGCGGCGGGAGCGCTGCGGCTGCAGGCGACGCTCAGCGGGTGCGAGCGGGAATTGCCGGCGGGATCCACCTTCACGCGTCCCGAAGGCGGAATGAATGTTTGGGTGGAACTGCCGCGTCCCTTGGATAGCGGAGAGTTGGCGGAGCGGGTGGAACGGGAAAATGTGAGCTTCCTGCCCGGGAAATACTTCGCGGTGACGCGGCCCCAGGCGCAGGGGTTGCGATTGAGTTTCGCCGGGCTGACGCCGGAAAATATCGCTTACGGAATGGCCGTGTTAGGCTTGGTTTTCCGGACGGCTCAGCAGCGCGCAATTATCAGGCAAACCGGAGAACCGGAGCCGGCATTGGTTTAATTTGAGCAAGACGAAGGAGCAATGGCGATGTATCTATCTGAAGAGTTTCGGTTAAAGGTCGGGTTGGCGGAGATGCTGAAGGGCGGCGTCATCATGGACGTCACCAACGCGGAGCAGGCGAAGATCGCCGAGGCGGCGGGCGCATCGGCGGTGATGGCGCTGGAACGCGTGCCCTCGGACATCCGTAAAGAAGGCGGCGTGGCGCGCATGGCGTCGATCAAGATCATCCGCGAAATCATGAAGACGGTTTCGATTCCGGTGATGGCAAAGGCGCGTATCGGCCACTTTACCGAGGCTCGCGTGCTGGAGGCGCTCGGCGTCGATTACATCGACGAAAGCGAAGTGCTCACGCCGGCCGACGAGGAACATCACATCGACAAGAAGACCTACAAAGTTCCGTTCGTCTGCGGCGCGCGAAATCTGGGCGAGGCGCTGCGGCGTATCGCCGAGGGCGCGGCCATGATCCGCACCAAGGGCGAGGCGGGCTCGGGCAACATCGTGGAGGCAGTGCGTCACATCCGGACCATCGTGAAGGAGATGAAGCAACTCACCGTGCTGGGCAAGGAAGAGCTGGTTCACGAAGCGAAGAACCTGGGAGCTCCGCTGGAGCTGGTGGAGTGGGTGGCGGCCAACGGCAAGCTGCCGGTGCCCAATTTTTCCGCGGGCGGAATCGCCACGCCGGCCGACGCCGCGCTGGTGATGCAGTTGGGCGCGGAAGCAGTGTTCGTCGGTAGCGGCATCTTCAAATCAGAGGATCCGGAGGCTCGCGCAAAGGCCGTGGTGAAGGCGGCGACTTATTACAAGGATCCCGTGAAGCTGCTCGAAGCCTGCGAGGATCTGGGCGAGCCGATGCGCGGCCTGGATGTCTCGAAGCTGCCGGAGTCGGAACTGCTGCAAACGCGCGGCTGGTAGGCCGCTTGCGCGACGGCCAGGGCGCCTGGCGGTGCAGAGTCGGGTGGAATGTCGACGTTGGCCACGTGCCTGCACGCTGATACTTGGTTGCCCCGGGGCCCATTTACAACCCCTGGCGTGAGCGGGAAATTTTCACTATGAAAACTGTCGGCATACTCGCCCTGCAGGGCGACTTCGAAGCTCACGCTAAGGCCATCGAAAAAGCGGGCGGGCGCGCCGTGGAAGTGCGCACACGCGAGGAGATGGACGCCTGTGATGGGATGATCCTGCCGGGCGGGGAAAGCTCGACGATGTTGAAATTGCTCGAATATGAAAATCTCACGGAACCTCTGTGCGCCTTTGGAGCGAAGAAGCCGGTTTACGGCACCTGCGCCGGCGCGATTCTGCTGGCCAAAGAAGTGACGCATCCGGCGCAGGCCAGCTTAGGGTTGATCGACATCGCAGTGGAGCGCAACGGCTATGGACGGCAGATCGACAGCCGCATCGTGAAGCTCCCGATGAACGGCGGCGGCGAGTTTGAAGCGGTATTTATCCGCGCGCCGATTATTCGCCGCGTGGGTCCAGGCGTTCGCGTCGTGGCGGAATATAACGGCGATCCGGTGTGGGTGGAGCAGGGGCTTCACATGGCCACGACGTTCCATCCGGAACTGACCGGCGACGGGCGCGCACATCGCCGGTTTCTGGAAAAACTCTAGTTCTTACCGATAAGCCATCTTATGGATGCGGCACTCAGCCTGCATCGGAGGTGGCTCGCCAACCCTTCCGAGGGCTGCCAGGCGGATCTGCGCGGCGCGGTGTTCGATGAGGCGAATTTCGTAAACGACGATTTGCGTTGCCTGATCGCCGATGGCGCGGGTTTCCGCGAGGCGCGGTTTTACGACGTGGACTTGAGCGCGGGAGATTTCGACCGTGCCCGGTTCGATCACGCGCGGCTTCATCATTGTGGATTGCGGGGAGTGACGGCGCGGGAAGCGAACTTCACCGGAGCCCGGCTGGATCACTGCGATCTTTCGGGCGCGAACCTCGCCGGAGCGGTGTTTTTCCGCGCGGAGATCAGCGACTGTAACTTTCGCAACGCAACCCTGGAAGACTGCGATTTTCGCGAGGCTCGAATGGTGGGCGGAGATTTTCGCGGGGCGAACCTGAAAGGTGCATTGGGATTGACCGCGGAGCAGATTGCGCGGGCGATTACCGACGCGAAGACGATGTTGCCGTAAGGCTATTTGCCAGCCTTGATTTTCTTCACGCCGTCCGGCAGCTTTAAATCGAACTCGCTCTCCGGCAATGGAGGATTGATCTTGAGATTTGAGAATTGCAGGAGGTTATAATCCTTGCCTTCTTTGCCGGAAAGGATCTTCTCTTGGATCGGGTTGCCTTTGTCGTCGGGAATCCAAAGCTGGATAACGTTGAAAAAGTTTTTTTCTTCCTTGGACCGGGGTTTCAGGTCGATGCGGGTGGTTTTGACGCCGGCCACGGTCTCACTCCCCCCCAGGGAGATGGCGTATTTCTTCTCCAATTCCGAACGCGGGGTCCCGAAGCCGACCATGATCAGCATGTCGGCGGATTTCGTAAAGTTGCGTGTGTCATAAATGTCGACGCTATTTGCTTTTGGATGATAAACCTCCAGCTTGTTGGTAGCGACGTAGATCTTGCGCGGATCCCGGCCGGTGAACTCGGCCAGTAGAACCAGGCCCGTCTTAGCCCTCTTCATCATCTTGAATTTCCCGTCTTCGGCGTTGGTTTCGCTGAAGAGATCCGAGTAATCGATGTGATGAACGTCCGAGGTGAGGCTCCGAAAGGTCCGCGCGGCCTCGTCCATGCGGTTAAGGACGGTGTCGAGCGAATCGGCTTTAGCGAGGTGTGCGGCGAGAGCGAGGAAGAGACAGACGCGTTTCACGGCTTTGTGTAGGCCATGTAGCCTTCCAGTTCCTGTTCGTCATTATAAATAGGATCGACGTTGACGATGACGGTGTGGGTCTTATATTTCGCGTTGACCGCCGCCGACGCCTTTTGCAATAAATCGTTTTCGGGCACGCCGGCCAGCACCTGCGGATCGATCCAGAATCCGTTGCGCAGCACCGCCATGCTGGTGGCCTTCGGCTGATCCCGGAAAATGGTCTTCGGCGTCACGAAAATGAAGGCCAGGATCAGGCCGACCATCACGTCGTACTGCCAACTTCCGCGGGCGAAATCCCAAAAAATAAATCGCTTGATTGCTCCCATCGCCCTTTAGTTTAACAGAGGCTCGATTTGTTGATAAGCTCTTGGGATGCCGAAATACTTGACCGTGTCGTTGAGTCTGCTTCTGCTCTCGTCCTGCGCGCGCAAGGAAGGCGGGGTCGCCGCCGGACCGAACTTCGAGAAAGACCTGCAAACGGCCCTGATCCAGGCCAAGCCGGGCGCGGTGATCGAACTGCCCGAAGGTGTCTTCCCGATGACAGGGACGCTCTCGCTGACAGTGGCCAACGTCACCATTCGCGGCAAGGGCATCGGTAAGACAGTGCTCTCGTACAAAAATCAACGGACCGGTGCGGCCGGCATCCAGGCGACGGCCGACCATTTCACGCTGGAAGGGTTGACCGTGCAGGACACCAAGGGCGACGGCGTAAAAATCAACGACGCCGACGGAGTGACCATTCGCAACGTGCGCGCGGAATGGACCGGCGGACCGAACGAAAAGAACGGGTCGTACGGCATTTATCCGGTGAAGTGCAAAAACGTCCTGATTGAGGATTCAGCGTCGTCGGGCGCGGCCGACGCCGGAATCTACGTCGGCCAGTCGAAGAACATCATCGTGCGCCGCAGCAAGGCTGAATACAACGTCGCGGGAATTGAGATCGAGAATTCCGAATCGGCGGACGTTTACGAAAACATCGCCACGAATAACGCTGGAGGATTGCTGGTCTTCAGCCTGCCGGATCTGCCGGTGAAAGGTAGCCGCAACACGCGTGTATTCCACAACCAGGTTTTTGCGAACAATACGCCGAATTTCGCTCCGAAGGGAAACATTGTGGCAAAGGTGCCCACGGGAACCGGCATCATCGTCATGGCGACCCATCAGGCCGAGGTCTTCGGGAACGACATTCACGACAACAACACGGTGAATGTGTCGATCATCAGCTATCTTTCCACCGGCAACCCGATGAACGACGCGTCGTACGACCCGTACGTCTCCGAAGTGTCCGTGCACGACAACAAGATCGGCGCGGGCGGCGCGAATCCGGCGGGCGTGGCGGCGGAGCTGATCGCGCCGAAGTTCGGCAAGCCTCTGCCGGGTATCATGTGGGACGGCATCGCCAAAGGCAATCCGCAAATCTGCATTCAGAACAACGGCGGCGCGAAGTTCCTCAACTACGATGCCGGGGGCGAGTTCAAGAAAATGACCACGGATCTGAAGAGCCACGCCTGCTCGCTGCCGGCGCTCGCGCAGGTCGAACTGGCGGGAGGGACGCGCTGACGTGCGGCGGGAGTTCCTTTTTTTGGTCCTCCTGGGGCTGGCAGGCTGCAACGGAAATGTTCGCGCCAGGATGGAGGAACCGTTTCCCAAGAAGCTTTCGGCCTGGAAGCTGTTTATCGGCGCGCCGGCGGAACTGCATCCAAACCGAGGCGTTGTGCCGTACGACCTCAACACGACGTTGTTCACGGATTACGCCACCAAGCGGAGGCACGTATGGATGCCTCCGGGCACCGCGGCGAGTTATAGGGCCGATGACACATTCGAATTTCCCAAGGGAACGATTCTCGTTAAGACGTTCTCGTATCCCGATGGGACACGCGAAAGGATCGTCGAGACGCGGCTGCTGGTGAATGCAAGGGACGGCTGGGTCGCGTTGCCTTATGTCTGGAACGCGGCGCAGACGGATGCGGCGCTCGATGTGAACGCCGATCCCGTGGATGTCCAGTGGAACGGCACGGTGATTCACTATGCGATTCCGAACTCTAATCAGTGCCGCGAATGCCATGACCAGAGCAAGATCACCGGACCAATCGGGCCGAAGGCGCGTCACCTGAACCGCGATCTGGACTATCCGGAAGGGCGCTTCAATCAGCTCGCGTACTGGACGAAGATCGGATATTTGCGCGGCGCGCCCGATCTTTCGCGAATCGCCAGGCAAGCGGTGTGGAACGATCCAGCCAACGGCTCGCTCGAAGCGCGTGCGCGCGCATATCTTGAAGTGAACTGCGCGCACTGTCATAGCCCGAACGGGTCGGCGAGCAACACTGGGTTGTATTTGACTGACCTGCAGGCCGATCCCATGCGCCTGGGATTTTGCAAGACCCCGGTGTCGGCGGGAAAAGCCTCGGCCGGGCTACTGTTCGACGTGGTGCGGGGCCACCCGGAACTGTCCATCCTGACGCACCGCATGGAATCGGACGAGCCGAAGGTGATGATGCCGGAGATCGGACGCACGCTGGTGCATCGCGAAGGCGCGGAATTGATCCGGCAGTGGCTCGGGTCCCTCGCCTCAGCGACCGTAGGCTGCGAACCGTCGCGTCCGGCGATGTAAGCGTCGCTGCCCCACAACAGTTTCTATAAATGTGACAAAAGTTTCGCGGCTTCTTCTGCCATGGCTTCGCCGCGCCGGCTGAGACCTTCGCCATAGCCGAAATCCG
>JBBIVT010000077.1:0-2550 GCA_037439565.1 Acidobacteriota bacterium | reverse complement strand
CCGAGCAGGGTTACGTCGAGCGGCATCCTGCCCGCCTCATGCGTGGAGCAGCTCAGGCAGGGATCGAACGTTCGGATAACGGCTTCGATGCGATTCAAGGCGCCCTCCGTGACCTTGCCGGCGGTGATATAGTGCCGCGCGGCCTGCTCGATGCCTTTATTCATCGCCATGTTGTTGTTTCCGGTGGCGATGATCAGGTTCGCCCAGGTGATCAAGCCGTTGCGGTCTACCTTATAGTGATGCATCAGCGTGCCGCGGGGAGCCTCGGAAATGCCAATGCCCTCCTCGGCGTTGGGCTGCGCCAAGGCCCGCACGTGGTCGCTCAAAATGTCCGGATGTTCCAGCAATTCCGTCATCTTTTCGCAGCAGTACAGCATTTCAATGAGTCGCGCGTGATGATAGTGGAACGAGCCCAGCAGCGGGCTGCCGGCGAATTGCCGCAGCGCGCCCAACTCATGATCGGCGCGGGGCGTGCCGCAGTTGGTGGCGACGTTTAACCTCGCCAGCGGACCGACGCGGAACATGCCCCCTGGATGACCGAGCGGCTTGTAGTAGACCGATTTGAGATACGAATCGTCCTCGGCCACTTCACCGAAATAGTGTTCGAAATCGGCGGGCCCGATCTTGGCCGCCACCAGTTCGCCATCGGCGTTGACGACGCGCAGGGGGCCGTCGTAGAACTCCAGCCGCCCCGCGCCATCGGTGAGGCCGGCGAACAGGGAGGGGAAGTTGGCGAAGGTCGCCGTTTCTTCCGGGAAGTTGCGAAACAGGGCGCGGAATCGCTCGATCGTGCGCTCCAGGGCGGCGAAGGCATCGGGCAGCAACGCCAGCACCTGATCGCGCTTCTCCTCGGTCA
The DNA here is from genome assembly GCA_037439565.1 of Acidobacteriota bacterium. Taxonomy (GTDB): domain Bacteria; phylum Acidobacteriota; class Terriglobia; order Bryobacterales; family Bryobacteraceae; genus Palsa-187. The sequence goes on along the minus strand of JBBIVT010000077.1, from coordinate 1,694 downwards.
ACGGTGCGCTCACGCCGCCGGGCACGGCCCAGGCCGGATGAATCCGCTTGCCCGCCAGGATCTCGATGATCTGCTGGCCGATCTGCCGCAGGCGGATGCCGTCGCGCGCCACCTCCGGCATGGCTGCGGCGACGCCCACCAGATTGCGCGTTTCCGGCGGCGCGTCCATACCGAGCAGCAGGTCGGGGGAGGAGAGATGAAAGACGCTCAGCGCGTGCGACTGCAGGATCTGCGCCATGTTCAGAATGCGGCGCAGACGCTCGCCGTTGGCCGGGACGCCCACTGCCAGAATCGCGTCACAGGCTTTACTGGAGGCGATCAGGTGGCTTACCGGACAGATACCGCAAATACGCGCCATCAGCGACGGCATTTCGTAGTACGGGCGCCCTTCGCAGAGCTTTTCGAACCCGCGATACTGCGTCACGTGGAATCGGGCGGCCTCCACCGCGCCGTCTCCGCGTAGCCTCAGCGTGATCTTCGCATGACCTTCAATGCGAGTGACCGGATCGATCATGATCGTGCGTGGTTCCATGAATCAGGCTCCAAACCTTAGGCCGCCCGCCAGATGAGGCGAGCGTCCCGACAACAGATCGTCGAGGATGCGATAAATCAGATCGGCCGGCGGAGGGCACCCCGGCACGAATACGTCCACCGGCACGAACTCGTGGATTGGACGGGCCCGATCCAAAAGCTTCGGGATGACCACGCTGGGCGGGGCGTGCGGAATGGTCACGTTTTCGATGTAGGCTCGATTGATCACGCTCTGTACGCCGAACGGATTGCGCATGGCGGGCACGTTCGACGTCACCGCGCAGTCGCCGAGGGACACCAGCGTCACGGTATGCGCGCGAACTTTGCGGATTTTGGCCAGGTCGTCCTCGCTCGACACGGCTCCTTCCACCAGCGTTACGTCAACCTTCTCCGGAAAGTCCTTGCGGTCGACCAGGGGGCTGTAAATCAAGTCCGCGCGGCCGAGGATATCGAGCAGGCGCTCATCCAGATCCAGGAAGGACATGTGGCAGCCGGAACATCCGTCCAGCCAGACAGTGGCGACGGTGGGTTTGGATTCGCTCATGACTCGTTCTCGCCTCTCATCATCGTTAAATAGGGCAGGAATTGACGCCGTTTGGTCATTTCCGCCACGGAGCGGCCCTTCTCGCTCAGGGCGCCGGTGGGGCAAACGTGAACGCACTTGCCGCAACTGGTGCACGTTTCCGACAGGCCCCAGGGTTGGGCCAGGTCGGTGATGACGCGGCATGCGCCGCCGCGGCCTTCCAGATCCCAGGTGTGCGCGCCCTCGATCTCGTCGCAAACGCGGATGCAGCGCGTGCAGAGAATGCAGCGATTATGATCGGCGACGAAGCGCGGGTGGCTCGCATCGACGGCCAGTTTCGGGTAGATATACGGGAAGCGAATGTGATCCACACCGAGCTCCTGCGCCAGCGATTGCAGTTCGCAGTGCCCGTTGGACACGCAGACGCTGCAAATGTGATTGCGCTCGGCGAACAGCAGTTCGAGGATAGTGCGGCGATAGTTCTGCAAGCGGAGTGACGTAGAGGTCACGCGCATTCCCTCCGCGACTCGGGTGGAGCAGGCTGCCAGCAGCTTCGGCGAACCCTCCACTTCCACCAGGCACATGCGGCAGCCGCTGTAAGTGGTCAAACCCGGAACGTAGCACAGGCTCGGGATGCGCA
>JBBIVT010000076.1:11593-22091 GCA_037439565.1 Acidobacteriota bacterium | reverse complement strand
GCAGCGGAGGCCATGGGCACCTACCAAAAGCCTATCGCGGGAAGGGGTCGAGTGGAATGGCCTCGATTCTTGGCAAGAGATCGCGTATCCGCCGCTGTTGCATGAAATGTCACAATTTCGGTATGGCGGCTCTCTACACCGACTCCCTGCAAAGCTTTATTGGCGCCAATCCCGAGCAACTGCTCGGTAGGCTGACCAGCGGCCTTGCGAACGAGGGCTTCGACACGACAACGCTTACGACTTTCTCTTGGCAGCAGGAGATTGCGGAACTGCAGGCGGCATTTCTGCCTCTAATTGAGTTGCTGCCTGCGGCTGCTGGTTGGTCAATCCTTCTTGAGTATGTCCTGCCTATAGTCGGCCAGCGAGTGGACTGCGTTGTGCTTGCTGGCGACCTTATTTTTGTGATCGAGTACAAGGGCGGCCACTCAGCTACCGCTCGAGCGTCACTTCAACAGGCGCAAGAGTATTCATTGAACCTCGTTGACTTCCAGGAGGCCTCGCGATGGCGCACCGCCATCCCAATCGCGGTCGGGGCGTTCAAGACATCCATCCCGCTTGACGTCAGGTCCGAACATGAGGGTGCGGCGGTTCCCACCTCTGAGCTCGCGGACTCTATTTTTCGCAGCTACAGGATGTGGGGCGGTAAGGGCGCACCCATCGACGCAATCGAGTGGAACACCTCCCGCTATTTCCCTGTGCCTACTATCATTCAAGCGGCCTCCGCTGTGTACCGCGATCACGATGTAAAGGACCTTGCACGCTCCCGCGCAGGCAGCGAGAATCTTGAGACGACGCAGAGGGCAGTATCCCATTTGGTGCGAGACGCAAGGTTGCGGGGCGTCAAGAAGTTGATCGTTATCACCGGCGTCCCGGGGGCGGGGAAAACCCTCGCGGGACTTAACGCGGTGCAACTCCTCGCGCAGGAGCTCGACACCAGAATCGAGCAAGCCTCATTCCTGTCCGGTAACGGCCCGCTCGTCGCGGTTATTCAAGAGGCCCTAAAACGAAGCGTAGGTTCCAGAAAACGAGGTGTGTCCCGCTCGGTTCGCTCCCGGATCCGGGAGATACATCGATTTGTTCGAGATAGCTACGGGGACGCGCGGGCCCCAGCAGATCGACTGATTGTATTTGACGAGGCGCAGCGAGCTTGGACTGCAGCGAAGAATTTGAAGAAATTCAACCGCGACATCTCCGAGCCAGAGATGGTGCTTGAGATCATGGGCCGGCATAAGGGCTGGGCTGTCATAGTTGCGCTGGTAGGCGGCGGGCAGGAAATCCACGGCGGGGAGGCTGGGCTCGCTGCATGGGGAGACGCCATCGCAAAACACCCGGAGTGGGAGGTGACCACTTCACCGGAGGCTGTGCTCGGCGGCTCGTCGGTGGCGGGCTCCCGACTCTTCCGCGAGGGGTATTCGGCGGCGACCCGTGTAGAGCAAATGTCTTCCTTGCACTTGGCCGTATCTAAGCGGTCCTTTGAAACCGATGTGACCGCGGCGTGGGTCAACGCAGTACTTGATGGTCGGCCTAAGGACGCCCGAGCGCTCGCCAACCGCCGACTGCCCATCCATCTGACACGTAGCCTCGAGGTCGCACGATCCTGGTTGACGGCAAATGCCAAAGGTAATCGTCGCGCTGGACTTGTTGCGAGTTCGGGAGCGGCGCGGCTTCGAGCAGAGGGTGTGGAAACTCCGACATTCAACTTCCTCGGAGGGATTGATTACGTCAAATGGTTTCTGGAGCCTGCTGGAGATCACAGGTCTTCTAACCAGCTCGAAGTGGCAATGAGCGAATTTGAGATGCAGGGACTTGAAATCGATCTTGCTGCCTTGCTCTGGGGTGGGGATCTGGTGTTTCCAGAAGGGCAAGTCGTAGCTAGGGTTCTCAGGGGCAGAAAGTGGTGCGTGGTTGGTGGGACCGGCGATCCCCAGGCGTCTGCAGACGACCCACGGACCAGGATTCAAAACAAGTACCGTGTGTTACTGACTCGCTTTCGAAAGGGAATGGTTATTTTCGTACCCCAAGGAGCAGCCGACGATCCAACGCGCTCTACGAGCGACTTCGAAAGCGTGCACTCCTATTTGATTAAGTGCGGAGTTCGGCCTCTCGCGGGAGGGGCGGACTGAATCTCAGTTCTGACGTCCTCCGTCCCTTACACCGCCAACTGATACTCCTTCAACTTCCGGTACAACGTCGTGCGTCCGATTCCCAGCAGATGCGCGGCCACCGCTCGATCTCCCTTGGTGTAGTCGAGCGCGTTCATGATGGCTCTCCGCTCCAGTTCCATCAGAGGGATGATCGGCGCAGCCTGCATCGGGGCGGGCGTTTCGAAGCTAACTTCGGGCAACTCTACGGGAGCGGCCGAGGACACGGGAGCGCCCCAACTGGATGCCTTCGCCGTCAGATACTGCGTCTTTTTCTGCAGCAGATGATTCTGCAGGTTCGACGGCAGATCGGCGGCGTGCAGCAAAGGACCGGAATTGACCGCCACCATGTGCTGGACGCAGTTTTCCAGTTCCCGTATATTGCCCGGCCAATCGTAGCCGAGCATCACTTCCATGGCCTCCGCGGTCAGCGTGTAGTTGCCGCCGACGCGCGACAGGAAATGGTTGATCAGTTCCGGAATGTCTTCCTTGCGCTCCCGCAGCGGCGAGAGACGGATGTTGATGACGTTCAGGCGGAAGTACAGATCGCGGCGGAACGTTCCTTTTTCCACTTCCTTGGCCAGGTCGCGATTCGTGGCCGCGATGATCCGGAAATCCGAGCGCCGTGTGGCCAGCGACCCGATGGGCCGAAATTCCTTTTCCTGCAACACGCGCAGCAGCTTGGCCTGCAGGTCCAAAGGAAGCTCGCCGATTTCATCGAAGAACGCTGTTCCGCCGTTGGCCGCTTCGATCAGCCCCATCTTGGTGTTGGCCGCGCCCGTGAACGCGCCTTTGACGTGGCCGAACAGTTCGCTTTCCATCAGCGGACCTACCATTGAGGAGCAGTCGATGGTCACGAACGGACCCTGCGGATTCTTGCTATGGATCAGACGGGAAACCACTTCCTTGCCGGTTCCGGTCTCGCCGAGCAGCAGCGCGGGCCACCGGCAGCGCCCCAGTTTGTCCACCATCCGCAATACCTGGCGCGCGCGAGGCGATTGCCCCACAAGAACATGTCTGGATTCGTCGTGATTTGGAATCATCCTGGTCCCGGTCCCGATTCTGGACGCCAAATCGGCGTCTTTTAGATAGAGTGTGTTGGACAAAGATAAACTCTACGATCGATTTGCAACTTCCTCAAGTCCCCTCTAGGGAGAGTGGGGGTAAGTCCGATGTGGGTGATAGGCACCCCCCAAATTGGGGGGGTGGGTGCAACAACCTTTTATAAAGGCGGGAACGCGGCGCGCGAGACCGTGCGTCGCCACCTCACTGCGGCATATTCTTATCGCCGTCAATTGAGACCGGAGGTTTGCGAATCACTTTGATCTTCACCCGCACGATTCCGGCCTGCACCATGTCGATCTCCCGGGCGGCGGCGAGGGATAGATCGATGATGCGGCCCTTGATGAACGGTCCGCGATCGGTGATGCGCACGTCGACCTTCTTTTTGTTTTCGAGATTTGTCACCTCCACCCACGTGTCGAACGGAAGCGAGCGATGCGCGGCGGTGAGTTGCCTCATGTCGAAAATTTCTCCGTCCGCGGCGCGGCGTCCGTCGTAGGGGATGCCGTACCAGCTCGCGATTCCCGTTTCCGTTTCGCCGATGCGCGCCGGCTTCACCGCCGTGGGCGCATGCGCCGCGGTTTTTTTCGCACAGCCGGTTAAGAGGACGAGAGACGACGCGAGCATCAGCACGAACAACACCGGACCCGCATGAATAGGCCTCGGAAACACTAAAACAATTTTACATGATTGCGTTTTTAAGATTTTGCGGCGTTCCCCCGGTCCGGGCGTATGCATTTTTTTCTTGACTTTGATTCGAAACCACCTTATAAAGGGGACACAACCGCGTTCTCCTCGGAGATCGCGAAATTTTGATGTAAGGGAGAATCACTCAATGTTGAACGCAACCAAGAAGAAAGCGCCTGCGAAGAAAAAGGCTGCTCCGAAGAAGAAGAAGTAGTCAGCAGCGTATTCGAGTTCGATCGATCGGCCCCGAGAAATCGGGGCCGTTTCTTTTTTACGGGCACGCTCTCAGCGGCACAGCGCGGCGACTTTCGCGCGCAGTTCGTCGTAGGTGAGAACGCCCGGGTGATAGAGCCGTACAATCCCTCCGCGATCGATCAGCACCAGCGTTGGAGTTGTGCTGGCCCCGTATTTATTGAAGTTTTCCTCATTTACCGGCGCTACCGCGTCCAGTAACATCGGATAGTACTGGCGCCGCACCGCGTCGATATAGCGCAGCTCCAGTTCTGGAGCAGCCTCGTCTCCCTTTCCGATGAATCCATATTTCTGGGTCGGCGTGATCACGGTGAAACCCTTCGGCGCGAACTCCTCCCGAACCCGGGCGATGATGGGACCTTCATACTTGCAGTCGCTGCACCAGTGCGCCCAGAAGAACAGCATCACCGGCTTGCCGGCGGGAATCAACGCGCCTTCCAGCGCAGGAGCGCGCTTCCCTTCCAGGCTCAGGAGGTTCAAATTTTTCTGAATGCGCACACGGAAGGACGTGGCGTAGTAGGTTTTCAATTGATCCTGCAAATAGACGATCGCTTCGCTGCGTTGCCCGCGCGCCACCATGACGTTGGCTTCCACTTCGATCGCCGCCCCCAGCGCGATCTGCAGGCTGGGCGTCCGCGCCAGGGGGTAAATCCTGGTCTGCTCCACCGCGAGCTTGTAGGTTTCCTGCGCGAGCTTATCAGCCTGGACGGCGTTCTTGTGCGCCAACTCGGCGCGCGCGATCCAACTGAGCGCCTCCACCGATTCCGGCGTCACGCCCTTCGCGGTCCGGTAGGAACGCATCATTTCCATGGCAGCGGCGGTGTTGTTTGCGGCCAGCGCCTGCTTCACCGCGGTGACGAGTTCCGCGGCGCGCAGAGCGGGCAGGAGCAGGAGAGCGAAGAGCGCGAGCTTCATCTACATCGACGATAACAAGTATCCGCCGTCGACGACGATGGTCTGTCCGGTCATGTAGGAGCTGCGGCCGCTGGCCAGCATCAGGGCGATTTCGGCGATCTCAACGGGTTGGCCGAGATGCCTCACGGGTTGATGCCCCACCTGCTTATCGAGCCTGCCCGGATCTTTCCAGTAATACTCGCTGAGAACGGTCTGGATCAGCCCCGGCGCGATGGCGTTGACGCGCACGCCTTTGGGCCCCAGCTCCACCGCGTAGGATTGCGTCATCATGATCAGCGCGGCCTTGGTCATGCTGTACAGCATGCCGTGAAATTGCGGCTTAAGACCGGCGATCGACGCGATATTGACGATGGACCCGCTGCCGCGCTCGCACATTCCCGGCGCGATGAGCTTCATCAGCCGGAACGTGCTCTTGAGGTTCACCTCCACCATCTTGTCGAACTGGCCTTCATCCATTTCGAGGACGGGACCCTGTGCGATGTTCGTGGCAGCGTTGTTCACCAGGACGTCGATGCGGCCGAATTCCTTCATCGTGGCCGCCACCATCGCCTCAATGTCCGCCGGCTTGCCCACATGGCAGGCCACAGGCTTCACGGCAGGGCCGATTTCGGCGGCCACCTGATCGAGCGTTTCCTGCTTGCGCCCGCAAATGACGACCCGCGCGCCTTCGCGCGCAAAAACTTCGGCGATGGAGCGGCCGATGCCCCGGGACGCTCCCGTAACGATCGCGACTTTGTCTTTGAGGAGGCTCATACGTTGAGTAAATTCCTTGTGAAGGTGAAGCTTTCTTCCAGATCCTGGCGTTCCCGAAGGAGCGCGGCATCGCCCTTAAGTTGCGGCAGAGGCTCCCGCGGGTGTCCCGTTTCGGCGATTTTCACGAACCGCTCAAACTCCCAAGCCGGCTGGTTCCTGTAGGGTTCCCAGAACTTCGCGTCGTAATACGGAAACACGCGCGCGTTGGTGACGATGATTTCGAGAGTCACCGGCAGGTCCGGCCGCAACTGCCGCAGGCGCGAGATGTATTCGCGAATGCCGACGTTTCCGTCGCCCATGCGCACCCAGGCCACCGCCGCGCCTTCGGGGACGCGCCACACGGCCGTATCGCGGCAATGCGTCGTCAGGACGTAAGGGTAGAGCGTCTCCAGCGTGAGATGAGGATCCTCCAGCGCCCACAACGGGTTCCCGGAATCGAGACAGACGCCGACGTAATCCTTGCCCGCGGCCTCCACCAGCGACTTCAGCTCCCGCGCCTGCATATCGCCGGCGTGATTTTCGATGGCCACCTTCAGCCCCAGGTCCATCAGGCGCGGCCGCACGCTCTTGAGCAGCGCGGCCATCGCCTCCATATGGCGCTCGATAGGATCACGGTCGGCGAGCGTGCCCATGAACGTCCTGACGATGGGCGATCCGGTAAGGTGCGCCGCCTGAGCCGCGCGCATCATCTGCTCCTCGCCTGAACCGAGCTTGGGATCGAAGGCTTTTGACGTCGGGCAGCAGGTGCGGGTGCCAACCTCGATCGCAACGCCAAGCGTCGCCGCGTGCTCCTTCACGCGCCGCAGGTTCGTCTCGTCGAGCGAACCAAGATACTGCAATTCGGAAAAATGCACCAGCCTGGCCCCCAGGTGGGCACAGTAATCAAGCGATTCAAACGGCGTCCACTTCTGGCTTCGGACGCTGAACAGGTCCACGCCCAGGCGTGGACCGTTATCGGCGGCCGCCAGCGCGGTCTGGAGCAGCGGAGCGATGGCAACAAATCCCCGGCGAGTGATCATAGCGTGAGAGATTTCAGATATTTCCGGAAGTCCGCGCCCAGGTCCCGGCGCTTCAGCGCAAACTCGACCGTCGCTTTCAGGAAACCGAGCTTGTCGCCCGCGTCATAGCGATTGCCCTCGAAACGGTAGCCGTAGATGGGCCGGCTGCGCAGCATATGCTTCAAACCGTCGGTCAATTGGATTTCGCCGCCCGCGCCCGGCTCGATCGCGTGGAGGGATTGAAAAACCTCCGGCGTGAGCACGTAGCGTCCAATGATGGCCAGATTCGAGGGCGCGTCGGCCGCTTTCGGTTTCTCCACCATGTTGCGGATGCGATACAGACGGTCGCGTCCGCCGTTATGCGAAACGGGTTCGGCGTCCACGACGCCATACTGCGAGATCTGATCCTTAGGCACTTCCATCAGCGCCACCACCGGCGCGCCGTAGAATTCGTAGACGTCGAGCAGTTGACGCAGGCAGGGCACCTCGGCGTCGATCACGTCGTCGGAAAGAATGACCGCGAACGGCTCATGCCCCACCAATTCCTGAGCGCGCAGCACGGCGTGCCCCAACCCGAGCGCCTCCTTCTGGCGAACATAAGCGACGTCGATCAGGTCCGAGACGCTGCGAACGGTGGCGAGAAGCTCCTTTTTGCCGCGCGTTTCCAAAAGATGTTCCAGCTCAAAGCTGACGTCGAAATGATCTTCAATCGCCACCTTGCCCCGGCCGGTGACGATGATCATGTTCTTCAAGCCGGAATGGATGGCCTCCTCGACGCCGTATTGAATGAGGGGCTTGTCCACCAGGGGCAGCATTTCCTTGGGCTGCGCCTTGGTTGCCGGAAGAAATCTGGTTCCCAGCCCGGCTGCCGGAAATACCGCTTTGCGGACCTTTGCGATCATCGTACTCATTCTAGCGAGATAATCGATCATGCGAGTTTTCGTGCTCTTGCCGTTTCTGGCTTCGCTGGCCTGCGCCGCCGATTTCCCGAATCCCGCCGAAGGCGACTTCACCATCCGCGATTTCCATTTCCATGACGGGGAAACGCTGGCTGAGTTGAGGATCCACTATACAACCGTCGGCGACCCCGCCAATCCCGCGGTGCTGATCATGCACGGCACCGGCGGCTCCGGCCGCGGATTCCTCTCAGCCGGCTTCGGAGGAGAGCTCTTCGGCCCCGGACAACCGCTGGACGCAACCAAATATTTTCTTGTTCTGCCAGACGGCATCGGGCACGGCAAATCGTCAAAGCCGAGCGACGGGATGCGGGCGCATTTCCCGCACTATTGCTATCACGATATGGTCGCCGCCGATTACCGCCTGCTGACGGAACACCTGAAGATCCGCCACATGCGCCTGATCATGGGGACGTCCATGGGAGCAATGCATTCCTGGGTGTTCGGCGAGATGTATCCCGGTTTCATGGACGCGCTGATGCCTCTGGCCAGCGCGCCGGTGGAGATCGCCGGGCGAAACCGCATGCTGCGCCGCATGGTGATCGACTCAATCCGCGACGATCCCGACTGGAAAAACGGAGACTATGAAAAACCTCCCGTCCACGGCCTGACCAGCGCGCAGTACGGGTTGACTATGATGACGTCGAGCCCGTTGCAGATGCTGAAGCAGTCGCCTACCCGCGCCCAGGCCGATGAGGCTTTCGACCGCATCAAGGAGCGGGCGGCACGAACCGACGCCAACGACATGCTGTACCAGTTCGAATCGTCCACCGATTACAACCCCTCGCCGGAGCTGGAGAAAATCCAGGCCCGGCTGATCGCGGTGAACTCGGCCGACGATCAGGTGAATCCGCCGGAATTGGGCATCCTGGAGCGCGAGATCCAGCGCGTGAAGCGCGGGCGGTATGTTCTGATCCCGATCAGCGATGAAACGCGAGGGCACGGGACGCACTCGGTCGCCAAGTTGTGGAAACAGTATGTAACGGAATTGCTCGCGAATTGAGAGACTACCGCTTTGCCGGCTCCGCGATCACTCCCTGTTCATTCAGGATCACAATGTCGGCGCGGCGGTTGCGGGCGCGGCCTTCCTCGGTCTCATTCGATGCCGCCGGAGCCGTATCGGCATAGCCGGCGATCGACAAGCGGCTGCGGTCGATGCCGTACTTCTTCGACAACAGCTCCATGATGGCGATGCTGCGCGCCGAGGACAACTCCCAGTTGCTATGGAATCGGGGCGTGCTGATGGGGGTCGAGTCGGTGTGGCCCTCCAGACGCACCGGGTTGGGCATCTTCGACAGCGCCGTGGCCACCTTCTCCAGGCCGTCGTAAGCTTCAGGGGAAATCACGTCCCCGCCCGGAGGGAACAGGGCCGCCTGATTGAAGCTCACCACCAGCCCGCGCGCCTGCATGCTGATCTGGATCTGTCCCGCGTCGATTTCCTTCTTCAGCGCCTCGGAGAGATACTTCAACGACGGCAGCAGTTCGGCCAGCTTTTGGTCTTTGGCGTCGTCGGTTTGGGCGCGAGCGCCGCCCGGGCCTTTCATCTGTGCGTTTCCCTGCCCTTTATCGGTGACAGTGCCGCCGAGAATCGCCGCGACAACCGAGGACATCTTCTCGCCCTCCAGTGCGCGCTTCACCGAGTCGGAGACCTGCTGGGCTTTTCCCTTATCCGCCTGGGATGTAGCGAACATCACCACGAAAAAGGCGAACAGCAGCGTGATGAAGTCGGCGTAGGATACCAGCCAACGTTCATGATTCTCCTGCTCCGGAGCTCGTTTTCGACGGGCCATCCTACGCCTTCGCCCGCGCGGGCGCCTCGGAGCCCTTCGGTTTCTCTGTTTTCTTTTTTTCCTGGCTGTGAGGATGGGGCAAATAGGATTCGAGCTTGGAGCGGATCAGCTTCGGGTTCAATCCCTCTACAATGCCCGCCACTCCTTCCAGGATCATTTCCTTGCGGTGCGTCTCATCGTGCAGCCGGGCCTTGATCTTCGACGCCGACGGCAGCAGGAAAAGGTTCGCCAGGCCCACGCCGTACACCGTTGCCACGAACGACACCGCGATGCCGTGGCCCACCTCATCGATGTTGGCCAGATTCTTCATCACTTGAATCAGACCCATCACCGCGCCGATGATGCCCACCGTGGGCGCGTATCCGCCGGCGCACTCGAATACTTTCGCCTCCGCCTCGCCGTGCTGCTCCTCAAGCGCGATCTCCAACTCCAGCATCTTGCGGATCTCCTGCAGGTCGGTTCCGTCCACGGCCAGGGTCAACGCCTTTTTGAGAAACGGATTCTCGATCCCAAACGCTTCCTGCTCCAGCGAAACCAGTCCGTTCTTACGCGCCTTCGTTGCGAAGCCGATCACTTCCTCCATCACGCTCTCGAAGTCTACTTTTGGGTCGAGGAAGACTCCCTTGAAACGCTTGATCCCGCCCGTCAGAGTCCTAAGAGGCATCGACACCATCACCGCGCCGCTGGTCCCGCCCAACACGATCATCGCGGCGGTGAACTGCGCCACGTCCCCGATCTTGCCGCCTTCCTTGAGGAGACCACCGAGGATCCCTCCCAAGGCGACGAGAAGGCCCGCGAACGTGACAATGTCCGGCGCACCCTGCGGTTTCCCGGGTTTCGCCGCCGTCTCCGCGGATTGCGCTGGCTCGGCCATAGTCCCCGTGCTGTCCCTCACTCGCGAGCGGGCGCGCCGCTCGAGATTTCCTGCCGGAATTCGACCACTT
>JBBIVT010000076.1:6754-11493 GCA_037439565.1 Acidobacteriota bacterium | reverse complement strand
CCTCACTCGCGAGCGGGCGCGCCGCTCGAGATTTCCTGCCGGAATTCGACCACTTTACGAATCACGTCATCCGTCGACTCCAGGACCACGAACTTCTGGCCGTTGGTCAGGCTGATCACGGTATCCGGCGTCGCCTCAATATGCTCAATCAGATCGGCATTGAGAACCAGGGGAATATGATTGATTCGCGTCAGACGGATCATGCCACTTCGACACCCTGATGCTCTTATCGGATGGGAGGGGAATTATTTGAGCGGGGTTCGCCGGCGGGCGAGGATCGCCTCTACTTCAGCATGTCGGCAAGTTGGCGCAATTCCTTGCGGATATTTTCGAGCAGCGAGTCCGCAGCCGGCGAAAGCGCGGAGGCGAACAACTCCGCCTGCGCCTGCTTCACGGGCTTGGCTGATTTGGCCGGGCGCGCCGCTTCGGTCTTACCGCGCGTCTCCAGAAATTTCCGCGCGCCTTCGATGGTGAAGCGCTTTTCGTACAGCAGCCGCTTGATCTCCAGCACCATCTCCACCTCCTTGCGGCGATAGAGGCGGTGGCCGGTGCCGGATTTCTTCGGACCCAGCGACGGAAACTCCGTCTCCCAAAAACGCAGCACGTACGGCTTGATACCCGCCAGGCGCGCCACTTCGCCGATGCGGAAGTAGAGCTTATCCGGGATTTCCTGGGCCGGGATCGGGGCGGCGGTGTTTTCGGGCGCGCTCATGAGAGAGTACCCTTATCATAATGTCCCCGCTGTCAGGAATCCATCCCGTCCGGGAAGCTCTACGGGCTGGGCGGCCACTCGACCGTATTTTAATCGCCAAGGGATCGTCCGGGCCCCGCATTCAGGAGATCCTGGAAATGGCGCGCGAACGCCGCGTGCCGGTGCGCTTTGAGCCGCGCGAAATGCTCGACCGGGCTTCCTCCGGCGTATCCCATCAGGGCGTGGTCGCCTTTGGCGCGGCGGAACGCTATGCCACCCTCGAGGAGACAATGGCAGCGAAGGGCATGCACGTGGTGCTCGACGGCGTGGAGGATCCGCATAACCTGGGGGCGATCGTACGTACCGCGCACGCTGCCGGAGCCTCCGCCGTGATCATCCCGGAACGCCGCGCGACGGGCTTGACGGACGTGGTGGCGCGCGCTGCTGCGGGAGCCCTGGCCCATATTCCTGTGGTTCGCGTGACCAATATTAACCGTTCCCTGGAGGCGTTGAAGGAAAACGGCTACTGGATCTACGGCCTGGACGAGCGCGGCGAGCATCTCTACGATCAGGTGGAGTTCACCGCGCCCACCGCCATCGTTCTCGGCGGCGAAGGAAAGGGCCTTCACGAGCACGTCGCCAGACACTGCGATTTTCTGGTCCGCATTCCGATGCAGTCGGGCGGAGTGGCGTCGCTGAATGTCAGCGTGGCGGCGGGAGTGATGCTTTTCGAGTGGCGGCGGCGGCGCTAGAATCCGGCATGGCAGTGCGGGAATCGCCCGATAAACCGGACCGCCGCTATCGGCCCAGAAATTTCTCCAGCGCCTCCACCGCGAGGGTCGCTTTCTGGAGCGAACTCCTGGCGCCGTCCACGTCTCCGCTCTGTAAGGACGTCATGGTTTGATTCATCAGATAATCCATGCGTCCTTCGGTGGCCTTGATATCTCCGCGCAATCCCAAGCCTTGCTGCGCCATCTGCTGCTCGATGGACCGCAACCCGGATTTCACGGCGTCCGCGCGAATCCCCAGTTGATCGAATTCATCGCGCAGGTTCTTGAGCTCAGGCGACGGCTGCGGAGCCGCCTGACGAATGGGAGGTTGCACCGCGGGCGCGGGCGGAGGAGGAAGCGGATCGAACCGGCCGCTTGGCTGAGGCTCGCGCACGGTTTGGGTTGGCGCGGGCGCGGGCATGGTCTTTCGTACGGGCGCGGCCGCGGCAGCCGGATGCGTCTCGACCGGGGCAGGCTGTTCGACCGGAGTGGCGGGCGCTGGCACGGGAGTTGTTTCGACCGTGGCAGGCGCAACCGGCTGTGGAGCCGGAGTCTGTGCCACGGCCTGTTGCGCGGCAGGAGCCTCGCTGCCCGCGCGGGCGCGCAGAAATTTCGGAACTTCGATGACGGCGGCGGCCAGCACCGCGAGCGTCGCGATCGAGCCGAGCGCCATGTACAATCCGCGGCGGCTGGATGGCTTTGGCGCGGGCGCTGCCACCACCGGCGCGGGCGCAGGCGCGAACTGCGGCGGTGAGAGAGGAGGCGGCAGCGGCGGCGGAGCGATCATGGTGTGCGTCGCCGGAGGAGCGGGCGATGCTCCCGCCAGCGCCATGCTGCGGAGCGCGCCGGCAAACGCCTGCGCCGTCTGAAACCGCTGTGCCGGATCCTTCGCCATCGACATGACGATAATGTCGCTCAAGGCGTGCGGTACGCCCGGCACAATTTCCACCGGAGCCATGGGCGTCTGTTCCAGATGCGCCACCATCACCGAGTATTCACTGTCGCCCTGGAACGGCCGCCGCCCGGTGACCATCTCGTACAGCGTCACGCCCAGGGAATAGAGATCGGAGCGCGGATCCGGCTCGGATCCTTTGATCTGCTCCGGCGACATGTAGTAGAGGGAACCTACGGCGTGCCCGGCCTCAGTCAGCGAGCGGTCCTTCTTCATTCGGGCGATGCCGAAGTCGAGCAGTTTCACCTGTCCCGACGCTGTCCGCATGATGTTGGCGGGCTTGATGTCCCGATGCACGACGCCGCGCCCATGAGCGTAGCCGAGAGCGTCCAGAACCTGTGCCGCGTATGCAACCGCGTCGCGAACGGAAAGGACCCCGCTGGTGAGGATTTTCTCAATGGACTCGCCTTCGACGTACTCCATCACCATCAACAATTGATTGGAATACGTCAGGGCGGTGTAGAGCTTGGCGATGTTGGGGTGATCGAGCGTCGCCTGCACCTTGATTTCCCGTTGAAACCGTTCGGCGAGAGGCGTGCCGCTGCTTCCCTCCGCGGTGGCGCTCGAAACCACGTCGGGCAGCAACACCTTCATCGCCTCAATGCGCTCCGACAGGACGTTGCGGACTTTGTACACCTCGCCCATGCCGCCCTTGCCGAGAATCGCCACGATCTCGTAGTCGCCGACACGATCGCCGATGTTCATGGGTCGCCTCCCGAGCGGTAACGTTTCTTACTTCTTTTACTTCTTGACGTGATCGCCCACTTTGGGCGCGGCGTTGCCGGTAAACGTGCCCACCGAGGACCCGCTTTCCGATTCGGTGATCACCACTTCGCCCAAGGGCGTATCGGTGCGGCGCAGCACCTTCCCCGTGGCCGGATCCTTGATCTCGCGCCCGGTCCGCAGAACCTGCAAATGATCGCCCACCTGGACGCCCACATTGGTGCCGACATTCAGCACCAGGGTCGCTCCGTTGACGTCGGCCACCAAGCCATCCACTTTCATCACCACCGTTGGCAATTTCGCGGCGCTCTCGTCGAGCTGCGTCGCCGCCTGGGTTACGGCCTTATTCACAGCCTCGCCTAAAATCGTGTTGGCGAAGTTCGAGCTGCCCATGTTGATCCCGCCGCTGCCGGCATCGTTCCAGTTTCCGCCGCTGCCGATCAGCGACGTGCCGGAGCGCTCCGATTCGCCCTTTCCTTCGGCGACCGCCAGAATCTCGCCCGTCTCCACGTTCACCAGGCGGGCACTGATCTGCACCACGGCCTTGGCCTCTTTTTTGCCGATTCCTCCAAGGCCATAGCGTCCAGTGATGCCACCGATCGCCGAGCCGCCAATGCCGATGTGCTTATCGTCGCGTCCGAACTGGGTAATGCTGCCAACCACGATCGCGTTCACGCCCAACAGTTTACCGATGCGGGCTGCGCTCGACGGATCGGCGCGGTCGCTGTTGGAAAAATTCTGCTCGGCGATGAGCTTGTCGAGCGCCTTGCGCTCGATTACAGAGTAGGTTCCGTCGTTCACCAACCGGTCCACCATCAGGTCCGCGATCCCTTTGCCGATGTCGACGTTGGTGCCGAAGATACCAGCCGCAACCGTTTGTACGGTGGCATAGTCGAAGTCCATGATGGCGATCCGCTTCTTCGCCTGCCCAAAGGCAGTGGACGGAAGCAGGGTCGCGAGCAAAGCCATTAAGGTTACGATTGGGCGCATGGTCCTAGTTAACTCCTCACTGATATTGTACGCGCGAAAAACCGGGATTTTGGCTCTTCGTCCGTCGTTTTAAATCTGGTACCATTGGACCATGGTTACTTGTTCGCTTGTTTTTGGGCTTATTCGCCGATGAATCCACGAGGATTTGCGCCCCGCCGGCCGAGGATCAGGGAGAACGTGAACGAAGCGATTCGCGCGCGGGAAGTCCGCGCGGTATTTCCCGATGGAACAGTGGAGGTGATGCCCACCCCTGCCGCCATTCGCAAGGCCCAGGAACTTGGGCTTGACCTCATTCTGATCGCACCCACCGCGGAGCCTCCCGTGGCCAAGGCGATGGATTATGGGCAGTGGCAGTACGAAAATAAGAAGAAGCAGCACGAAGCCAAGCGCAAGCAGCACATCATCCAGGTGAAGGAGCTGAAGTTCCGCCCCAACACCGATGATCACGATTACGAATTTAAGAAAAATCACGCGATTCGATTCCTGAAGGAAGGGAATCGCGTGAAGGCGGTGGTGCAGTTTCGTGGGCGCGAGATCGCCCACACCGATCTCGGACGCAAATTGCTGCTGCGTTTTTCCGAGGATCTGGCTCCGTACGGTGCGGCCGAGGGCA